>JBKHAV010000167.1:0-3647 GCA_046542715.1 Desulfovibrionales bacterium
AGGTTCGCCGCAGCAATAATGCTGTGACTCGATTCTACAAGAGTCAAAAGCAGACTTGGGTGACCCCATTTTGCATTTCGCACGGATTTTCTGAATGGTAGCCGTAAAGAACGGTATCTGTAGAGTGTCGGTATGCCGGCAGTCTTCTCCAATAAAACGACAAATGCAGGTGTGCAATGACTGACGGCGTTGCCTTGACCTCCGAAATGATCTGGGTCCTGGGTGTACTTGGACTGACGATTTTTTTGTTTGTTTCAGAACTGGTCCGGGTGGACGTGGCCGCGGTCCTGGTGATGATGCTCATCGGCGTGATGGGCCTGATCCCCGGCGTCCCGACCCTCGTGCCCGGGGATCAGTTGTTCAGGGGATTCGCCAGCAATGCCGTGATCTCGATCATCGCGGTGATCATTCTGGGCAAGGCTCTGGACAAAACAGGGCTCATGAATAAGCTGGCCTCCTTCATCCTGAAGGTCGGCGGGCAGTCCGAGCGACGCATTATGCCGATCATCGCCGGCACTGTGGGGGTTGTCTCCGGATTCATGCAGAACGTGGGTGCTGCGGCCCTGTTCATGTCCGTGATCAAGCGCATCGCATTGCGCACCGGTCTGTCCGTATCCCGCCTGCTCATGCCCATGGCCTTCTGCGCTATCCTCGGCGGGACCCTGACCTTGATCGGCTCCAGTCCGCTGATCCTGCTCAATGACTTGATCGCAACGTCCAATCGAACCTTGCCCGAGGGAATCGCCCCGATACGTGCTTTTGGCCTGTTCGACGTCATGCCCGTCGGACTGGCCCTGCTCCTGACGGGAATCATCTATTTCGTCCTGCTCGGTCCCCTTGTGTTGCCAGGGAAAAAGGCAGGCCAGGACCAGGGCGTCTCCACTGTGGAGTATTTTCGGCAGTTGTACGGTCTGGAAGGTGACATCTTTGAAGTCCATGTCTTTCCAGGCAGCCTCATGGATGGCAAGACCGTGGCCGAAGCGGAGAGCCTGTTCGGCAACCGGGTCGCGGTGATCGGGCTGTATCAGGACCGGGATCTGCGCATCTCGCCGGCTTCGGACATCGTCATCCGTTCCGGCGCGGAACTGGGCCTTTTGGGAAGCAGGCAGGACATCGCGGGCGCCTGCGAAGAGATGGATTTGCAGTGCTCCGGGATGCTCAAGCATTTCGCCGAAGTGCTGTCTTCAGCGCAGGCGGGTATATCAGAGGTGGTCATCCCGCCGCGCTCGAATGTTATCGGCAATTCTCTGCTGGACATCCGGATGCGCAAAAGCCACGGCGCCAGCGTTCTGGCCGTGAACCGGGCCGGACAGGTGATCCGCGGCAACCTCCGGGATCTGCCTTTGCAGGCCGGAGATACTCTGGTTCTGCACAGTCTCTGGGAAGATCTGGCCGAGTTGGAAAAAAATCCCGATTACGTGGTTGTCACCTCCAACTTTCCCCATGAGGTGATCCTGCATCAGAAATTACCCCATGCGGTGGTGATTTCAGTGCTGACCCTGGGCCTGGTGCTTTTCAGTGATCTGCGCCTGTCAGTCTCGCTCATGGCCGGGGCTGCAGCTATGGTGGTCAGCGGCGTATTGACCATGGACGAGGCCTACAAAAGCGTGAGCTGGCAGTCGGTCTTCCTCCTGGCCAGTTTAATCCCTCTGGGCATGGCCGTTGAATCCACCGGGACCGCGGGCTGGATTGCGGTGCAAACCCTGAACATGCTGGGCGATGTGCCGGTCTGGGTGCTCCAGGCGGCAGTGGCTGTCCTGAGCACGGTCTTCACCCTGCTTATGTCCAATGTCGGAGCCACGGTCCTGCTGGTGCCCCTGGCCGTGAACATCGCCGTGCTGGCCGGGGCGGACCCGGCCATGTTCGCGCTGACCGTGGCCATCAGCACCTCCAATTCGTTCCTGATCCCCACGCACCAGGTCAATGCCCTGGTCATTGGTCCCGGCGGCTATCGCAACGCCGACTTCCTGCGCGCCGGCGGGATCATGACGATCCTGTTTCTCGTGGTGTCCCTCGGGATGTTGAACGTAGTTTTTTAACAGCGAGGAAGCAGTCATGGCAATCATCACCATGTTCAGCGAAGGCTATTGCCAGGAAGACGAGGTGGCCAAAAATGTCGCCGGCGCCATGTCTTTGGCAATTGTGGAGGACAAGGGATTGATTGTTGAAGCCTCGGAAAAGTATGGCGTCCCTGAGGAAAAATTCTACCGGGCACTGTTCGGCAAGCCATCCGTTTTCAATGTCTTCACCAAGGATAAGGAGCGGTGCGTCAGCTGCTACAAGGCTGTACTGGCCGAGCGCCTGCAGGAGGAGGATCTGCTGTTGAAGGGCTTTGGCGGGTTTCTTGTTCCCAAGACCATCACCCATGTCCTCAAGGTGTGCCTGACCGCGGACAAGGCGTATAGGGTCGAGGTCGCCCGCAAGGCACATCACCTGGATCCGCGCCAGTTGGCCAAACTTATTGCCCAGGAGGAAGAGGTGCGCTCGCGCTGGGCGGAATATCTGCTGCTCAGGGGGCCGTGGGATTCATCCCTCTATGACATTCTGATCCCCATGGACAAGACCACTCCCGAGGATGCCGCGGAACTGATTCAGAACCGTGCCCGGCGGTCCGTGACCTTGCCTACGGTCGAGTCGCTGCAAGCAGCCAGAGATTTCGCCCTGGCAGCCAAGGTGGAGGCAGCTCTGGCCATGCACGGCTATATTCTACGGACCGAAGCGAGAAAGGGGAGAGTGGTCGTCCGTGTGGAGAGAAACGTGGTCCGACCAGAACGTATTCAGGAGGAGCTGGCCGGCATCGTGCGCGGCGTGGCTGGAGAGGTCGAAGTGGAAGTGAAAATCGGCACGGATCTTTTTCAGACGAACGTGTACCGGCCTTTTGATTTTGAGCAGCCCTCCAAAGTGCTGGTGGTGGATGACGAACAGGATTTCGCCGCAACCCTGTCCGAGCGGCTGAAAATGCGGGAAATGGGCGCGGCCGTTGTTTCCAGTGGAGAAGAAGCTTTGGAACTGATCGAGGAGGATGAGCCGGAAGTTGTGATTCTGGATCTGAAAATGCCCGGCATCGACGGCGAAGATGTCTTGCGGATGATCCGAAAGGGGCATCCCAGGATACAAGTGATCATCCTCTCCGGCCAGGGAGACCGGGATACCAATGCATCCTGTCTGCGCCTTGGCGCCTTTGCCTGTCTTCAGAAACCCGTGGACTTCAAGGAACTGACCGAAACCATACGCCGGGCCTATGTGAAACTGGAAGACGGATGATGGACATCACGATGTGAAAAAAAAAAGCATCCCAATTTTTGAAAATCGAGGCGATCTCTAAGTGAAAAAACATGAGATTCTCTTTGGAAACCTTCACCTCCAGATGTCTAGAATGGGGGCTTGAGTCCGGAGAAGTAGAGTTTTTACAGCATATTCAAAAATTGACATAACGCTTCATAAGAATAAAAAGAAACCGAAGAAGTCGCCGCCTCCGTTGTTCAAAAAAATCGAACCGGTCTGGGTAAGTTTTCTAGCAGCCGTTGCTCCAGGGCGAGAACGCATATCGTATGAGAGAGAGGGTCCTATGTGCAAACAGCTTGCTCGATTCTGAGAAACGCCTCAATATCCCAGCGCCTCCCATAGATTTGAAGGCTCGGATCGGA
>JBKHAV010000168.1:0-3632 GCA_046542715.1 Desulfovibrionales bacterium
TCGGACCTAACGGAGCCGGGAAGACTTCGCTTCTTAAAGTGCTGGCCGGGATCGACGCGCCGCAGGCGGGGAACATTCAGGTCCAAGCCCCTTATCCCGGGCAGGACGGAATGCTTATAGGATTTGTGCCGGAGACGCCGTATTTCCCCGGGCATTTCACAGTGCGGCAGTACCTCGTGTTCCTCTGCTCCATCTCCGGGCAGCCGAGGTCAGAAAAGCGGGGGAGCATCCGGGCGGTGCTCAAGGATTTCGACCTCATCGATCTCAAGGAAAAGAAGATCCGCACCCTGTCCAAGGGGCAGCGGCAGCGGCTCAATCTGGCCCAGGCCTTTTTGGACAATCCCGACTTCCTCATCCTGGACGAGCCGCTGAGCGGGCTGGATCCCCGGTGGCGGGAGCGGTTCCGGCGGATGCTTCTGGACTACCGGGCCGAAGGCAAGACCATCATCTTTTCCTCCCACATCCTGGAAGACGTGCAGATGGTCAGCGATTCCATCCTGCTGCTCCAGGACGGGCGGATCGTGTGGCAGGGCAGCCTTTCTGAAATGGATGCTCTGGAAGGGTACAATGTTCTGGCCCGGGACGTGACCCGGGAATTTCTGCAGTTTCTTCGGGACAATTCCATCAATGTCCAGAAAGGCACGGATTCCATCTTTTTTGTCTGGCCCAAGGAGCGGGATCTGGCCCCCATTTTTGACGCAGTCATGCACAACCAGCTCAGACTCAGCCAGATTGCAGCCCGCTTGAAAACCTTTTAAGCAACCCCCATGCACGCACACTACGGTCTTCGCATCAGACAGGTCCTGGCACTGACAAAATATGTCATTCAACAGGCTGCATTTGAACGGTATTTTTACGGCCTGTTCATCACCGTGCTCATCGGCCTGGGCATCAGCGTGGTCCTCTCCAACCTGGCCATCTCCGGCCAGACCGAGGTCCTCACCCACCTGACCCTTTCCCTGACCGAACTCTTCGGCATCGTCATCGTCCTGACCATGGCGCCAAGCATCATTCTGGACGCCATGCAGAACCGGCAGGTCTACATCCTGCTCTCCCGCCCCCTGCCCCGCTGGGCCTATGTGGTGGGAAGCTGCATCGGCCTTTTTGTGTTCATCGGGATCTGCACCCTGCTTCTCGGCGCCATGACCACCTTTCTGCGCTTCGTCCACGGCGGGGAGATCCACACGGTCTGGTTCGTGGCCATGGGCACCATTTTCCTTTCCCAGATCACCCTGGCTGCCGCAGCCATGTTCTTTTCCACCTTTTCCTCCAAGCTCTTGTCCGCGTTTTTCACCTTCGGCCTGTTCATGGGCGGGAACGGGTTGTCGCTCCTGCTCCAGTATGCGGACCGAAGTGAGGGCATGAACCAGTTCGTGTTGAACGCAATCGCCAAAATCCTCCCCAACCTGGAAGACCTCAACCTCAAGCTGGCCGCAGTCTACAACCTGGACTGGATGACCCGAGACCTGACCATGGCCGTGATCAACTGCGTGGCCTGGACCGTGGTGTATGGGTTTGCAGCGGTGCTGATTTTTCAGCGGCGGAATTTGAAGTAGCAGGGAAGAAAATTCGAAATTCGAATGGGGAAAGGCCAAATTCGAAATCCGAAATTCGAAATTCGAAATCCGAAACAGGGAAAAGAAGAATACATTCAGAACTTAAAATCCTCAGATTGGAAAAAAATCGAAATACGTCTTTTTGAGTTGCTGTTTAATAAGGAAATCTCTGGATATAGGATATAAACATCGCACAACAAATGGAGTCATTGCCCGGTTTATCCGGGCAATCCATCTTCAAGAGGGCGGATGGATTACCCGAACAAGTCGGGTAATGACATAGAGTTGAGCCTTAGTTTTGTATTCTAATCGGACTATAGGTATAGGTATCGCGTGCACCACAGGCCGGTTGTTTAGACAAGGTTTTCAGGTCTTCGTTACCGCGTCTGGATCCCGGATCAAGTCCGGGATGACGGAGGGAGGAAGGGCGGGGTTTTGTTCCTTGAAGGGTTCTTCGGGTTGACTTTGCCCCAGCTCGCTTTGAGATATCAGGGCATGATCCTTGCTTTCTAGTTTTGAATTGTACAATGAAAATAAAACAGCACCCCAAACCATGACCGGTAAACTCAAAACTCCCCTTCTCGTCTTCGGCATCCTGGCTGTCATCATCGTGGCCAGTGCGCCGGCGTTTACTCCTCCTGTGGTGCAGCCCGTGGGCTGTCCCTGGTGTGAGGACGAGGAGGATTTCTATTTGAAACTTCCCTATCCTGCAGCCAAATTCCTGAGTCTGGGGCAGTACGGGCTGGCCGGGGCAATGAATTATTTTCAGGCGATCTACTACTACGGCAAAGGCACGGCTGACGAAAACGGATACCTGCCCTTTTTCTTCGACAGGATCACGGACCACGATCCCCATTTTTATGACGGCTATTATATCGGGGCATTGCTTCTGGGAAATGACCGGCAAAAATATTTCGAAAGTCTCGAACTGCTCCAAAAAGCGGAACAGAACCTGCCGGACGAGTGGATGTTTTCCTTTCTCCGGGGCTATTATCTGTGGACCGTGATGGGCGAACTCGACATGGCTGCTGAGGCTTTCCGGCAGGCCGCGGCAAAGCCCCGGGCTCCGCAGTACCTTCTTCCGGTTTCCCATACCCTGACTGATGAAGACGCCAGCCCGGAAAAACGGATTCGGGTGTTGCAACGGGTGCTGACTTCCGTCCAGGATCCGCAGAATCGGGAGAAGATCTTTCAGATGATCCAGGCGCTGGAACAGGAGATCGCCACTCGGTCCTGAACGCTTTTACCGACAAACTGCGCACATCGCGCACAAAAGTGCACCGATTTTTCTTGCTTTTCAGCACTCTCGAAATTATCTTCACAACCTGCACTTCCTTTCCACACAGAAAAAACAACATCAAGGGGATTATCAATGGCTGATTTTCGTACTGCTAGTACCACCCAGGCCAAATCGGTCACCAACGTCTTTATGCGCGGGGTGTACAACTGGATGGCCATGGGGCTTGGGCTCACCGCCCTGACCGCGTACGGCGTGGCCAACACCCCGGCCGTGCGTGAGGCCATTTTCGGCAATTCCATGGTTCTCATCCTCATGGTCGTGGGGCTGTTCGGCATGGTCATCGCCCTGTCCGCGGCCATCCACAAGATGTCCGCCACCACGGCCACCGCCGTATTCACAGCCTACGCCGCACTGAACGGGGCGGTGTTGTCCTCCATCTTCGTGGTCTACACCAGCGCCTCCATCGCCTCCACCTTCGTGATCTGCGCCGGCATGTTCGGGGCCATGTCCCTGTACGGGCTGACCACCAAAAAGGATCTCACCTCCTGGGGCAGTTTTCTGTTCATGGGCCTCATCGGCATCGTCATCGCCATGGTGGTGAACATCTTCCTGCAAAGCTCCATGCTCCAGTTCGTGATCAGCGGGGTGGGCGTGCTCGTGTTCACCGGCCTCACCGCCTACGACACCCAGAAGATCAAGGAGATGGGCGAGACCGCCCCCATGGACGACAGCACCGCCATCCGGCGGGGCACGATCATGGGCGCCCTGCGGCTGTACCTCGATTTCCTGAACCTCTTCCTCATGCTCCTGCATTTCTTCGGACAGACCCGGGACTA
>JBKHAV010000044.1:0-19084 GCA_046542715.1 Desulfovibrionales bacterium
TCTTCGTGCCCAACCTGCAAAGGCATGGATTACCCGGTCAAGCCGGGTAATGACACAGCAGTGATGTCGTCATCCCGGACTCGATCCGGGATCCAGACATTTTGCCGCACTCCCTCTGAATCCCGGCTCAAGGGCCGGGATGACGGAAAGAGGGAAGGTGCTTCGGTCAATATCTCCTTGATACAGCACCACATTTTCTGCCTGCTCGCTGTTTGCTGCTCGCTGCTTACTCATTCCAGCTCGCTGCTTGTGCTCATCCCCGCTTGCTTGTTGATTTCCCGACACCTTCCGGTATAGGAAACACTACCTTCCGGCGATCCTCTTGATTTTGGTCCGGCAGGAATTACCTTTCTCTGAACTCTGCGGAATATGAATACATTGGAGAGCCCGTATGACCAAACACGCTGTTGCCAAAACCCCTTCCCTCAAACCCATCGGACCGTATTCGTTCGAGGAATTCAGGCAGCGGGCGGCCGATTTCCACGGGTACCCTGCGCCCGGGCTTCTCATCGGCGGGTACATGGTGGCTATGGCTCAGGCCAGACTGCCTGAAGGCACCCTGTTCGAGGCGGTGGTGGAATCCAAAAAATGTCTGCCTGACGCCGTCCAGCTCCTGACCCTGTGCTCCATCGGCAACCAGTGGATGAAAGTCGTCAATCTGGGTCGCTACGCCGTGTCCCTGTTCGATAAATACACCGGGGAAGGATACCGGGTCTGTCTCGATGTGGCCAAGCTCGAGGACTGGCCGGAAATCAAGGGCTGGTTCTTGAAGCTCACCCCCAAGAAAGAGCAGGATTCCGACAAGCTCTTCCTGGAGATCGGCCTGGCCGGGGATTCCATCTGCACCATCCGACCGGTCAAGATCGCCCAGCGCCTGCTCGGCCACTCCCACATGAGCACCATCGAATGCTGCCCTATCTGCCGGGAGGCCTACCCGGTGAGCGACGGCGCCATCTGCCGGGGCTGCCAGGGGGAAGCGCCCTACGAAAACCTGTCCGTTACAACCGAACAGGACTGCATCCCGGCCCGGGCCGTACCGGCGACCGAAGCAGTGGGCCGCAAGCTTCTGCACGACATGACCCGGATCGTTCCGGGCACCAGCAAGGGGCCGGAATTTTCAGCCGGGCAGACTCTGACCGGCGGCGATGTCTGCCGGCTCCAACACATGGGTCGCAATCTCGTGTACGTCCAGGAGGAAATTTTGGACACCGGCGAATGGATCCATGAAAACGACGCCGCCCTGACTTTTGCCCGCTACATGGCCGGGCCCGGCATCACCTATACCGAGCCGCCCAAGGAAGGGAAAATCAACTTCTACGCTGCCCAGACGGGGCTGCTCTCCATAAATGTGGACGCGCTGACCCGCTTCAACCTGGTGCCGGACGTCATGTGCGCCACCCGCCAGAACAACAGCCTGGTCGAGGAGGAGCGGATCGTGGCCGGAACCCGGGCCATCCCCCTGTACATCTCCCGGGCGAACTTCAGCCGTGCTCTGGCCGCCCTCGGGGAAGAGCCGCTCCTGGAAATCCAGCCCCTGCGACATGCCCGAATCGGTGTCCTGGTCACCGGAACCGAGGTCTTCCAGGGGCTCATCGAGGACAAGTTCGCCCCGGTGATCACCTCCAAAGTGGAACCCCTGGGTTCAGAGGTGATCGGCATTGAAATCGTGCCCGACGACCGCAAGGCCATTGCCGCCGGGGTGAAACGACTTCTGGCAAAAGGGGCCGACCTGATCGTGACCACGGCCGGTCTTTCAGTGGACCCGGAAGACGTGACCCGCCAGGGCCTTGTGGAAGCCGGACTCACCGATATGCTTTACGGGGCCCCGGTGCTTCCCGGGGCCATGACCCTGGTGGGCCGGATCAAAGACGCGCAGGTCCTTGGGGTGCCGGCCTGCGCTCTGTTCCACAAGACCACCAGCCTGGATCTCATCCTGCCCCGGCTCCTGGCGGGCAAGGCCATCACCCGCATGGACCTGGCCCGTATGGCCGAGGGCGGTATCTGTCTGGACTGCAACGCCTGCACCTACCCCAAATGTTTTTTCGGGAAATGACACCCCTTTTCGAGCCGATCAGGAGAGTGCGGTCCGCACTCTCCTGATCGGCTCGTCTCTTTTACGCTTCCATTCGCTTTCCATTCGCTCCCCCTTTGACATTTTTCCCTGCCATCACCTATAGAATCAACTAATATAAAAATTTCAGCGCCTTCATTACACCCGTTTGAACAGTCCCCCCAGTGGGGCCATGAACCACAAGCACACAGCACAGGGGAATCCATGGAGACCTTCTACCTTTTTGCCGCACTTTTCTTGGTGGTCAACATCCTGGCCGGACTTTTCCGGATTTTCATGGGGCCGACACCGGCCGACCGCATGTTGACGGCCCAGCTCTTCGGAACAACAGGTGCGGCGGTATTCCTGCTCCTGGCAGAGGCGCTGCAAAACCCGGCCATACGGGATGTGGGCTTGACCCTTGTCGTGCTTTCGGTTCTGGCCATGGTCGCATTTGTCAGAAGACTTACGCCCAACACCCGCGGGAGTGGTGAATGAACCTGTCAGACCTGTCCTCCCTTCTGCTCTGCTGCTGCGGTTTGTTTTTCTTCACCGCCGGCACCGTGGGCATGCTCCGCTTCCCGGATACTTTGAGCCGGCTCCATGCTCTGACCAAAGCCGACAACCTGGGCCTGGGCTTCATCGTTCTCGGGCTGATGCTCAGAACATCACCGGCCGGAGCGCTCAAACTGGGCCTTATCTGGCTCGTCATCCTGGCGGCAAGTTCCACCTCCTGCTTTCTGGTGGGCAGGTATGTTCTGGGTTTAGACCCGCAACACGATTTGCCTCCCGAATCATCCTGAGAACGCCATGGAATGGATCGGACTGGTTCTCGACCTGACCCTTGCCCTGATCATCCTTGTTCTGGCCTGGAGAATTCTGCATGCTCCGGGCATTTTTCAGTCCATAGTGTTGTTCATCACCATGGGGCTGGTTCTCGCTGTTGTCTGGGCCCGTCTCCATGCCCCGGACATCGCGATCACCGAAGCTGCGGTCGGTGCCGGACTCGCCGGCGTTCTTTTTCTCGATACATTGCGCCGCATCGCAATGCGCACCCGGGAACATAACAGCACCCCCGCCAGTGAAGATTTCTCCCGCTTCGGACCTTTGGGGTTTCGCATCCTGGCCCTTGCAGGAGGGGTCGGATTGACCCTTCTGCTTCTTATGGCCGTATACACCCTGCCCCGAACTGCGGCAGGGCTGACCGGTGTGGTGCAGCAAAACCTGGAAGCCAGTGGGGTGGTCCATCCCGTGACCGCGGTCCTGCTGAATTTCAGAGTGTTCGACACTTTTCTGGAGCTTGGCGTCCTTCTGATAGCCATCGAGGGCCTGCTCTGCGTGAGGGGATGCCCCGGCCTCGAGACCGTTGCTCCGCCCCCCCGCACTGAACCGGTCCTGAAATGGCTTGTAGGGGGGCTGTTCCCGTTGATGATCCTGACCGCCGGACATCTTCTCCTGACCGGGGCGTTTGCCCCTGGCGGCGCGTTCCAGGCCGGTGTCGTTCTCGGCGCAGGGCTCGTGCTGCTCTGGATGGCAGGACACGCCATGCTGAGCACCCTGCCCCGATTGGCCTGGCGTCTGCTCTTTGGTGCAGGCTTTGGTACGTTCCTTGTCCTGGGAACGGCGTTCATGCTTCAGGGCAGAAACTTTCTCGAATTTCCCCCCGCACAGGCAGGGATGATGATCCTCCTCATGGAAGCGGCCGCCACCGTTTCCATTGCAACGATCATGGCCGGTCTCTTCCTCGCCCTGCAGCCGCTGCGCTGTGAGGAGGCCGACAGCTCCGTGATTGCCGGTGCAGCCGGTCCAAAGGTACCATGAGATGAATGAATCGTTTTCGCTCACCCCGTTCCTGATCTACGGAACCACGGCGATCATCCTGTTCTGCATGGGACTGCACGGGGTGATCGTCCGCCGCAACGTGCTGCGCATCATCATGGGTCTGAATGTCATGGCAGCCGGGGTCTTTCTGCTGTTCATCAGTGTCGCGGACCGCAATCGAGAAACGTTTGCCGATCCCGTGCCCCAGGCCATGGTCCTGACCGGGATTGTGATCTCCATCAGCGCAACAGCATTTGCCCTGGCCCTTGCCCGCAGGATTCACAGCAGGACGGGACAGACCACACTGCTGGAGCCTTCCGGGCCCGAAGAGGACGATTAGCATGCCCCTGTCCCTCGTCCTGATCCCGTTTTTCGGCGCACTGGCCTGCTCCATCCTCAGGGACAGGCCTGTGGTGATCGCCGGCCAACTGACCGCCATTGCCACCTTTGTCCTGGGTGCGTGGCTGGCCCTGTCCCCAAACGGTTTGGCCATGGGGACTTCAACCTTAGGTGGATGGCCCCTTCCCCTGGGCATCGGGCAAAGGGTGGACGGGTTGAGCACGATTTTCCTGCTCCTTTCCACCACCACGGGCGGACTGGTCAGCCTGTACGCCGGAACCTATTACCCCGCCCTGAAGGAGCCGTACCGCGCCTATCGCGGGGCAAACCACTTCTGGCCCCTGTGGCTGCTGCTGTGGGGCGGACTGCATGCCCTGTTCCTGGCCTCTGACGTGTTCAACGCCTACATTCTGCTCGAAGTGGTGGGGCTCTCCTCCGTGGCCCTGACCACCCTTTCCGGGCGCACTCCGGCCCTTACCGCTGCACTGCGGTATCTGGTCGCGGCCATGGTCGGCTCCATGGTCTTTCTCCTGGGCGTTGTTTTGTTGTATGGAGAATACGGCATGCTGGACGTGCCGATGCTGAGCGAACATATCGCTCCCAGCCTGCCGACGGCCGCAGCCTTCGGCCTGTTGCTCTTTGGGCTGCTGCTCAAGACCGCCCTGTTGCCGTTTCACTTCTGGCTGCCCTCTGCCCACGGCAATGCCACCCCCCCGGTGAGCGCCATTTTGTCCGGACTCGTGATCAAGGGATCGTTCTATCTCATCTTGCGGGTCTGGTTCGAAGTGTTCAGGATCACGATCACCCCCGGCCCGGCGCTGCTCCTGGGGATGCTCGGGGCTCTGGCCATCCTCTGGGGCTCCTACCAGGCCCTGCGTCAGAAACGGCTCAAGCTTCTGGTGGCCCACTCCACCGTAGGACAGATCGGCTATCTCTTTCTGCTCTTTCCCCTGACCCGGCCCGTTCCCGGTCTCGCCGGAGACCCGCCCTGGGTCCTGCAGGCCTGGACAGGGGGCATCTGCCAGGTCGTGGCGCATACTGCAGCAAAGTCCGCCATGTTCCTGGCTGTGGGCAATATCATCCACGCGCTGGGTTCCGACCGGATCGACTCCCTGCGGGAGATCGCCGGCCGCATGCCGATGACGACCTTTACCCTGGCCCTGTCCGGGGTCAGTCTTATGGGGCTTCCTCCCAGCGGCGGGTTCGTGGCCAAATGGATGACCTTGAACGCCGTGATCTCCAGCGGACAGTGGTGGTGGATCCCGGTGATCGTGGCCGGTGGCCTGCTCACGGCCGGGTACGTCTTTCTCATGTTGTCCTACGCGTTCACGCCGGCCCTGGAGTCCATAGAACTTCAACCTGTTCCCCGGATCATGGAGAGTTCCGCTCTTGTCCTTGCCCTCCTCGGCATCCTGATCGGGTTCAGGGCTGATGAACTCATCTCCCTGCTGCAGGGATCCCCCATGGTTGCTCCGCTTCTTCCTTCAGGAGATTTGCCGTGAACTGGAGCTTCTGGCTGCCTGTCATCGTTCTCTCCAGTTCCCTGGCAACGGGGATCGTCATCTTCTTTCTGCCCGAGCACCGCTCAAAATGGCGCGCGTTTCTCAACCTTGCCGGGGCCCTGATCAAGGTTGTCGCGGTGTTCGTCATGTCCTGGGAGGTGCTTGTCCATGGGGAGGACTACCAGATCCGCTTCACCCTGGCCCTGGGATTCGATTTCCTGCTCCGGGTGGACTTTCTCTCCCTGGCGTTTCTATCCCTGTCCAGCAATCTCTGGCTGGTGACCACTGTCTACGCCATAGGGTATCTGGAACAATCGCCCAATCGCAGCCGATTCTTCGGATTCTTCAGTCTCTGCGTCACGGCCAGCACCGGTGTGGCCATGGCCGGAAACCTGACCACCTTCTTCATCTTCTATGAGTTTCTCACCCTGGTGACCTACCCGCTTGTCGTCCACCGGGGGACTGAAGCCGCGCTGCGCGCCGGCCGCACCTACCTGCTGTATACGATCACAGGGGGTGCCGTTCTGTTCGTGGCCATCGTCCAGATCACGGTTTTGACCGGCCCGTTCGACTTTACGCCCGGCGGCGTGCTGGACGGTGTGGGTGCCGAGTTCCACCCTCTCCTGCAGGTCACCTTCATGCTTCTCATCCTCGGCCTGGGCGTCAAAGCCGCCCTGGTCCCCCTGCACGGCTGGCTGCCCGTGGCCATGGCCGCCCCTGCGCCGGTCAGCGCCCTGCTCCATGCCGTGGCCGTGGTCAAGGCCGGGGCCTACGGCATCCTGCGCGTGGTGTATCATGTCTTTGGCAAGGATTTCGCCCATGAACTCGGACTGCTCGGCCCTCTTGCCGCCGCCGCTGCCGTGACCATCATTTTCGGCTCGGTCATGGCCCTCAAGCAGGACGATCTCAAGCGACGTCTGGCCTACTCCACAGTGAGTCAGATCTCCTACATCACCCTGGGAGCGGCCCTTCTCGGCCCCATGGCCGCAATCGGCGGACTGGTCCACCTGGTCCACCAGGGGATCATGAAGATTACGCTTTTCTTCTGTGCCGGCAATATCGCCGAAACCCTCGGACTGCACAAAATCAGCGAACTCAATGGGATTGGAAGGCGCATGCCAATGACCATGGGAATGTTCACCATTGCCGCCTTCGGCATGATCGGAATCCCCCCTGTGGCCGGTTTTGCCACTAAATGGTATCTCTGTCTGGGCGGGCTGCAGACCGGAAGCTTCTGGGTCGTGGCCCTTCTCGTCACGAGCACGCTGCTCAATGCCGCCTACTTTCTGCCCATCATCCATGCGGCATGGTTCCGCTCCCCTGCCCGGAAGTGGCAGACCGTGCGCAGCGTCGGGAGACTGGAGACCCCCTGGACCCTTCTCATGCCCACAGTGGCAACGGCAAGCTTTTCCCTGGGCGCCGGGGTCTGGGCTGCATGGGAATGGAGCCCGCTCGGGGTGGCCGAAAAAATCGCCCAGGGCATGGGGATCCTGCCGTGATCTGGGGTCTGTCCATACTCCTGCCCCTGTTTGCGGCACTGCTGCTAAACTTTCCGCGCCTGCGGCCGGCAGTGATTCGTGTGCTCATGCCCCTGGCCGGCCTGCCGGCGCTGATCGCCGCGATCCTGTCCCCGCCTCCGGTGGAGGCGCCCTCCCTGCTTCTCGGACTGCAGCTTGGGCCTGGTGTCTATAGTGGATCCTTCCTGTTTCCCACGGCACTGCTCTGGACGGCGTCCGGCTTTTTTGCCGCACGCCTCCTGCGCAATGATCCCCGTGTCGCGGGTTTCGCCTTCTTCTTTCTCTTGACCATGGCCGGAAACCTTGGCCTGCTCGTCGCTTTGGACGTGCCGACCTTTTACACCTGTTTTGCCGTGATGACGTTTTCAGCCTACGGGCTGATCGTCCACGACCGGACCGTCGAGGCCATGCAGGCCGGCCGGGTCTACCTCTTCATGGCCCTGGCCGGGGAGGCCGCCCTGATCACCGCTCTGTTTCTGGCCGTGAACTCGGCCGGGTCCACAGCGATCGCAGACATGGCCCTGGCAACGGCAACATCACCCCACCGGGACCTGATCATCATGACCGCAGGGATCGGGTTCGGAGTCAAAGCCGGTGCACTCCTTCTCCATTTCTGGCTTCCCCTGGCCCACCCCGTGGCCCCGACACCTGCCAGCGCTGTGCTGAGCGGGTGCATGATCAAGGCCGGCCTGCTCGGCTGGCTCTACTTTCTGCCCCTGGGGCTGATCGACCTGCCCGCCTGGGGGCTCGGCTTCACCGTCTTCGGCGTCCTGGCCCTGTACTTCGGAGTGCTGGCCGGTCTGGGCGAACCCCGGCCCAAGACCATTTTGGCCTACTCCAGCATCAGCCAGATGGGGCTGATGACCCTGGTCGTCGGGCTGGGCCTGGTCCATGCCCCTGGGTGGCCGCTGCTTCTGCCCGTTCTCCTGCTCCTGGTGTTGAACCACGCCCTGGCCAAGGGCATGCTCTTTCTGGCGGCCGGGACAGCGCCCCATACCGGTAACTCCAGGGCTCTCCAGGGGGTGCTCCTGGCCGTGACCGCGATCCCGGCCCTGGCCCTTTCCGGCCTGCCCTGGACCGGCGGAGCCGTGGCCAAATCCGGGCTCAAGAAATCCCTTCCCCCGGCTGAACTCTTCTGGCCTCTTCCTCTGGATCTCCTGCTCCTTTTGAGTTCTACCGGAACCATGTTCCTTCTGGGCCATTTTCTCCTGCGGCTTTGGGACACCTTTCCCCAGAAGAAACAACACCCTGCCCCCCGGCTGTGGTTGTCCTGGCTTGCACTGCTGCCTTTTCTTCTCCTGGCACGTCACTGGATCTTGGACCTGTCCGGGATGGCTGTTCACATTCCCGAGATCGGGGTTCTCGAAAACTTGAGTTCA
Organism: Desulfovibrionales bacterium; assembly: GCA_046542715.1. Classification (GTDB taxonomy): domain Bacteria; phylum Desulfobacterota; class Desulfovibrionia; order Desulfovibrionales; family JBKHAV01; genus JBKHAV01. Next base: position 8,609 of record JBKHAV010000044.1, read on the forward strand.
GCCTGGCCTGTGCTTCTGGGCGTGCTCCTGCTTCTGCCGTTTCGCAGAATCTGCCGGGAATGTGTCCTGCCACCCCTGATCTCCTGGACCACCGTCAATGCACGGGTTGCCAAAGGTATAGAGAGAGGACTTGCCGGACTGGACGTGTTCCAGGTGGAGGATTCAACTCTTATCCGTATGCTGTCCCAAAAATATGTACGATGGTTCGTTCCTGAAGAAGCGGATCCGGACACGCTTCTTCGCCTGGAGCGACGATTTCTGCACTGGTACACCATGGCGCTCGTGTTCGTGCTCATGCTGTCGCTTTTCATCCTGTTTTCCTATCTGGAGGTTTCGGGCTGATGTCTTTCCGCTCCTCGAAACGAAATTTCAGCCGGCCGGAAATCGCGGCCTTTGTGTTCCGGCTCCTGCTGTTCGGAGTGATCTGGTGGATCATGGGGGAGGGGGCGATCCACTCCCCCCTTGCCGCCGTCCTGATCGTCACCATTGCCGCATGGACCAGCGTCTTCCTTGTCCCGCCGGGGATGTGGAAATTCCGGTTCGCCTCTTTGCCGGGCTTTCTGAGCTACTTCCTTTACCAGTCCCTTCTCGGCGGAATCGATGTGGCGGGTCGGGCCCTGACCCCTCGGATGTTGCTCAACCCTGACGTGGTGGACTACCGTTTGACCCTTGAACGGGAAGCCTCGCGGATCTTTTTCGTCTGGATCGTCAGCCTGCTGCCCGGCACCGCCGGAGTTTTTTTGGAGGATTGCACCGTGCGCATCCATGTTCTCGATGCTAGACAATCCTGGAAAATGCGACTCGAAGAACTGGAGCAGCGTATAGGAACACTGTTTGAACCAAAATGAATCCGGCTTGATTTTTCCCTGCCTTTCGGCATTTTGGCATTCATTCTCCCTGCCCTTCATTCGACAATGCACCCCAAACTGTCATAAGCTCCCATGGCGTCGACACATCATGCGAACACGGAGGTATCCATGCTCCTCAAGGATAAAAAAGCGCTCATCTTCGGAGTCATCAACGAGCGGTCCATTGCCTACGGCATTGCCAAGGAATTCAAAAAACAGGGGGCGAGGCTGGCCCTGAGTTATGCTGCCGAACCCATCAGAAAACGCATCGAGCCCATCAACACGGAGCTTGGCGGAGACTTCATCCTGCAGTGCAACGTCTCCTCGGACGAAGAAATTGCCGCTGCCAGGGACCTGGTCCAGCGCCAGTGGGGAGAGGTGGACGTTCTGGTTCACTCCATTGCCTACGCCAACCGGGAAGACCTCAAAGGCCGGTTCATCGACACCAGCCGGGAAGGCTACGCGCTGGCCATGGACGTCTCCTCTTTTTCGCTGGTCGCCTTGTGCCGGGCTTTTGAGGAACTCTTCACCCCCGGGGCTTCGGTCATGACCATGAGTTATTACGGCGCCGGCAAGGTGGTGGCCAATTACAATGCCATGGGCGTGGCCAAAGCCGCTCTGGAGGCTTGCGTTCGTTACCTGGCTGTGGACCTGGGCCGGCGCGGGGTCCGGGTCAATTCCCTTTCCGCCGGTCCGGTCAAGACCGCGGCCGCATCGGCCATCGCCGGCTTCAGCACGATCTTGAAACGGATCGAAGACCATGCGCCGCTGCAGCGGAACATCACCCTGGAAGACGTGGGTAAATGCGCCCTGTACCTGGCTTCCGACCTCTCCTCCGGAACCACAGGCTCCACCATCTTTGTGGATTCCGGGTACAATATTATGGGCGTCTAACCATGACGGCGCCCGCCCTGATCATCCTCAACCCCGCGGCAGGCGGCAGCAGGGCGGGCAAAAAATGGACGGCAGCCGAACAGGTGTTCAGGCGGGCCGGCTTCCAATTCGACCTGGAAACGACCCGCGGCCCCGGCGATGCCCGGCGGCTCTCGAAAAATGCCTCGGAAAACACAGTTGAGACTGTCGTTGCAGCAGGTGGTGACGGAACGGTCAGCGAAGTGGCATCCGGGCTGCTGGACCACGGTTCAGGATCGCTGTCCTGCATGGGCATTCTTCCGCTGGGAAGGGGCAACGACGTTGCCGCGGCGCTGCACATTCCCGAGGAGATCGAACACGCGGCCGCTGTGATAACCAGGGAAGATGCACGTCCGATCGACGCAGGCACGGCAAACGGCCGCTATTTCATCAACAATGTGGGCATTGGACTCGAGGCTCGCGCCAACCGGATCTCCGGCAGGCTCCCCATTTCCGGTCCTTCGGCCTATCTGGCGGCCGCGCTTGCAACACTGCTCCTTCCGAAAACGTGGGATGTCACCATGCAGTGGGAAGGAGGTTCCTACCAGGGTCTGGTGACACTCGTCTCGATCTTGAACGGGAGACGGGTGGGCGGCATGTTTCACCTGGCGCCCGAAGCCGATCTCTCGGACGGACTCCTTGACGTGGTCTTCGGGCATGCCGCCTCAAGAGTCGACATGCTCAAAATTCTCTGCACATTTCTTCGTCCTTCCGGAAAGGACAAAGGGAACGGTTCCGGTGTCCGGCGCCTCAGGGTTCGCAACTTGCGAATTTCTTCGCAGCAGCCTCTGCCGGTGCACCTGGACGGTGACCTCCTCTCCTCCAGATCCCCGGCGCTGGAATGTGCAGCGCTGCCCTCGGCCTTGTCCATCATCGCTCCGCCCGTATGAAGCGACTCCGGGTCGAACGTCCCCTCACGAAGACGATTCGGTTTCCTCTTCCTTCAGGGCCACTTCCGTGGTCACGACTTTGTTGAACAAAAACCCCTGCTCCCGGCGCCTGTTGTCCCTGCTGGTCTGCATACCCCCCTGAGCCCCTGCGTCACCCACTGAAGAATCTTCCGTCCAAAGCAGGTTACGGATGTATTCCCCGGCCTTGCGGGCAAAGTCCTCCTGATCGAGGATGGTGGTCTCCTCCGGGCCCATCACATCCACAAGGCCCGTTTCCAGGGCCGACCCGACCCGCTGGCGGAAATCCGCTGAATCCTCGATGCGGTCGTGGCCGTGCTCCACTGTGAAATACACCGTGCCCATGGCCTCGTTCTGTTCCCGGGCAATTTCCTGTTCGCTCAACACACATTTCGTGAAGGTCACTTTTGCCGTATTCATGAACGCCTCCCGTGGTCTTTCGCTGGTCTTCGGCATGGGATAGACATATCATGAAATCACGCTGAAATCATGAAAAAAGGACTCGGAGTTCCAATGCCGGTTGATTCTGAACGCATCCATGTACGCAATGACCGGAAGATCCGGAAAAAAACTTATGTCCTGTACTGGATGCAGCAGTCCCAGCGGGCAGAGGACAACCACGCCCTGGAATACGCCGCCCGGGCCGCCAATGCGCAGAGGTGTCCGCTCCTGGCCTGCTTCGGGTTGATGGACGGTTATCCTGAAGCCAATCTTCGTCATTACACCTTCATGCTCCAAGGGCTCAGGGAGACACAGAGGGCACTGTCCAACCGCGGCATCAAGCTGCTGATCAGAAAGGGGCATCCCGCAGAGGTGGCCCTCGAACTCGGGCGTAACGCCGGCCTGATCGTCTGCGACCGGGGGTATCTCAACCACCAACGTCAATGGCGCCGAAAAGTGGCGAACGAATCCCTGTGCCGGGTGGTGGAGGTGGAATCCGACTGCATCGTGCCGGTGGAAATCGCATCCGACAAACGGGAGTTCGCCGCCCGAACCATACGAAAGAAGCTGCACGCGCACATTCCCCAATTCCTGCATCTTCCCGAACCCGTTGCCCTGGAGAAGTCCTCGCTTCCCCTGCATGAGACCGGCATGGACATCGGAGACGTCGAAGCGGTCTGCCGGGACCTGTCCCTTGACCGGTCCGTTCCCGCGGTGAGCAGCCACTTTCACGGGGGGACGTCCGAGGCGCTGCAGCGTTTCGAGGATTTTCTTGCATCCGGCTTTTCCCGGTACGATACGAACAGCAATCAGCCGCAGACCGACGATGTCAGCCGCATGAGCCCCTACCTCCATTTCGGGCAGATCTCCCCGCTACGGCTGATTACGAAAGCTCGCGAACACCGCCGGGAAGGGGATTTCGAACCCTATGTGGAACAGCTTCTGGTCCGGCGGGAACTCGCGCTCAATTACGTCTGGTTCGAGCCGGAGTACGACCGATTCTCCAGCCTCCCAAAATGGGCCCTGCAAACCCTGAACAGGCACAGAGACGATCATCGGCCCGAGCAGTACACCCGCAGGGAACTGGAAGAGGCCCGCACCCACGACCCTTACTGGAACGCGGCCCAAAACGAGATGCGCTGCACCGGCTACATGCACAATTTTATGCGCATGTACTGGGGCAAAAAAATTTTGGAATGGAGCAACACCCCTGAATATGGATTCCAAACAACTCTGTATCTGAACAACCGGTATTTTCTGGACGGGCGCGACCCTAACTCCTATGTCGGCGTGGCCTGGGTCTTCGGCCTGCACGACCGTGCTTTCCAGGAACGGCCCGTCTACGGCAAGATCCGCACCATGACCGCCAGTGGGCTGGAACGAAAATGCGACATCCAGGCCTACGTCGAAAAAGTGAAAGGGTTATGTGGAGCGTGATTGCGGATGCCCTGCAACCCTTGAAGGACGAGTGTTCAACCTGCCACAGCACAGATGGCTGTTCGCCTGGACAACTCGCCAGGAAGAAACAATAAAAATGAAGGATTTACCAATTTCGTAAAAAAATTGATTTTTTGATTAGGCTGGGCTATTGCTCCACAGCCCTTTTTCGAGTGTGCACTTTTCGTTGTGCACTCAAGAAGGCAAGCCCTTCCGGATTTTCTGCAGTCCGGGAAGGGGAGAGAGTGTACAAAGAATGCAAAGCGTGGGTTATTGCTCTCAGCAATGGGTGCATGCTTTATAAAACTGTTAATATTCTGAGATGTTGGAACCGAACCGCCTCCCTGCACCATGAAGGGGTTCGGCGGAAATGCATTACCATTTGAACCTGTTTCCCTGGAGGTACCGCATGCTACGAAAGATTATTTTCCTGTCCCTGTGCTGCCTTATGCTGGCCGCACCGCTTTCGGCCAAGACGTTGCGTTTCGCCCCGGCTGCCGATCCGGTCTCTCTGGATCCCCATGTGCAGCTTTCCGGCGACATGCTCATCTATTCCCACATCGTGTTCGATCCCCTGATTCGCTGGACCAAGGACATGGATTTCGAGCCCCGTCTTGCCGAACGCTGGGAGCGCATCGACGAGAACACCATGCGTTTTCATCTGCGCAAGGGTGTAAAATTCCATTCCGGCAACCCCTTTACTGCGCAGGACGTGGTCTGGACCATCGAACGCCTAAAAAAGAGCCCGGATTTCAAAGGGCTGTACGAACCTTTTGTCGGCGCCAAAGCCGTAGACGACTACACCGTGGACCTGATCACCAAGAAGCCCTACGGCCTGACCTTGAACATGGCCACCTACATCTTCCCCCTGGATTCCAAGTTCTACAGCGGCACGGATGAGAAGGGCAGGCCCAAGGACGCCATCGTCAAGACCGATTACTCCTTTGCCAATTCCAACGCCTCCGGCACCGGCAAATACCAGGTCGTCTCCTACGACCCCGGCCAGAGATGGGTTCTCAAGGCCTTTGCCGAGTATTGGGACAAGGACTCCGGCAATGTTGACGAGATCATCCTCACCCCCATCTCCAGTGACGCCACCCGCGTAGCCGCCCTGCTCTCCGGCGACGTGGACTGGATCCAGCCTGTCCCGCCCCAGGATTACGACCGCATCGAAAGGACCAGGGGCGTGCAGCTCATCACCATGCCCGGCACCCGGGTGATCACGTTCCAGCTCAACGTGAACCGGGTGGAGGCCTTCAAAGACCCCAGGGTCCGCAAGGCTATTGACTTTGCCGTGAACAATGAAGGTATCGTCGACAAGATCATGAAAGGCCGGGGCACTGTCGCCGCCCAGAACTCCCCCAAGGGTTACAAAGGGCATATCGAATCCCTCGAGCCCCGGTTCGACCTGGAAAAGGCCAGGAGCCTGATGAAGGAAGCCGGATACGAGAAGGGCTTTACCGTCTCCATGATCGCGCCCAACAACCGCTATGTGAACGATGCGAAAATCGCCGAGGCCGTTGCCGGAATGCTCTCCAAGATCAACATCAAGGTCGACCTCAAGACCATGCCCAAGGCTCAGTACTGGGACGAATTCGACGCCCAGGTTGCCGACATCCAGATGATCGGCTGGCACTCGGACACCGAGGACTCGGCCAACTTCTACGAGTATCTCAACGCGTGCCCCAACAAAGAGACCGGCTGGGGCCAGTACAACTCCGGCAATTACTGTAATCCGCGGGTGGACGAACTGACCCTCGCCGTCCAGTCCGAGACGGATCCTGAGAAGCGCACCGCCATGCTGCAGGAAGTCGAGCAGATCCTCTATGACGAGGCCGCCTTCATCCCCCTGCACTGGCAGATGCTCTCCTGGGGGGCTTCCGACAAGCTCCTGAACCCGGAGGAGATCGTCAATGTCATGGACTTCCCCTACTTCGGCGACCTGAAGATGAAGTAGAGGTTTTTTTCCCTTGCAATTCAGCCGGGGAGGGCGATCCCGCCCTCCCCGGATCCATCTTGACTCCGGATTCCAAACATGTTCGCGTTTATCATTCGCCGCATAGCCCAGGCCGTCATCGTGATGCTCGTCATCTCTGTTCTGGGATTTGCCATCAAGCAGTCCGTTGGCGATCCCGTCCGCGAGATCACCGGCATTTCCGTATCCGCTGCTGAGCGGGAACAGCTTCGCGACGAGTTGGGCCTGAACGATCCCCTTCTCGTGCAGTGGGGCCGTTTCGTAGGCAACGCCGTGCAGGGGGATCTGGGCAATTCCTTTTATTTCAAGCGTCCGGCCATGGACGTCATTCTCTCCAAGGCCCCGGCGACCATCGAACTCGTCCTGGCAGCATCCTTCATTGTTATTCTCTTTTCCGTTCCCATCGGGATCTATGCCGCGGTCAAACCCAATGCACTCCCGGCCCGGCTTTTCATGGGCGCAAGCATCGTTGGCGTTTCCATTCCGGTGTTTCTGACGGCCATTCTGCTCATCTACATCTTTTCCGTGAACCTGGGCTGGCTGCCCTCGTTCGGCCGGGGGGAAACCGTGGAAATCTTCCCCGGCTGGAATTCAGGATTTTTCACAGTGGACGGATTGCTGCACCTCGTGCTCCCGGCTGTTGCGCTCTCTTCCATCATGCTGCCGCTCTTCATCCGGCTCATCCGGGCCGAGATGAAGGAAGTCCTCGAGATGGATTATATCAAGTTCGCCCGGGCCAAAGGTCTTGCCTCCAACCGTGTGCTTTTTGTGCACGCCTTCAAGAACACGCTCCTGCCGGTGATCACGGTCGGCGGCGTGCAACTCGGGGTCATGATCGCATTCACCATTCTTACGGAAACGGTGTTCCAGTGGGGGGGGATGGGCTCGCTGTTCATCGAATCCATTGACAGGGCGGATTCTTCCCTGACCGTGGCCTACATGGTTTTCGTGGGATTCATTTTCGTCGTGGTGAACACGGTGGTCGACCTCATCTACGGCCTGGTCAACCCCACCGTCCGCATCACGGGGAGGACGTAGCCATGGGCAGATGGGAACGGTTCCGCACGTCCTGGTTTCTGCACTCCTTTGTTCGCGACCCGGTGGCCATCGGCAGCTTCACCTTCATCGTCGTGCTCATGCTCCTGGCCTTCGGGGCGCCTTTGATCGCACCCCACGACCCTTACGATCCCACCGCCATCGACATCATGAACTCGGAGCTGCCCCCCGCGTGGATGGAAGAGGGCGACACGAACTTTTTGCTCGGCACCGACTCCCAGGGCCGGGACCTGTTCTCTACCATGCTCTACGGCATGCGCGTCTCCATCATCATCGGGTTCGGCGCCGTGGCCCTGCAGGCCATGATCGGCATTCTCGTCGGACTCACGGCCGGATACCGGGGCGGCAGGGCGGACTCGCTGCTCATGCGGGTGGCCGATGTGCAGCTTTCATTTTCCACCTACATGGTGGCCATCTTCTTTGGGGCCATTTTCCAGGCTGCTTTCGGCATGGGGGCCTACGAACGTCTTGCCGTGCCGCTGCTCATCTTCATCATCGGGTTTGCGGAATGGCCGCAGTACGCCCGGACCGTGCGAGCCAGCGTCATGGCGGAAAAAAAGAAGGAATACGTGGAGGCGGCGCGGGTCATAGGGCTTCGGCCCCGGCGGATCATGTGGCGCCAGATCCTGCCCAACACGATGACCCCGGTCCTGGTCATCTCCACCGTGCAGGTGGCCAACGCCATCATGTCCGAGGCCGCGCTCTCGTTCATCGGTTTGGGTATGCCGGTCACCCGCCCGAGCCTCGGCTCGCTCATCAATGCGGGGTTCGACTACATCTTCAGCGGTTCGTGGTGGATCACCCTCTTTCCGGGCATTGCCCTGGTCGTGCTCATCCTGAGCATCAATCTCCTGGGCGACTGGCTCCGGGATTTCCTCAACCCCAAACTGTACAAGGGTTGATCCGTCATGCCTGAACACAACACACCCGCAAGCCCGCAGTCCAACCTGCTCGAAGTCAGCGATCTCACCGTGAAGTTCCGTCTGCGCCAGGGGGATCTGACCGCTGTGAACAATGTCAGCTTCACGCTGGAACCCGGGGAACGGATGGGGGTGGTCGGCGAATCCGGGGCTGGAAAGTCCGTGATGGGGTTTTCCCTGATCAATCTCATCTCCAAGCCCGGCTACATCCATTCCGGCACGATCCGGTTTGAGGGCAGGGAATTGAACCGCATGTCCGAAGGAGAGATCAGGTCCATCCGGGGAAACCGCATGGCCATGATCTTTCAGGATCCCATGATGACCCTGAATCCGGTCCTGACCATCGGGACACAGATGGTGGAAGTGCTCCGGACCCACAAGGGGCTCTCCAGACGCGATGCCGAGGAGATAGCCCTGGACAGGCTGCGCAAGGTTTATATCCCCTCCCCTGAGAAACGGCTCAAGCAGTATCCCCATGAGTTTTCAGGGGGCATGCGCCAGCGCATCGTCATCGCCATCTCGCTTTTGACCAACCCTGCCGTCATCATTGCCGACGAGCCGACCACCGCACTGGACGTGACCATCCAGGCCGAGATTATGGATCTGCTCCTGGAACTCACCAAATCCGAGCGCCTCGCGCTTATCCTGATCACCCACGATCTGGCAGTGGTTTCCCAGGTGACGGAGAAGATCGCGGTCATGTACGCGGGGTCCATCGTGGAAATGGGCAAGACCGACAGGATTATCTCAGACCCGTCCCACCCCTACACCCGCGGCCTGCTGGCCGCCCTGCCCCAGATGGGCGGAACCCGGCGGCTGAATCAGATCCCCGGGACCATGCCCAGCCTGACGGCGATCCCCCCGGGATGCTCCTTTCAGAACCGCTGCACCCTGTGCGAAGAGGTCTGTCGCAGCGCAGTTCCCCAGCTTTCGCCCAAACAGAAGGGCTGTCTGGCCGCCTGCCATCTCCTGGAGTAAGTTATGCCGGAACCGTTCATCTCCATACAAAATGTCTCCAAGCGCTTCGACATCTCGGGATCGTTTCTGGATCAGATCAAGTTCAGAAACGGCCGGTTTACCCGCGATAAAACCATTGTTCAGGCGGTGAACGGCGTCTCTCTTGATATTGCCCGGGGGGAGACCATGAGTGTTGTCGGGGAATCGGGGTGCGGGAAGTCCACCCTGGCCCGGTGCGTGATCCGGCTCTACCCTCCGGACACAGGCAAGGTGCTGTTTCAAGACAAGCGCATCGACGACCTCGACCGTAATGCCATGAAACCCTACCGGACGCGCATGCAGATGGTCTTCCAGGATCCTTATGCGTCGCTCAACCCGAGGATGAGCGTCCGCCGTATCCTGGAGGAACCCTTACGGTTCCACCGGAAAGATCTGTCCGACACCGAGGTTCGGGATCGTGTGCAGGGGGTCATGCGTCAGGTCGGCGTCAGTCCCGAGTGGCAGGACCGCTATCCCCATGAATTTTCCGGCGGTCAGCGGCAACGGATCTCCATTGCCCGGGCCCTGGTCCTGGATCCGGAGTTCATTGTCGCGGACGAGCCCATTGCCGCCTTGGACGTGTCCATCCAGGCCCAGATCCTGAACCTTTTGATGGACCTGCAGGAACAGCGCGGGCTGACCTATCTCTTCATCAGTCACGATCTCTCCGTGGTCAGGCATATTTCCAATCGAGTGGCGGTCATGTATCTCGGGACGCTCTGCGAAGTGGCAGACACCGAAACCCTGTTCACCAATCCGCGCCACCCCTATACCCAGGCCCTGCTCTCCGCCATTCCCCGCCTCGGCCGAAAGGGTTTCCATCACCACCGCCTCAGCGGCGACGTACCCACCCCGATCAACCTGCCCCCGGGCTGCGTCTTCCACGGCCGCTGCCAATATGCGGACCCACGCTGCCGCACAGAGATTCCCCGCCCCATGAATTTCCCGGGCGGCGTCAGCGTGGCCTGCCACGGGGTCGAGGA
>JBKHAV010000045.1:0-18943 GCA_046542715.1 Desulfovibrionales bacterium
AACGAGAAGAAGCATCCGACCGGAGTGTGCCGGAACCGTTCGCCGGACGGACCGAAACTGACTTTCCATTTTTCAAAGGAGAATGCATGCATCCATTGCTGCTGGACCAGTGCGGTGAAAAAAAGCTCATGCTGGGCAACGAAGCTATCGCCAGGGGGGCCCTGGAAGCCGGGGTGGCGTTTGCCGCCGCATACCCCGGGACCCCCTCCTCCGAAATCGCCCTGCAGTTTTTCCAGATCTCCAGGACGAGCGACCTCTATTTTGAATACAGCGCCAACGAGAAGGTTGCCCTGGAGGTTGCGGCCGGCGCCGCCATGTGCGGATTGAAGACTATGGTCACCATGAAGCACGTGGGGCTCAACGTGGCTTCCGATGCCCTGATGACCCTGGCCTACACCGGGGTGGTCGGTCCCATGGTCGTGTTGGTAGCCGACGACCCCTTCATGTTCTCGAGCCAGAATGAGCAGGACAGCCGCTACTACGGCAAGCTCAGCGGGCTGCCCATCTTGGAGCCTTCCACCGTGGCCGAGGCCAAGGAGATGACCGCCTACGCCTTTGAGCTTTCCGAGGAACTGAAACTGCCGGTGATCCTGCGCACCACCACCAGAATCAACCACTCCAGCGGGCTGGTCACCCTCGGCCCGTTGCGCCCGAGAATCACCAGGGGGGAGTTCGTCAAGAATCCTTCCGAGTACGTGTGCATCCCATCCGTGTCCCGCAGGCTGCATCCCAAGCTGCTGGAAAAGAACGCACGGGCGGCATCCATTGCGGACGAAAGCCCCTGGAACCGGATCGAAGGCCAGGGCACGTGGGGCATCGTCTGTAGCGGAGTGAGCTACGGGTACGTCCGGGACGCCGTGGAGGAGCTTGGTCAGGCCGATAGGTTCCGCATCCTGCGGGTCGGGTTTTCCCACCCCTTTCCCGAAGCGTTGACTCTCAGGTTCCTGGACGGCTGTGAAAAGGTGCTGGTCGCGGAAGAGGGGGAACCTTTCCTGGAGGAATCGGTGCGCAACTGCGCGCAACGTGCCGGGCTCGTGCTTCCGGTCCTCGGCAAGGGAGAAGGACTCTTCTCCAGGCTCTACGAGTTCGACCCGACAATCGTCAAAACAGTCATCGCCTCCTGCTTTGGTCTGGACTTTGCCCCTGCAGTTCCGATCGCGGTCCACGACCTGCCCGAGGTGCCGACCCGACCACCAAACCTGTGTCCCGGATGTCCTCACCGGGCCACGTTTTTGGCGGTGCGGGAGGTGTTCGGTGACGAGGCGATCTATCCTACGGATATCGGCTGCTACACCCTGGGGCTGCTCCCGCCCCTGCGCATGGGCGACTTTCTGATCGCCATGGGTGCGGGCGTGGGCACGGCAGGCGGGTTCGCCCGGGCCACAGGGCGCAAGGTGGTGGCTTTCATCGGCGACTCGACCTTCTTCCACAGCGGGCTTTCGCCCCTGGCCAGCGCGGTCTACAACAACCACGACTTCCTCCTCGTGGTGCTGGACAACGGCACCACGGGCATGACCGGCCATCAGCCGCACCCGGGAGTGGACCTTGCCCACCTGGAGCTGGCCCGCACCCCGGTGTCCATCGAATCTGCGGTGCGGGGCCTGGGGGTCGAAAACGTGAACACGGTCAACCCCTTCAAGTATCGAAAGACCGTGGAGGCCCTTCGGGAACTGGATCAATGCAACGGCGTGTCGGTCCTCATTGCCAAGGCTCCGTGCCCGCTGCACGCACGGACCCTGCCGGACCACCGCAAGCGGCGCCCTTTCAGGGTTGATATTGCCAAGTGCCGCGGGCACCGGGAATGCGTGTCCAAGGTGGCCTGCCCGGCCTTTTTCGTATCCGACGGAAACGTGGAGATCGATGCAAGCCGCTGTACAGGATGTGCCCTGTGTGCCCAGATCTGCCCGGAAAATGCCATCCTGCCGCTGGCGGCCCAAAGGGGGGAGAAATGAAGACGATGCGGATCATGATTGTGGCTGTGGGAGGCCAGGGCAACATCCTGGCGGCGCGGGTGCTGGGAGAGGCTGCGGTCGCCGCGGGCATCACACCGCGCATGTCCGAGTTCCACGGCATGGCTCAGCGCGGCGGGGTGGTCGAGTCCATGGTCATCCTCGGGGAGGGGGAAGGCTACTGCATTGCCGACGGTGAAGCAGACGTCCTGCTGGGATTTGAACCCTCCGAGACGATCCGGGCGGCGAAGAAATGCGGCCGCCAGACCGTGGTCATCACCAATTTGGCGCCGCAGCCGCCCTTTACCGTGGCCTTGGGAAAGGAGCAATACCCTGACATCCAGGGAGCCATGTCGCTTCTGGCGGACCGGGTGGAACAGCTGTTCGCGTTTGACGCCGCGTCCCTGGCGGCTGAGGCCGGATCGCCCATGGCCTTGAATATGGTTATGCTGGGGGCGCTCGCCCGGTCGGGCAAGCTCCCAATTTCGCAGGACATCTTTCGCCATACCATCCAACGGGTCGTGAAACGGATGACCGAGACCAACCTCAAGGCGTTTGAACTGGGCATGCAAGGCGCGGCCGTGTTCGACGGTCGTTGATCCCAATGTCGTACGACTCTTCTTTCTCAGACTCAGGCCAATGCAGGGAGGCTGGACATGGGTACGGCCTGCTGCGAGGCGAGGTGTTTTTGCGTCATTCAGCGGACGAACAAGCGGCTGGGTATCCACCAGAGATAAACGATCATGCCGAACAGCTCCACCAGGGATTGGAACACGATGACCACGACGGCGGTCTCCCATCCACTGGGCAGGGCCAAGGCCAGGGGAAGCACGACAAAGGAGTTGCGCGTGCCCAGGCTGAAGGCAAGGGTACGGCCTGCCGCAACCGGCAGGCTGAAAATCCTGGAAAGGATTTTGGCCAGAAGCGCCGCAATTGCCAGGTACCCCAGATAGATCCAAAAGACCTGCACGAGTGAGGGCAGCGACTCCCCCACGACATGCACCTGCGACGCAGCGATCATCCCGACGGTCAGAGCCAGCAGCGGCACAGGCCACCAGGAAAGATGGCGCTGGATCACGGCCAGACCGGGCCGCGCCGAGACAATACGCTGCAGGAACGCCGCCAGTACCAGCGGAAGCAGGATCAGACCCGACAGGGCAGGCAGCAGATCACCAAAGCTTAGTCCGGGATCAAGCCCGCTGTCGGTAAAAAGCCAGAGATAGAGGGGCAGCAGCAGAATCTGGCCCAGGAGATTGATCGGCGTGACAGTGATCGCCCGCAGGGTGTCGCCCCGGCCCAGTCGGGTAAAGGCGATGAACCAGTCCGTGCAGGGGACCAGAAGCACCATCAGCACCCCCAGCCGAAGAGCCGGATCTTCGGGCAGCCATCTGACCAGAGCCCATACCAGGGCGGGGACCAGGACGAAATTTCCTGCCAGAACCGCAGCAATGAATCGATGATCGCGGAAGGCGTCGGGCAGGTGCCAGGGCGGCACCTGCACAAACGTAGCAAAAAGGAGCAGGGCCAGCACCGGCCACACCAGGACGTCCAGCAGGGGCGCAGTCCCGGGCGCGGCCATGCCCACGAGAAGGCCGCTGATGACAGCCCCGAGATAGATCCAGACCTGATGGCGTTCAAGGGTTAGGTGGTCCATGCTATTGGCCCCTTACCACCACAAGATCATCCTTGTAAAATTGATATTTCCGGAAAAGAACCCCCTTTGTCCCTTCTTTATGGGAGCCTCGGCGGGTCCCATTCATTCTTTTTCAAAAGTGCATTGCTGCGTCAGGGATTTCGGTGGAAGCTCATTGCAGCTCGCCAAGGTTGAGCTTTTTTGTTTTCAGAGAGGCCCGGCCGGTACCGAAACTGAAGCAGACCTTGGCCCCGGCACGAGGGGTTAACGTCAGACATTCACCGGGTCACCAAACACGGTGCGGACCGTAGGCTTACCGTGCTGTGTGTCCGTGATCTCCCTGGAAATCGTCTTCAGCTCGGTCACCAGGAACTCCTCGTTGTTCTGTTTCATCACCCGGCCCTTGACCCGCTCGCGGTATTGAACCGGTTCCCTCGGGGGAGTGGGGAGGTCCCTTCCATGACCCCGCATCAGCATCCCGGGGATGCCCCTGTGGAGAGGAAAAGAATTTTTTCAGCCGGTGCTTCAGCATCAGCCGGTTCACGTACGTCATAGGCGCCCTGGCAACCTTGCTCTTCCCGGCCAAAGCCTTTTGCGGTTCAAAGAGAATCTCCCCCAGGTGGCTGACAGGGGCGACGCGGCCCAGAAAGCCGGCACACCCGGCGCAATAGGTCACGATGCGGTCATCACCGGCCAGGTGTTTCCGCTTTTCAGCCCAGGCTTCGGCAAATCCCGGGTTGTGGAACCCCACGCCGCCGCCTTCGCCGCAGCACAGGGTGTGCTTTCCCGAATGCGACGTCTTTCGAACGGTCAGCCCTTGGGCGGCAAGCAGGGTGCGCACGGAAGAGTGGATGGCGTCCTCACGACGCAAGGGACAGGGGTCGTGCACGACCACCTCCCCGGTGGGGAAAGGGGGAGCGGGGTGTCTGTTTCGGGCCAGGATCTCGTAGACCGTGGTGACCTTGAGGGGCTGCCCGTACTGAGCAAAGATCTTGAAGCAGTTGGGGCAGGATGTATTGATTTGATGTTCCCGCCTGAGCCATTACTTCCCCGGTTGAATTTGAATCCGACATCTTTGCGAAAGTCTTTACTGTCCTTTGTTCTTCCGGTGCAGGGGCAGATCCGCGGGATTGCCGAGAGCCGAAGGGGGTGAGGGGCAGTTCCGTGCCAGGGACATCACGGACGATCGGCCGAGAAGAATTCGAATCCGCTGGAGATTCAGTCACATGGCGTCTGTAGGGCGAGGGCCGGTTTCCTCCATTACAAACATTTCATGTTCTGCGAAGCTGCCCGGTTTTCTTGCCAGGCCACGGATCATCAATTACAGCAACCTCACTGACGAGACCGCCTTTTCGAGGCCCATCGCGTACTGGAATCCACACTGCTGCCTCAGACTCCGTAGCTCTTCGAGAGATTTGTGAAGCGAAACAGGTATACATTACATCAGCAGCCGACCAGCCTGAGGCGGAAGTTCCTGCAGATCGTCCTGATCCTTGGGGGCCTTCTTCTTCTCCTGCTCATTTTCGACCTGACGGTCTCGAAGATGCCCCCCTCCCTCTCGGGGAAGGAGTTTTCCACCGGAACGATCTCGCAGGTGCCCAGCGAGTCGCAGGAGCCGAGCGAAGCGCCGGCGGTCGAGGAGCAGGAGCCTGAGGAAGCCGAACTCCCGCAGGAGCCAGAACCGGGCGGCTCTCTCGAACAGGTCGTCCAGGTGGCTCATGGGGACACGCTGATCGACCTTCTGCTCCAGGCCGGGGTCACCAACGAAGAAGCTCACGCGGCTCTCTCCGCCCTGAGAGAGGTCTACAACCCCCGCGGCCTGCGTCCGGGTCAGGAGGTCGTCCTCACCTTCCAGCCCCTGCCCGGGGAGGAGGAAGCAAAGGTCTTTGTGGGGTTGAAGCTGCAGGCCGACGTGGACTGCAACGTCCTGGTCCGGAAACAGGAGCCGGAGCAGCTCTTCATGGCAGCCGAGGAACGGTGGGAGCTGCACCATGGGGTTTCCGCGGCCGAAGGCATTATCGAGACGAGTCTCTACGAGGCCGCGCTCCAGAACAATCTGCCCCTTCCCGCCCTGATGCAGATGGTCAGGGCATACTCCTTTGACATCGATTTTCAGCGCGACATCCATCCCGGGGACCGGTTCCAGGTCCTGTACGAGCGGCAGACGGACGACAACGGAACAATCCTCCGGGTCGGTCCGGTGCTCTACGCCAGTCTCGAAACCCGGGGCAAAACAGTAAAACTCTTCAGGTACACCGCCCTGGACGGCGAGGTCGACTATTTCGACGAAAAGGGCAGCAGCGTGCGCAAATCCCTGATGCTCACGCCCATTGACGGAGCAAGGCTCAGCTCGGGCTACGGCATGCGCCGCCACCCCATTCTCGGCTACAACAGGATGCACCGCGGCCTGGACTTTGCGGCGCCTTCGGGTACGCCGATCATGGCCGCGGGCAATGGGGTCGTCACCCATGTGGGGCGGAAGGGGGATTACGGCAAGACAGTGATCATCCGCCATTCCGGGGGGTACACGACCCTGTACGCCCATATGAAGGGGTTTGCCCGGGGCATCAAGACCGGGGTCCGGGTCACCCAGGGGCAGACCATCGGGTATGTGGGCAACACGGGCATGTCCACCGGACCGCACCTGCACTACGAGGTCAAGCTCAACAAAAGGTTCGTCAACCCGTCCAGAATAAGCTCGACTCCCGGCCGCGTCCTGGCTGGCAAGGATCTAGAGCGGTTCATGGACGTCAAGGAGGGACTGGAGCAGCAGTATGCATCGGCCTGCAGGGAAAAGGTTGTCACGGTCCCGTAGCACCCATAGGGATATTGGGAGGGTTTTTCAAGAGGGCGCTGATGGGGTGTAGGGATTGGCGGCTGTTGCAAATTCTTGCTCTGGGTAGTGGGAAAGAGTATGGCATTGCACAATAATGGTAAGAGTGTGATCAACAGGGTGAAATACACGGCAGATGGAAAGGGGAAACGATGAAGAAAGCTGCTTTCGTGCTTGCCATTGCCTTGGGGGGTGCCCTTCTGATTGTCTCTCTGTCCCCGGACAGATCGTACGAGGAGGCATTGATCCGTGCGGGGCTGGAAGAAACGTTCGGCGCTGATGCCCAGGAGCTGCTGGATGAGACTCCCGAACTTCAGACTCTGTTTCTTGATTATGCGGAAACACCGGAGCTTGTGTTCAAATCCCGGATCGCGATCTCAAAATACGGGGATGATGCCCGCACAGTTCTCGAACTCTACGGGGCCGAACCGGAGTTCCAAGATGTGCTGAAAAGATATGGTGAAAATACGATTCCCATTATTTTCTATTTCATCGAGAACGATCCCTTTTCCCTCTATATGGCGTATGTCGCCCGAGAAAAAATTCAAAAGACAACGGAGAGAGGAAAAGAACTTTTGGTTGCTTGTTTTGGCAGTGACGCCCAGCAAGAAGAGCTCTTGCAAAAACGTTTCGCCCAGGATGAACAGGCGGAGCTGGAAATGAGCAGCAGGTACGATGCGGAGACCAGGGGCTGGCTCGCTATTGAAAAGATCAACAATGATGGTCACGATTTCCTCGGTCAGTTCGCCATCGGAGCCGACAATTCGGTATACTGGGTAAAAGTGGAACGGGTCCTCGAAGCGGCAAGCTCGTTCTTTACTTCCGGAGTTCGAAATTTCGAAGTCAAGGTTGGCTTGGAGGAAGAAATCGAGAAGGCGGATTACTTCTGGGCGGCAGTTGATGTCGCTGTCGTGACCAGCTCCGTCAAGGCGTTGAGGGTGCTCAAGGCAGCACGGGGCACTCAGGCGGCCGCACAGACAGGAAAAGTTGCAAGCGGAGCCGGGAAGGCGGGTGCGGCACTGCGAACGGGCAAGGCTGCAGCGCAAACAGCTCGGCTCGGGCAGGCCGGAGTGAAGTCGACCAGGCAGGTCGGCTTTCTCAAGCGGACGAAGCTTTTGGCCGGCCGGCTCATTCCGAAGAACGCGCTCGGAAGAACCATCCTGAAGGCTGGAGTTGGGACTGGCCTGGTGTATATTGCCGTCAAGCATCCCTCCATCATTGACAGCATGTTTACTGAACTGGCGCACTTCCTTGACCTGAACCCCCTGTTTGTTCAGATCGTTTGCTGGACACTTGTGATATCCATCCTGTGTTTCCCTCTCATTTGGGTTCTTAAGTTGCTTATTCCGCCATTGGCCGGTCTGCTGATTTTTTCGGGCCGTGTTCTCGGGCGATTCGACCGCCGGGCAACGCCTCCTCAAACCGCTTGATTGGTTTCCGAGCAAGGCCACCCGCATCAACCCCGGTTACCCCAAGGCGTTAGATTAGAATGGGCGCGGGATTTTCAGCGTATCTCCTGCCCCGGCAGGAGTGGAGGTGCAGGGACGTGGAGGGATTCGGCCATGGCCCGGAAAAGCTCTGCTTCGCCCGAAGTGACGCGCTTGTCCGCTGCGATACAGGCGGCGCAGGCCTGAAGGAGCTGGCGTTTCTCTAAGGGGGCTAAGTCTTGTAGAGCATTGATGGCATTGTCCAGATCGGCCAGGGTGATCCGTACCTCCTGGACGGGCCGCAGTTTTATGCCCAGTTTGCTGGTTCCGGCGTCAAAGGCCTTTGTGGCGGTTGTTTCGTCTGTGTGGCCGACACGGGCGAGGGCCGAGAGAAGAACCTGGCATGCTTCGGCTCGTTGCTTGAGAGTCTGCTGTCCGGTTCTGGTCGTTCCTGCACCGCTGAAGTGGGGCTCAACGGAACCGAGGAGCACCTTGTGCAGGCTCCATTCGAAGAGGGAGGTCTTTCGGTCGGCTGCAGAAAGGGAGCGCACGAGCACTTTGAAATTATCGTACTGGGCTTGGGAGAGTCTCTTGAGCGCCGGTATGGCCATGTCGATGAGCGGAAGCCGGGCCTCGGGGCCGAGTTCACGCACCCCTTTGTCCAGGTGCGCTGTTTCGGCCGCAACCTGCGGATCAGCCTCCTCGATCATGCGGTACTGTTGTGCGCGGACCTCTTCGGCCCTGTCCAGCAGAAGGGCGAAGACCAGCGCCCGGGCAGAGAAGGGCTCTCTTCCGGCGGACTTGATCCCCTCGGGCACTTCGGCCATGACCCGCCTGACTTGAGTGAGGTGCGCGTCGGTGGATGTTCCCATCTGAGCAAGCAGGCTGATGCCGGAACCCACTCCTTTCCTGTCCGCCTGTTTGACCTGTGTCTCAGCCCTGGATGCAATTGCCTGTTCAACCGACGGGAAAGTGCCGTCCCAGGAGGGGTCGAGCAATCTGATCCGTTTCTCCAGAGGCGGGTGGGTGGCCATGGAAAAGTCCAGCGCCGAGGAGACCGCCTTGCCGAAAAAGAGGTGGCTTGCTTCTGCGGCGTGGGAGCTTCCGACTTTCGAGCCCACGGCTCCGATTTTTTTCAGGGCACCGGCCAGTCCTTGGGGATAGCGGGTGAACTGCACGGCCGAGCTGTCGGCCAGGTACTCGCGCTGGCGGGAGACAGCAGCCCTGATCATGCTCCCGAAAAATGTGCCGATGGAACCTGCGACGAGCAGCCCGATCCCGATCAGCGGGAGCACATTGGCACCACCCTTTCGCGACGTTCGGAAACGGCTGGAGCGCAGAAGAAAGCTGCCGGCCACGGTGATCAGGGTCAGCCCGAAAATCAGCCCCATCAGACGCAGATTGATGCGCATGTCCCCGTTCAGGATATGGCTGAATTCGTGAGCCACGACCCCTTGGAGTTCGTCGCGGGTCAGCCGTTCCATGCAGCCCCGCGTCACCCCGATGACCGCGTCCTCCGGAGTGTGGCCGGCGGCAAAGGCGTTGATGGTCCGGTCCTCGAGGATATAGACCGGAGGCACGGGAACGCCCGAGGCCAGGGCCATCTCCTCGACCACGTTCCGCAGCCGTTTTTCGGCCGGGTCGCCGTTATCCTGGAGGAGCTGCCCGCCAAGAAGCTCGGCAACGACCCTGCCGCCGCCTGAGAGCTGGGAGACCTTGTAGGCTGAACCCAGGCCGATAAAGCCCATGGTCAAAAGTCCGGTCCAGGCCATGAGCGTCGGCTCGAAGAACCCCGGACCAATGGTCTCGGAGGAGGCGGCTAGGGCCGAACGGATGACCACGTAGACCAGAAAGGCGGTCCCGAGCACGGCCAGAACGAAGAGGGTCACCAGAAAAGCAGTGCTGCGCCTGGCCTGGTCCTGGCGTTCGAAGAAATCAGCGCTCATTTGTGTTCACGCTCAGGCGGACTGCACAGGGCTAGCCAAAAGAGACCTTTGGCGCTTCACGGTGTTCCGTGCCTTCGAACTCCAGAAACTGGGCGCCGGTAAATCCGTACATCGAGGCCAAAATCGAGGGCGGGAAGGACTCGCGGTAGGTGTTGTACGTCTGCACGGCGTCGTTGTAGGCTTGGCGGGCAAAGGCCACCCGATTTTCCGTGGACGCGAGCTCTTCTGAGAGCTGGAGCATGTTCTGGTTGGCCTTGAGGTCGGGATAGCTCTCGACCACGGCAAAGAACCGGCCCAAGGCGCCCATGAGCGCACCCTCGGCCCCGCCCAGAGACTGCATGGCCTGCGGATCGCCTGGAGCACGC
The DNA here is from genome assembly GCA_046542715.1 of Desulfovibrionales bacterium. Lineage (GTDB taxonomy): Bacteria > Desulfobacterota > Desulfovibrionia > Desulfovibrionales > JBKHAV01 > JBKHAV01. Next base: position 10,154 of record JBKHAV010000045.1, read on the forward strand.
GAAGCCTGCTGAGACGCATTGAGTGCGTTTGCCCGGGCTTGGGTAACCGCTTCGAGGGTTTCTCGTTCGTGCTTGAGATAGCCTTTGGCCGTTTCCACCAGGTTGGGAATCAGGTCGTAGCGCCGCTTCAACTGAACATCGATCTGGGCGTAGGCGTTCTGGTACCGGTTCCTCAGAGCCACGAGGCGGTTGTAGACGGCCACACCAAAGACGATTGCGGCCAGGACCAGCACGATGACGAGAATTACTCCGACCACTTTGCTCCTCCTTTATGAGCCGAACAGGCCTATACTTGCGCGATCATCCGTCGTACACTTCGTGTCTTCCTGCGAAAAGAGCAAGTCTTCAAAATCCGGACATTTTTGGCTTCTTGTACATGCGTAGCCGGCTGGAGGCAATGGAGAAGGGTGGGGCAATCAACGGAGGAATCTTATGAACGTTAAGCAACAGCCTGTTGTCTGGTTCTCGATCCCGGTCTCGAACCTGGACCGGGCGATCGCATTCTACAACGCCGTCTTTGACCTGGGACTCGAGGCCACGGAGTACGAGGGCGAGAAAACGGCCTTTTTCCCCATGGCCGAGGGCCAGGCCGGAGGCATGTTTTCCGTGGACAAGGAACGGGCCGGCAGGAACGGGGTGATCCTCTACCTGAACGGCGGGGAGGATCTGGCGCATGTGCTGGACAAGATTACCGGTGCCGAGGGTAAGGTGACCCTGCCCAAGACGGACATCGGTCAGTCGTGGGGCTTTTATGCCCATTTCCTGGATAGCGAGGGCAATGAACTTGGTCTCTGGAGCCCTGGATAACCAGTTGCTAATCAGGAGAATGGCCATAGAAAATGTATCAAGGTGATCAAGAACGAGCAGGAGGGGGAGGGGACGCTTGAAAATCTGGTTCACTCCGGAAGCGTGCGGCCGCATCCGGAGAGTTGCCGGTCGTCGAACTCCACCTGTATCTGTAAGGGGAACAACTCCCCGGACATGATATCCGTGCAGGCCTGAGCGGTCACGGTGATGATGAGATCGTTGCCTTCTGCCCGGGTGGCGTATCGGAGTGTTTTTGTTCCGGTCGGGTGCGGTTCGGTCACTGGGGCGAAGACCATTTTGGCGCCGTAATCAAGGACAAGGCGGATCCACTGTTCCGGAACGATTTCCAGGGTCCAGCCGGGTTCCTGTCCAATGGCTCGAAGAACCGCTCCTCGAAGGGCTGCTTCTTCCCAGGGGTCTTGCGCAGGGACACCCTGGCATTGCATGGGCTCCTGGCCTGGGAGATCGAGCAGCGCCTCCGACCCCTTGGACCAGAAGGTGGTTTCCCCGTCCGTGTACCGGGCCCCTGAGGCGGCCCGGATCTGAGGCAGCACCGTTATCCTGGTTCCCAGGTCCAGCCGTACCTGTTCCTCCGAGAAGATGACCGAAAAGGGCGACCCGTTGCAGAAATAGACTAGTGAGAAGGGCTGTTCAGGTTCAGGCTCTCGAGGGGCGGGAGCGGAGGCCAAACAGGCTGAGAGGAGCGTGCAGGCCGTGCAGAGGAGGAAAACGCGACCCAGGCGGTTCACCGTTTTGCACCTATACCCATTGATCCTTCATCTGCCTGGCCGGATCGACCACGCGGCAGGAGCTCCATTCGTTTCGTACCAAACCATGAACTTGGCAAACACAGGAATGGGGTCAGGTCTGCTCTTGACTCTTTTCCATGCCGTCCCGCACCGGCTGAAGAGTTCCTGGATGGCGCTCAGCATTTTGGCCTTTTGCGGTTGGAGAGGTAGTCTCATTTTGCGGTCACTCTTTTTTCTCTCGCTCGCAATGCGCTAAAAACCTATGGTTTTTCGTTCCTCGTCATCACCTGCCATGAGCTGCTGGATCGCTTCGAATACGATTTGGAAGCGCTCATCAACATTTTCTTCCATGGCTTCGACCTTGCGTTTGAGCTCTTCGACCTGAACAAGCATGCCTCGCAACCTGGTGAAGGCGCGCATAATTTGGATGTTCACCTGGATGGCCCGCTCGCTCCTGAGGATGCTGGAGAGCATGGCCACTCCCAACTCGGTAAACGCCATCGGCGCATAACGTGTGCCACCCCAACTTGAGGTCACAGTCTGTGACCTCAAGTTTTCCCATTCGTCTTCAGAAAGTTCGAACATGAAATCTTCAGGAAACCGGTCGCTGTTGCGGCGGACCGCCTGCTTCAGCGCTTTGGTAGTGACGCCGTAAAGCTCGGCCAGATCCCGGTCGAGCATGACCCGCTGACTGCGGAACGTAAGAATCCGGGAGGAAACAGTGTCGACCGTGAGGGGGAGGTTGTCCATAAGGTATTTTTCCTGAATTACTAAATTTTTAGAATTCCATACGGCGGGGTGGAGAGGGAGTCAAATACGGGATGAAGGATGAAAAAAGAAGCAGCTTCGGCGGGGCATGGGCGATGGGCGATTGAAGAGAAGGATGAAGTAGGAAATATGAACGATGAAGGTAAGAGGCGCCTTTGGCGGGGCGATAGGCGATTTGAAGAACCGGCTAGCGGCAAGCGGCTGGAGGGAAGAAGCTCAAAGCTCAAAGGAAGAATTATTGACTTGCTGGGGTACCGCCTTTCTTCCCTGACCTCCCAGTCGGCTGGACCATGGTCCCGGGAGTTTTTTGTCAAAGTCGTAAAAGCAGTAGAGACGGTCTATGAACCCCTTCATCCAGGCGGTGACGTTGGAGTTGTGGGTCGGACAGACCAGGACCAGCCCTCTGGACTCGATGACTGGTCGGTATAACGCGGTCATGACGTCCAGGAGCCCGGTGCAGATTCTAATCACCTGTTTCTCCCTGAATTCTTATGAATTTTTTCCGAAAAACCAGAGGGGTTTTCTTTTGAGCGGTCCTGAGATAACCATGGCCCCCATGTCAAAAGAACACCTCACTATTGCTGCGATCACTGCCCTCGCACAGATATTGAAAAAGCATGGAGGAAAAACGGGTCGGTCCCTTTTGGGGACACTTTTTCTGACGTCCTTTTTCCTGGGAATGAGTTTTCCTGCCGAAGCGGTGGAACGCCTTCTGTACCGGGACACCACCGGGGACAAGGAGGTCGTGTATTCCTGGTCGGTGGAGCAGCACAAGGAAGCGGTCACCATTCGGGTGGAAAAAAACGATACCACCTTTGTCAACGAATGCCGGGTGAACGGCGAGACCCTGGCCTGGAGCAAGAACAGCACCGACTCCGAAGTGAAAGCCTATCTCGACGGCGGGATGCTGCGCGTTGCCGGCAGGTCAAAGGGCAAGGAGCTGGACAGATCAGTCGATCTGAAGGGTCTGCCGTGGCTGCAGCCATTCTCCTACTCCCTTCCCCGGATTGTCTCCCCTGGGGGCGAAACAATTGTGTTCTGGACCATCCGGCCCGATACCCTCGAACCTGTGAAACTCAGGGCGGAGTTCAAAGGGGGGCAGCGACTCGAGATCAACGGGGAGATGGTCCAGGCGTTCAAGATCAGGGTCACCCCTCCCGGAGCCCTGTCCATGTTCTGGCACGGGGACTACTGGTACCGGGATGAGGATGCGCGGTTTCTCCGGTATGAAGGCAGGAGCGGACCTCCCGGGGCACCAATGACGATGGTGACGTTCCTGGAGGAAGCGCAATGCAAAGAGAAGGAGAAAGGTTAGAACGGTTCAAGTTGATTCTTGCTGTGTAACGGATCTCTCCCGCCTCTTTTCGTGGCAGAAGCCGCAGGTCTCTGCCCCACAGGAAATCAGAAGAGCGGTGGGCTGTGATGGACAAAGAGTTCCAGGGGGCCGGTCCCGATATTGCGCACCCCGTGCTTCTCCTGTGGGGGGACATACACATAGTCCCCTGCGGTAATGGGCTGCCACCCGCCGTTGATCAGCGCCTCGCCCTGCCCGGAAATGACGTAGATGGAATCGATCTGAAGGTCGTGGACATGGGCGGGCACGTCGACCCCTGGGGCGATCTCCAGTAGCGACACTCCTAAAACATCCGAACTCGTCCTGCTGACCAGGACCGCGATCCTGACTCCTGCGAATTTAGGGTGATCCTCGAAAGTTCGTGTAGAACTGGGGAAGAACAGGGTCTGCATGACCTCTCCTTGTGTTAGACATTTGCGCCATTCATCTCACCGGCCGGTGTCAAGAACATCCCTGCGTCGCAGTGAATTTGGAGAGAATCGACCGGAGCTGGTTGAAATCCACAGGTTTGGGAACGTAATCGTTCATGCCCGCCTGCAGGAAGGTTTCCCGGTCGCCTTTCATGGCATAGGCGGTCAGGGCGATCACCGGAATCTGCGTATTGATCTCTTCCGGGCGGGCGGATCTGATCCGCCGTGTCGCCTCCACCCCGTCCATTTGGGGCATCTGCACATCCATGAGCACGATATCGAAACGTTCTTTTCCAAGGGCTTCCAGAGCCTCGATGCCGTTTTTTGCTACAATGACACTATGCCCCTCTGCACGCAAAAATCTCACGAGATAGGCTGAGTTCACTGGATTGTCCTCGGCGAGCAGGATCCGCAGGGGGGAACCGGTTCGGTCGGCCTCCTCTTCCGGCGGTGATGGAATAACCGGCGCACCGCTGGTGAACTCAGCGCTGAAGGTAAAGACGCACCCCTTGCCCTTCCGGCTCCGGAGTTCGATGTCCCCGCCCATGCATGCGGCCAGCTCCCTGGAAATGGCCAGCCCCAGTCCCGCGCCTCCGAATTTCTTGGACGGAGAGGCATCGAGCTGGCAGAAGCTCTTGAAGAGCTTCTGCTGGTCGGATGGAGCGATTCCGATGCCGGTATCGATCACGGAAAAGGCGAGCCGGTGCCGTTCGCAGCCCGGCCGGGATCGGTTGACGACCTGGACGAGGACTTCCCCGGTCTCTGTAAACTTTACCGCATTGGACACGAGGTTTTTCAAGATTTGACCCAGGCGAAAGGGATCCGCTCGGATGACAGGGGGAATTTCCGGGCGCAATTCAATGTGAAATCGTAGTCCTTTGGCCCGAGCCTGCATCGCCAGGGGTTCCAGGACGAGCTCCAGCATCTCCTTCAGATCGAAGTCCCGGTCCTGCAGTTCGAGTTTGCCGGCCTCGATGCGGGAGAGGTCGAGGATGTCGTTGATGATGTACAGCAGGGATCTGGCAGACTCATGGATCATGTTCAAATCATGTTTCAAGTCGTCCGGGAGCGTCGTGTCCTGTGAAAGAGCCAGATCGACCAAGCCCAGAATGCCGCCGAGAGGAGTCCTCAGCTCATGGCTCATGTTGGCCATGAATGTATTTTTTGCCGTGTTGGCTGCCCGCAGTCGTGCTTCGAGTTCCTTCATGGCAGAGATGTCGCGGCCAATGCCCAGGACACTCTCCACCCGGTCGCCTCCTGGTGCATGCTCCGGAGAAAATCGGAGCTGGAAATGTTTCGTGCTTCTGTCGGCAGCAGGATACTCGATGGTGATGGTTTGCTCCTGTCCCGAATCAAAGACGGAGTGTAAAATTTTGCTGATCTGCCGCGTCCGGTGCGCAGGGAGCCCGATTTCCTCGATGGATTTGTCCAGGAACCATTCCCGGGGGTATCCGGTGGATGCCTGCATGGCAGGATTGGCGTACACGATGCGCAGCTGGGGATCGATTCGGATGATCACGTCGGGTGCATTTTCCACCAAGGCCCGGAACTCCTGCTCCCGTTCATGCAGTTCCTCCTGAGCTTCCTCCCGCACCAGGATTTCGTTGCGCAGCTGTTTGTTGACCTCGGTGAGTTCGGCGGTTCTGTTTTCCACCAGCTGCTGCATTTCCTCCTTGGCCCGGCCCAGGGCCAGCTCCGCCCTCTTCTGGTCGGTGATGTCGATGTTCACCCCTAGAATCCCGGTGATGGCCCCATCGATTCGGATCGGGGTGATGATATTGTAGAGATATTTCGGTTTACCGTTCCTGGTGAGCCGGACTTCACCCTGAACTGTTTCTCCGGCAAAGGCGCGGCAGTTGTTCTCTTGCCAGCGTGCCAAAATTTCCCCTTGCGCGATGTCCTCGGGCCTTTTGCCAATGGCGGAACCCCAGTGGCGGATGGAAGCGGCATTTTCAAGGACATACCGGCCGGACTCATCGATGGCAAAAAAATCAAAAGGCAGGTTTTCCATGGCAGCCCGCAGGAGGGATTCGCTCTTTTTGAGAGCGGCTTCAGCCGCTCTGCGTTCGGCAATCTCCTTTCTCAGGCGCAGATTGGCGGTCTCGAGCGCAATGGTGCGCTCCCTGACCTTGGCCTCCAGCGACTCCTGCGCGGCCACGAGGTCTGCGTGGGCCCGGTGCCGGACGATGGCGCCGCCGATTCCAGCGGCAGCGGCTTTCAGCCCCAGCTCTTCAGTTCCCGTCCATTCCCGAAATCTGGTGCAATCATCAAAGCCTATGAACCCCCAGAACGTGTTCCTTATCAGAATGGGCACCACACAGAGGGAAAAGATGTTCTGGGATTCGAGGACAGGACGTTCCTGTTGCGGGAAATCAGCGACCAGGCCGCTGAGGGAGTCACCCCGGCGCAGGATGGCGAGCCACCGGGAAAAATGCTGCTCAAAGGGGAAATTCTGCAGGTCGGGATTGTCGATCTGAGGTTCGACAGAGGGGGAACACCATTCGTAGCGCTGGCTGCACAAAAGTTCGCGGGTCTGAGGATCCGAATGGATTTCGAAAACATAGGCTCGGTCAACGTTCACTGCTTTGGCGAGCATGGCCAAAACAAGCTCGACCGCGTGATCGATGTCATTGTCCGCAAGAAGCAGGGACATGCTCCTGACAATGGTTTCCAGGAGGCTCTCACAGGTAGGCGCCGGGTGGACTCCCAGGGTGTGCTGACGCTTGGAATTTTCATCCATTTTGCTGCCCCCTGAAACGTTAACCATTTGCAATGCGTGCACCGGCTCAGAGAAGGGAAAATTGAGGTGATTGCAGGCAGTTCGCGGATACAGTGCAGTCCAAAAAGAGGCAAGAGCAGGAGGCCGAAAATCATTACGGGCTGTCTTGCAACCGGAACGCATCGTTGTTTACGGTTCAAGCGATAATACTTACCCCTGGAAAACGTCAACGGTTTTACGAATTTGACGTTCCTGCTCACGCCTGTTGAATAAATTGTGGAACGCTGCCGTCCCGTCCCATTGTCACAGTTGATCCAAAAGCGATTTGACCTCCCTTGAGGTGAGCGGCCTGGATTTGTGCAAAGAGGTTGTGCGAATGGCAGAGACCAGGCCGGCGAGTGGTGGACCGGTGGTGGGAGTCAGGCAATTGAGGGCTGTGCTGACTGCGGCACGGCCTGTTTTTTTGCCCAGACCGATGCGGCGGGAAGTGTTGACACATTCCGGGGCATACGGTTCGAACAGTGTGGGATCCTTAAGGATGCCGTGAACGTGCAAGCCGGTTTCACAGGCAAAGATATCGTCCCCGACAATGGGCCTGGTTCGGGGAATGGAAAGCTTCGCACGTGCGGAAACCATTTGGCTCAAGGCAGGGATCGCCTTCATCCGGTAGCTTGCGGTCTGCGCCTTCAAGGTGAGATAGCCGGCGAGTTCCTCCAGAGAGGCAATCCCCGAGCGCTCGCCGATACCGAGAATGGAAACGTCGGCTGCATCCGCACCGGAATCGAGACCGGTGAGGGCGTTTGCGGTGGCCATGCCGAAGTCGTTGTGGCAGTGCACGGCCAGGGTGCATCCCACTTCCCTTTTCATTTGCGCGATCAGCGAGGCAACCTCCAGAGGCTTCCAGAGGCCCACGGTGTCCGAAACGCGGATGCAAAAGGCCCCGGCCCTCTGGGCCGTTCGGGCCGCTTGCACCAGAAACGAGGGGTCGGCCCGGGAGGCGTCCTCCAGCCCGATGGTGATCCGTTCCCAGCCCAGACTCCGGGCAAATTTCACGACGTGAACGCAATGCTCCAGCAATTCGGACCGGGTCATGTCCAGCCGTTTTGCCATATGGGCGTCGGAGGAGGGCAGGCCGATGTTGATGCCGGTCCCTGGAAGGGGGGGAATGCTCTTCAGGAAGCGTTTCCTGGCTGGGGACCAGAGACTGAACCGTGTCGTTCCGCCAAAGCCTGTGGCCCAGGCGAACAGAGGAGCAATATCCTCCTGGGCCACGTTGCCGAGTTCGATCTCCTCGATACCGATGTCCATCAGGCCACGCACGATTTCCTTTCGCTCGTTCATGGAGAGATACAGCCCGAAAAGCTGTTCCCCTTCCCGCAAGGTCGTATCGATTAACATATCCATCTCCCCTGGCTGGCTGTGATGTCACACAGAGCCACAGAGGGCACGAAGCTGAAAGGCCGTGTTTTTCATGTCTGGCCGCTGTGTGACTCCATCCTTCTGAAACTCTGATCCTCCAATTCTGCACTTCCGGTGCCATGCCTTCATCATGGGGGGAGGGCGGACTCTTTCCTGTCCAAGGTGCTTGTGAGACCTGAGGTTCAAGCGAATCCCATGGGGAGAGGACAGGCGACTTCACCGATTGGCGTATCCTACAAAAGTGTAGGAACCCTCATTTTTGTAGGGTGATTTCCGTGTAAACGTCCTGTCTCAATGGAGCTTCAAGAGGGCTGTCTCTTCTATTAAAACCATTGATGTCAATATGTTGAAGTAAATTCTGCATGGTTCTTCCCGCGCATGGCACGGCGGTTGCCTTAGAAGGGAAAACGAACCTGTATTTCGTGGAGGATCACACATGCGAAAGATAGCAATCTACGGCAAAGGCGGAATCGGCAAGTCCACAACAACGCAGAACACCGTGGCCGGGCTGGCGGAAATGGGCAAGAAGGTCATGGTGGTGGGCTGCGACCCCAAGGCGGACTC
>JBKHAV010000169.1:0-3533 GCA_046542715.1 Desulfovibrionales bacterium
TCAGCCCCGGCAGGATGGTCACCGCCCAGGTGGTCGAGGCCAAGACCTATGACCTCGTGGCCTTGGCAGGCCGTTGAAAAATCCCCGCTGGCCGCGTTGCTTCAAAAAGCTCAAACCCTCACGTATGGTAAATACGCTTCGGCCTTGAACTTTTTTCGCGCCTTGCCAGCGGGGTTTTTGAACGGCCTGTGAAAGAGGACTTTTTCAACAGTCTGTTAGAACGGCTAGTGGGTTGTCCCGCGTCGCGCGGGATTTTTGAACGGTCTGCTTCAGCAGACAGTCTTTAGACAGTCTTTTATTTTTTTCCCAAAATGGAGTATGCAAAGCGCAGGGATGTCCAGGCAGGATCAGTGGCAGGGTGAACCGTTATTAATGAAGATGTCGATTTCAGTTGTCAAGCGCCGAGGTATTTGCTAGGCATGCCCAAAATTTTGCCGAGACAGATCGGCACCTCAGGGGGTATTTTTTATGGATAGAGTAGAACATTCCGAAACCAAACCGAACGAAGAGAACGAAATGGAGGTCAATTTCGAAGCGGCACTGGAGGATTATCTCGACTCCGATTTCGGTGAAATCGAAGAGGGAGCAATCGTCCACGGAGAGATCGTCAAAATTGATGACAACTACGTGCTCGTCGATGTGAGCTTCAAGTCCGAAGGGCAGATTCCCACCGAGGAATTCAGGAACAGCCAGGGCGAAGTCACCGTGAATGTGGGCGACAAGATCGATGTCTTTGTCGTGCGCAAGGACGAGCGCGAAGGAACCATAGCCCTGTCCCGGGATAAGGCCAAGCGGATGCAGGTCCTGGATGATCTCGAACAGATCCAGGAAGGTGACCAAACCGTTACAGGCAAGATCCTGCGCCGGATCAAGGGCGGATATACGGTTGAGATCGGCGGAGTGGAAGCATTCCTCCCCGGTTCGCACGTGGACCTGAGGCCCGTGCCGGACATGGATTCCCTGGTGGGTGAGGAGTTCGAGTTCCGCGTGCTCAAGATCAACCGCCGGCGAAGCAACGTCATTGTTTCCCGCCGCGTGCTTCTCGAGGAAGAGCGGGAGAAGAGTCGCGAAGAGCTGCTCAAGACCCTGGAAGAGGGCCAGAAGATCACCGGCCGGGTCAAGAACATCACCGAATACGGGGTGTTCGTGGACCTCGGCGGCCTGGACGGTCTTTTGCACATCACGGACATGTCCTGGCGGCGGATCAAGCATCCCAAGGAAATGGTCCAGCTGGGCGATGAGCTCGAGCTCAAGGTGTTGAGCTACGACGAAAAAGAGCACAAGGTTTCCCTGGGGCTCAAGCAGCTCGTGCCCGACCCGTGGGAGAGCATCGCCCAGAAGTACCCGGAAGGGGAGCGGTTCAACGGCAAGGTCACCAATCTTGTGGATTACGGGGCCTTTGTGGAGCTGGAGCCCGGCGTGGAAGGGCTGGTGCACATCTCCGAGATGTCCTGGACCCGGAAGCTCCGCCACCCCTCCCAGATGGTCAAGGTCGGAGAGGAAGTGGAAGTGATCGTCCTTTCCGTGGACGAGGACAAGAAGCGGATTTCCCTCGGCATGAAGCAGGTCCGGCCGAACCCCTGGGACGTGGTCGCCGAGAAGTACCCCGAGGGCACCATCCTCGAGGCGCCGATCAAGAACATCACCGACTTCGGGCTGTTCATCGGCATCGAAGAGGGCATCGACGGCCTCATCCACGTGTCTGACATGTCCTGGACCAAGAAGATCAAGCACCCGAACGAACTCTTCAATGTGGGCGATTCGGTCCAGGCCAAGGTGCTCACCGTGGACAAGGAAAACGAGAAGTTCACCCTCGGCATCAAGCAGCTCACCGACGATCCGTGGCAGGATGTCCCCAGCCGCTTCCCCGTGGGCACGCTGGTCACCGGGACCATCACCAACATCACCGACTTCGGGCTCTTCGTGGAGGTCGAGGAAGGGATCGAAGGTCTGGTGCACGTCTCCGAGGTGAGCCGCAAGAAGATCAAAAATCCCAAAGAGCTGTTCAAGGAAGGCGATTCCATCCAGGCCAAGGTGATCCATGTGAGCGCCGACGAGCGCCGGCTGGGCCTGTCCATCAAGCAGCAGCAGGAAGAGGACGATCAGAAGCGGGTTCAGGAACTGCGGAACCAGCCCGGTGCTGCAGCACCGGGAAGCAACCTCGGCGATCTCATCCGTCAGAAGCTGGAAGATTCCGAATAAGCTCCTGTTCGGCGGAAGCATCCGCTTCCTCGATAAACGTATTGCGAACCGCGGCCATGCGATCCATGGCCGCGGTTTTTGTTTGGCAACAGTCTTTTTACCAGGCTGCTCAAAAATCCCGCGCGACGCGGGACAACGCGGTCACGCGCTTTGCGTGAGAAGTTCAACGGCCTGGAAGTATTGTTTCTGGAGGCGCAGATGGGTATCGTTCCATGATGGCCACCCCATTGAATCATACCGGACACGAGCGGATCTCTCCTGCGCAGGCCTTGTTGCTTGCCCGGGAAGCACCGCTGCACGAACTGTGCAGCCGGGCGCTCTCCGCACGGCAGAACCGTTTCGGCCAAAAAGCCTTCTATATCTACAATCAGCACCTGAACTTCACCAATATCTGCCAGAACGCCTGCCGGTTCTGCGCCTTTGGGAAGCGGGCCGGGGACCAGGGTGCCTACACCTACACCCCGGACGAGATTCGGGAGCGGATCCTGGCCCGGATCACCGAGCCGATCCAGGAGGTCCACATCGTGGGCGGGCTCAACCCGGACCTGTCTTACGAGTACTATCTGGACTGCATCAGGACGGTGAAGGAATTGCGGCCCACGGCCAAGGTGAAGGCGTTCACCGCGGTGGAGGTCTCCTTTCTGGCCCGCACCTACGGCCGCTCGATTCGGGAGGTGCTGAAGGATTTCCGGTCCGTTGGGTTGGACGCCCTCCCTGGCGGCGGCGCCGAGGTCTTTTCACCAAAGCTGCGCAAGGATCTGTGCCCGGAGAAGATCTCCGGGGAGGAGTGGCTTCGGGTTCACGAGGAAGCCCACACCCAGGGGATTCCCACCAATGCGACCATGCTCTTCGGCCATATCGAAACCTGGGAAGACCGCATCGACCATCTGGCCGCGCTCAGGGATCTGCAGGACAGGACCGGCGGGTTCCGCTGCTTCATCCCCCTGCCCTACCAGCCGGCCAACAACCCCCTGCAGGCACCCGGCCCGGACGGCATCGACATCATCCGGCTGATTGCGGTCTCCCGGCTGTTCCTGGACAATATCGACCACATCAAAGCCTATTGGGTCATGACCGGAATGAAGCTGGCCCAGGTGGCGCTTTGGGCCGGGGCGGACGACCTGGACGGCACCCTGGTGGAAGAAAAAGTCGGCCACGCCGCCGGCGCCCGCGGACCCAAAGGACTCACCATCGGGGAACTGCGCACCGCCATCACCCAGGCCGGGTTTGAGCCGGTGGAAAGGGATACGTTTTTTGGAAGGATGAAGTAGGAATGATGAAGGATGAAAGAAAGGCAGGTGCTCCTGTCTGTCATGCCACGGCTTGACCGG
>JBKHAV010000046.1:0-18839 GCA_046542715.1 Desulfovibrionales bacterium
ACATCGGTTCCCTGGCGGTTCACGGGACGGTCAACGACGTGGCCATGCTCGGGGCAAAACCCCGGTACATCAGCTGCGCCTTTATCCTGGAGGAAGGGCTGAACATGGACGACCTGGAGCGGATCGTGGCCTCCATGGGCCAGGCCGCGCGGGAAGCCGGCGTGCTCGTCGTGACCGGCGACACCAAAGTGGTGCCCAGGGGGGCGGTGGACAAAATTTTCATCAATACCACCGGGATCGGCGAAGTGGTTGCCTCCTCCGTTCCCAAGGGCAACCGGGCCGAACCCGGGGACGTCGTCCTGGTCAACGGCTCCATCGGTGATCACGGACTGACCATCCTGGCCCAGCGGGAAGGGCTTTCCTTTGAGGCTCCGGTGCAAAGCGACAGCGCTTCCCTGCATCACCTGATCCTCAAGCTCATCCGGGAACTCCCGGAAATCCATGTCCTTCGGGATCCGACCCGGGGCGGCCTGGCCACCACAGTGAACGAAATCGCCGGTCAGTCCAAGGCCGGAGTGATTTTGGAAGAAGACAGGGTGCCCATCAAGGAAGCGGTCCGCTCGGGATGTTCCTTCCTGGGGCTGGACCCGTTATATCTGGCCAACGAAGGCAAATTTCTCTGCATTCTGCCCGAACAGTCGGCGGAAAAGGCGCTTTCCATCATGCAGGCAGATCCGCTGGGTCGCGAAGCCTGCCGGGTGGGCATGGTGGTTGCCGAGCATCCCGGAAAGGTGGCCCTGAAGACCTCGCTCGGCGGCCATCGGCTCCTCGACATGCTGGAAGGCGAACAGCTGCCCCGAATCTGCTGAACCCCTCCTGCCCCTCAGCTTTTCAAGCCCTCGCATGCAGAGGGTTTTTTTTTACCCTCTCAATATCGTCCTCTTGCAAGAGGGTTCCGGTGGACGGCTGCGATCGGCGCGCGATTTCCGTCCAGTTCCTTCAGTCGTGTCACAAGTTTTTTTTCCAGTGCAGATCTGCTAATGTGGGCCGAACTGCTGTCAAGGGGCACGAATGGACGGACTCAGGGAACTTTCACAGGGATGGCTCGGTACGCCGGGGACGGCGGCAGATGCTCAAACCCTGAAGTATGAAAAACATCGGAAAATTGTTTCTCTGCTCGATGGGCGAAAAGCGAGAACACTCAAAAACGGAGCCCTGTGTTTTCTTCCCGGGGACCGGATGCCGGCCGCAACAGCGGGAGAGGGGCCTTTTGCCGCGGCAAAGAGTTTCACCAAGCGTTTTCCCCGATTCTACACGCTTTTGCGCCGCACCTTCTCTCCGGTGTGCTTCAGCCATGAGTACAGAAAGGAACTCAACGGTTTTTTCCAGCGGCATGGAAACGGTGATGCAGTGGTTAACCTTGGCAGCGGCCCGGGTTCTTTCATGCACAGAGCGGATCTGATCAATGTGGATATCTTTGCCTTCGAAGGGGTGGACCTTGTGGCGGATGCAGGGGACATTCCCGTCCGGGACGGTGCAGTGGACGCCATGCTGAACATCTCTTTTCTGGAGCATGCAGAGTCCATGCACCAGGTGGTCTCGGAGATGCACAGGGTCCTGAAGCCCGGGGGGGAGATCCTGGCAACGATCGATTTTATGTACCCCTTTCACAGTGCTCCGTCGGATTACCAGCGGTTGACCCTTATGGGGCTGGAACGGCTGTTTTCAGACTTCAAAGACACGAAGACAGGGGTAGTGGCCGGACCGACCTCGTCCATGCTGCTGATGCTGCGGGAGTGGATGGCGACGCTGCTGTGTTTCGGCTCGAGACGCCTGTATGATCTGCTCTATACATGCATCGCCGTCCTGACGTTCCCTGTGAAGTATCTGGATCTCCTGCTCTGCCATTATCCATTCGCGCGGATCTCCGCGTCCTGCTACTATATCAGGGCCAGAAAAGAATGACCGGGAAGGATCGACCTGGGAAAAGCCCTCAGCGCCCTAACTTTTCCTTGATCAACTGTTTTGCGAGCCGGGCCATTTCGCCGACTTCGGGTTTGGAGATCTGGCCGTCTGCCCCGACGGATTCTCCCTTGTGCCGGAGGCGTTCGGATATGAGCGAGGAAAACAGGATCACCGGAAGGCAGCCGAGGATGGGGTCGTTCTTGATCTTTTTGGTCAGACTGAGCCCGTCCATGCTGGGCATCTCGATGTCTGAGACCACCACGTGAAAAAACGATTCGATATCCACGCCCTGTTGGCGGGACTTCTCTTTGCAGGCAGACAGCCGTTCCCATGCCGAGCGGCCGTCATTGTCCGTGGTGACCTCGAACCCCGCCTTCTGCAGAAGGTTCTTGAGCATGGTCCTGACCATGGAGGAGTCGTCCACGACCAGCGCACGGTAGGTCATATCGTCGTCCCCGGCATCGGCATCATCCATCTTGAGGGCGAGGTGCGGATCCAGTTCCATGACGATTTTTTCCAGATCCAGCAGAAAGACGATACGATCGTCCAGCTTGACCACGCCGGTGATGGAATGAAGGCTGAACGAGGCCATGTACTCATCCGGCGGGGCGACTTCCTCCCAACTGATGCGATGAATCCGCGTGACTCCTGAAACCAGAAAGGCTGTGGTGACCTTGTTGAATTCCGTGACAATGACCTTGGAGAGCCCCCCGGAAACAGGCTCTTTGCCCAGCCAGACGCCGAGATCCACCAGCGGCGTGACCCGGGTCCGCTGGGTGAAGGCGCCGAGAACGGCTGGATGAGGGGAGTTGGGCATTACCGTGATCTTGGGCTTGCGGATGATTTCCAGAACCTTGGCCACGTTGACGCCGTAGTATCCCGTGTAGAGTTCCGAATCCCCGCCGTCTTCATGGAGAAAGAACTCGACGATCTCAAGCTCATTGGTCCCGGATTCCAAAAGAATGTCGGTGTGCTTCACTGCGGTCCCCGCTTGATTTCATGCAATCGTTTCTCGACCATGTCCACCAGGGATACCGGTGTGCTCGCCCCGGCTGTGAGGCCGATCGCCTGCACCCGGGCGAGTCGCTCCAGGGGGAGTTCGGCCGGAGTTTCCACATGGACGCAGGGGGTCCCTGTCTCTTGAATCACCTGCACCAGCCGTCTGGTGTTGCCGCTTTCATATCCGCCGACCACCACCATGAGATCCACTGTGCGGGCGATCTCCCGGGCTTCCTTCTGGCGCTGTCTGGTGGCGTCACAGATGGTATCCAGCACAGGGATGTCATGGCCGAGCCGGTCCCAGAGATGTTCCCGGACCCGGGCAAACTCTTTGCGGTCCTGCGTGGTCTGGGCGGCCAGCACATAGGATTTATCCTGGTCAAGCTCCGCCTTTTCGAGTTCATCGAGATTTTCGAACACAAAAGCGTCCTCGCCTGCGTAGCTGAGAAGCCCCTTGACTTCCGGGTGATCGATTTCGCCCAAGAGCAGCAGACTTTTGCCGGTTTTCACCTGCTCGGCGATGAGCATCTGGGCTTTTTTTACCTTCGGGCAGGTGGCGTCAACGATTTCAGCCTGACACTGTACAAGCGCTTCTTGCATTTCCCAGGGAATTCCATGGGCCCGGATGACCACCTGGGCCGGATGATGGATCTTTTCCAGGGAATCGGCCTCCCGGACACCGAGCCGTCTGTACCGGGCCAGGACCTGAGGGTTGTGGATGATCGGGCCAAAGGTATGGGTGTTCAGGTCCGGACGATTATGAAGACAGCGATCGAGTCTTTTCAGAGCCAGAGCCACCCCCATGCAGAACCCGGCGGTGGAGGCGCGGACAACCGTCAACTTTTGTGCGTCACGTTCTGGCATGCATCCACCTCGAAGTTGTCCCCGGTGCAGGGGGTTTCCCCAAGAGTCATCCTTTCCAGGGACCAGAGGAGCGTCTCAAACTCCTCCCATGAACTACATAATGTGAACCGCTGACGCAACGCCTTTGCTCCAGGAAGATCGCGCAGATACCTGGGAACCACCGTGCGCATCTTGAGCAGAGCGGTCCGCTCGTCGCCATGTTCACGGCACAGGGTAACGTGACTTCGGATAATCTCGGCCACCATGTCCGGCGTCTTCGTGGGAGGCTCCATGCCTTTCTGGAGGGCATGATACCGGCTGAAAATCGCAGGGTCCCGCAGGGCGCCCCGGGCGAACATGATGGAATCGATACCGGTCGCACGAAGACAGGCAAGGCCGTCTTCAGCCGTGAAAAGATCCCCGCTCCCGATGACGGGGATACTCACATGCGCTTTGAGCTGTTTGAGGCCGTCCCACCGGGCAGACCCGGAAAATTTCTGCTGTGCCGTGCGGGGGTGAAGCGTGAGCCATCCCACTCCCGCGTCCTGAAGCATTTGGCCGATCACGATGGAGCGGTCCTGCCCCTCGGTCCAGCCCAGGCGAAATTTGACCCCCACGTGGCCGGGAGCACAGTGGCGGATCAGACTCGAAGCGCAGGCCACGAGGCGATCCGGGTCCTTGAGCAAGGCCGCGCCGCTCCCGGTCCTGACCACTTTCTTGACCGAACATCCTGCATTGAGGTCGAAATGGGTGAATCCGGATTCCCGAAGCCGAACCACTGCTTTTTCCAGGTATTCGGGTTCCGAGCCGAAGAGCTGGACCACGAGAGGCGTATCCCCGGGGCAGGTCCGAAGGAGATCGGCGGTTCCGGAACTGCCGAAGACCAGCCCCTTGGCGCTGATCATTTCAGTGCAGGCCACGCGGCACCCGAACCTGCGGCACAAAAGCCGGAAGGGCAGGTCTGAGAAACCTGCCAGGGGTGCCAGCCAGGGATAATCCGGGGAAATGAACTGGTTCATATGGACAAGAGGGCTCAGACACGAAGGTTGAGCCCTGGGGTTGCTTCGTGCGTGCGCACAAGGTCGGCCAGGATGCTGGCCTTGTGGCCGTTTTTCAAGACAGAAGCGCCCAGACAGGTAATCTCCAGGTCAGGGGTTTCATAGGTCCAGCCGCGCAACATGGGATGGAGTTGGGGAAAGCGTTCCGGTCGTTCCATGGCGACCTGGTAGGATATCTTTTTTATATGACGATGGGTATTCACGAGAACAACTCCATGCTCGAGTGATTGAAACCGCAGCACAATCGTAAGCACAGCGTCTCCCTGTTGCGTGGACCCGAAAACAATGGCCTCGATTTCCCTGGCCTTCGGTATGAGCCAGGGCAGATACATGTAATGGGCACCGGAATGCTCGCGGTCAAGGGTGGAGTTGATGTCGGCTTGCAGCTGCACCAGACCCGCATACTGCTCAACCCCCTCCGTCGTGGACTGCAGCCAGTGAAGGAACAGGGATTTGCGGTGATGAAAATCTTTGATTGCGTCCGGGGGGATCGGACCATTCCTCCCCAGGAAGGTGGTTTCGAAACTCGTTCGGGCGGACAGGAACCCACGGACCGTGGATACAAGCGATTCTCCATCACGGTCACTGAGTTCCTGAAGCACGATTTCCGGGTGGAGTCTGAGCACCGTGAAGAGAAGCTGTTGCCCGGGGGAGGCGGTTGTGGAAATTCTGGCGAGGAGTTCGTGACCCTGGATGTCGATCCAGGCCAGACCGTGCTCAGGTCTGGTCAACACCACGCCCATGAGCCGGTCGCCGACCCGATAGCGGGCTCTGAACCGTCGTGCCCGCATCGACCCCGAATCCCGGTGGTCGAACGATCCCCCCCTGCGGCCGAAATCGTGGATCTTCATGGCCGTATCAGCCGTTGTCCTGATCCACAATCAGCTCGATTTCACCAGGACTCAACCCTGTTGCCCGGGAAAGGCTCATGACGGATTTGCCTTTGCGGTACCCCGAAAGGACCGTCTGGCGGAGAAATTGCGGGGACCGGTTCAGTTCGTCGGCCTGCTTCAAAAGATTGCGCAGCGTGCTTTCACGCTCTTCCAGGGTCTCGGCCAGGGAAAGAAGGGTTTGTTGGCGTTCCTCAAAACTGGAGATCATCTCCTGCTCGAGACGGGCATTGATGTTGATCTTTTCCAGAAATACCCGCTGCTTCTCCTGCAGACTGACCAGAAGGTGCTCGGAACGTTTCAGCCTGACAAAGAACCAGACCACGGTTCCCAGAAGGACGACCTCCAAAAGCGTTGAAAGCAGGATAAGAGTTTGTGCATTCATGTTCGTTCCTTCAAAAAACTCCAGAGAGTGGAACCCTCCTCAGACATTGATGTCGATGATGTGCCCGGCGGTGTCGGTGTCCTCGTCACTTTCCGTTCCTGGATCGTTTTTGTCCCTTTTTTTCTTCCTGCTAAAGTGCTGCTCCTGTTCTTGTCGCCCGTCCGGGCTGATGGAGAGCTTGGCCTCGGTTTCCTCGGTTTTTGGGACCTGGTGGTGGGATTCCTTCTGTTTTTCCAATGTCTGCTGCGCTGCCAGCGTCTGCGCGTACTCCGGTCTGCTCTGGATTGCGTGCTGCAGCTTCTGGATCTGAGGCAGCTGCGACAGCAGAACAGGAAGCTCGATGGGCTTGACCATTACCGAACCAGATACTCATCGACCAGAACGGTTTCCACCTGGCCGAGGTTCAGGTTTTGATTGACCACCGCGGTGAGGTCGGCCTTCAACAGGTCGGCGGCCTCGTGTTCACCGAGATGGAGAAGTTCCTTTTGCGAAAGATAGAAATACAGGGCATTTCTGAGCACAATCCGCTTCCGTTCAACCTCCTGCTTCAGAGTGGGATTGTCCACAGGAAGGGAAAATGTGCATTGGAGAATACTGACGTGTTCTCCGTTCTCAAAAGGGATGAGGAAGGGCTCGAGTGTGACCAGAAGCTCAGCCGGAACAGACGATGTTGACGACTGCATGCTCGATTCAGAAGGTATCTTCAAAACCAGAAACGCAAGGACTGCGGTGGTCACAAGAACCGTCCCCAGGGCAGCGGCCACGAGACCCCATGTGTTCAGCCGCTTTGAGTTCTCTTCAGGGGCGTCCTCTTCCTCCTGGGGACCGTCGGCTGCTTCGGAATCCTCTGCCGCGGTCCTGTCCTGGAACACGTCATCATCGGTTTCCGCCAGGAACGGGGCGTCGTCCAGGTCCAGCTCAACCTTCTGCCCGGCATTGGGAAGACCCGTGAAAATATCCTCGTCATCCAGGAAGGCTTTTTCCTCCTCGATATCCAAGGGTTCGTCGTCGGCAAATGTGAAGAGCATCGCTGGCCTGCTGTTTGGTCAGATCATTTCTTTTCGAAGATCTTGTCGATTTTCTGGCCGAGGGTTTCAGCGGTGAAGGGTTTGACGATATAGTTGGAAACCTTGGCCTGCACGGCTTCGATGATGTTTTCCTGCTGGGCCTCGGCCGTGACCATTAAGAAAGGAAGATCACCGAATTCCTCGCTTTTGCGGACTTTGCGCAGAAGCTCGATCCCGGTCATCTTCGGCATATTCCAGTCCGAAATAACGAAATCGATATTGTCCTTGTTCAGAACCTCCCATGCCGTGGTTCCGTCGTCGGCTTCCACGATGTTGTTCAACCCGAGTTGCCTGAGGATGTTTTTTATGATTCTGCGCATGGTGGAGAAATCATCCACTACTAAAACGCGCATGTTCTTGTCCCATGTCATGCAAATCCTCCTTTCACTTATGTATTGGAACCGTAGGTTGTGCGAAACGTTGTCCGAAGCTTGGCCAGGCACTGGGAGTGGAGCTGGGAAACCCGTCCTTCCGTGATATTCATGACCCGGGCGGTTTCTTTCATGTTGAGCTCCTCGGTGTAGTAGAGCGAAAGCACCAGCTTCTCCCTGGGTGTCAATTCGCCGATCAACCCGGCAAGCTTTTCAAGGAGGTCTTGTTTGGCCGCGGCATGAAACGGTTGATTTTCGCTGCGGTCCCTGCCCACCGGGATGAAGTTCTCCTGGACCATTTCCAGGCTCAGGCAGACCTGGTTCTGCAGGGCTTCGAGTCCTTCCGACACTTCCCGCGGCGTGAGCCCGGTCTCCTCCTGGAGTGCATCCTGGCTGGGCTCGATGCCGGCCTGCTCCAGGCTCTGGATGGCCTGCTCCAGAAGACGGACCCGCTGGCGCATACCCCGGGAAAACCAGTCCAGCTTGCGCAGATCATCCAGCATGGCGCCCCGAATGCGGCTTTCGGCATAGGTGTTGAACCGGATGTTCTGCCCGGGATCAAAATGCTCCAAGGCCTCCAGAAGCCCGAGGCTCCCGGAGCTGATCAACTCATCAAGCTCGATGCTGGACGGGAGTTTCGCCTTGAGGCGAAGGGCTAAGATCTTGATCTTGGGAGCGTAATGTCTGACCACCTGCTCCCGGGAGTGGCCGTCCAGATCCGCCCATACCGCTTCCCCGCTCTCGAGCAGCTCCCAGGGGTTATTCCTGAAAGAGGAGTTTTTTCCAGAAGAACTTGATATTTCCATCGAGAACCTTGGGTGCTTCCAGAGAGGACACCTTTGCGGCAAGCTCTGCCATTTTTCGGCTGGCCGGGCTGCTTGGGTCGAGACGGGTAAAGGGGGTCTGCTGGATCACAGCTTTCCTGACCTTGTCGTCCCTGGGAATGAATCCCAGAAGATCCAGGGAGATGCCGCTCATGAAGTGATCACAGGCGCTGTGCAGTTTGGCAAACACCTTTTTGGCCTCCTGCTCGGACTTGGCCATGTTGACGACCACCCTGAACCGTTCGATTCCGTGCTCCACTTTGAGCACCTTGATCAGAGCATAGGCGTCAGTCAGCGAGGTAGGCTCCGGGGTCAGGATAAGAATGCGTTCCTGGACGGCGATATTGAAGTAAATGACATTATCGTTGATCCCGGCACCGGTATCCACGATGAGAAAGTCCACGTTGTCGTCCAGGCCATCCAGGGCTTCCAGAAGTTCCAGCTTCTGTCCGGTGTCCAGGGCAAGCATTTCCGATATGCCTGAAGAAGCCGGCAGGATGGAAAACCCGTAGTCGGTCTTCTGAAGAACTTCGTCCAGGCGGGCATCTTGATGCAGCAAATGAAAGAGGTTTTTTTCCGGGGCAATACCCAAAACGATGTCCACGTTTGCCAGCCCCAGATCGGCATCCAGAACCACGACCGAATACCCCAGGCTGCTCAGCTCGCAGGCCAGGTTGACGGAGAAATTGGTCTTGCCGACGCCCCCTTTCCCGGAGGTGACGGACAGGACGAGTGGCAAATTCTTCTTCATCTCCTCATCCGAATGGAAATCATGGTTTGGTGCATCAGTGCCGCGGAAAGCGATGCTTGAGTATCAGCGTCCAGAGTGTATCATCCTTTGCCGATGACCAGGAGTTCTTCAACTCCGATCCGAAGGACAGTCCGGAAATCGGAAGGTCCGCAAGAATTCCCTCGTCCACGAGAGCTCCATAGTTACAGGCTTCATCAAGCTTCGTCCATATCAGACTGGCAAGACCCGGGGCGCTGTATTTTTCCCGGAACATCCGCAACTGCTCGGCCCTGTACAGCGGGCTCAGGCAGAGATGAATGCATGGACATTCAAGAAGCGTACCGCCGGAGCGCTCCATCCATGTCGACAGGGCCTGCTCTTTTCCAAGTCCCGGCATATCAATGAAAATCCTGTCGAACAAGTCCTGGTCGCGCTTCAGCGCCAGCCAATCTTCGATCGTAGCGAGCTCTCTGTAGTCGAACCCGGAAAGTTCCGCGTAGTGGCGCAGAAAAATCCGTCCCTTGCCCTGGGCCATGTCCGCGTTGGCCAGGCAGATCCGGGATTTGGGATCCGTCTTGTGACGGATTGCCAGGCGGAGCACCGTGCTGGTCTTGCCCACGCCGTGGGGGCCGGTAAAGGCATGGCATTTCTGTGGCCAGAGCACTCTGCTGAAGGGTTTGGTCCTTACCAGGGAGGAGAGGATCTTCAGGATGGAACTCTCCTGAGTCGTTCTGAACCGGTTCCACAGGGTAAAGAGTGCTTCCGGTCCGGTTCCTTCGCGTTCCAGATACTCGAGAACCTGTCGCTGCCTGGGCGTCAGACAGTCGTAGTTGATCTGGGGTTTGAGCAGCGTCAGGAGATGGTCCTTGAAGCGGCTCCATTCCTGGTGCCAGTTCTGCCAGCCCGGGACTGTCCCGTTCCCGGTGCCGCTCAATGCAGGAGGCGACTCAGGGGATTCCAGGGCGGCGGTGGCCTCGCAATATCTCTCTCCCTTGTCCCGGACAGTCTGTGTGGACAAAATAACGGCATCCGGGCCCAATTCGGCTTTGATCTTGCGAATCACGGATTTGGTGTCCGGGCCGCGGAAGGTCTTAACCTGCATTCTTCATCCCCACGGAAGCGATGGATTCGAGGCGGATGTCCCCTGGGATTTCGGCCTGGGAGACCACCGGGAGCGTAGGGGCGAACCTGAGCATGAGCTGGGCCAGGTGGGGCCGCACGCCCGGGGAACAGAGCAGGACCGGCTGTCCGCTGGCAAGCATGGCCCGCTCCAGGGCGGTGTTGATATTGGCGATAATGGTCCTGGCGGTGGCAGGGTCCATGGCCAGGTAGGTGCCCTGATCCGTCTTGCGGAGACTGTCTTGGAAGGCCTGTTCCACGTCCGGATTCAGGGTGATCAGACCCAGGCTGCCGTCTTCCATAAGATAGGGTTTGACAATGGTCCGTCCCAGCTTCTGGCGCACGAACTCGGTAAGCTGGTCGGGATCCTTTACGGAGGCGCCGAAATCAGCCAGGGATTCCACAATGGTCAACAGGTCGCGGATGGAGACGGATTCGCGCACCAGGTTCTGCAGCACCTTTTGCACCGTGCCCAGGGAAAGGGTGCCGGGGATCAGATCCTCGACAGCCTTTGGGGCGCGCTTGGCGAGATTGTCCAGAAGGCTCTGGGTCTCCTGCCGTCCGATGAACTCGAACATGTTGCGCCGAAAGATCTCGGTCAGATGGGTGGCGATGACGGTGGAGGGATCCACCACGGTGTACCCCGCCATCATGGCCTCCTCCTTTTGCGACTCCGGAATCCAGAGGGCCGGAAGATTGAACGCCGGCTCCGTGGTCTTCTGGCCTTTGATGCGATGTTTGACATCGCCGGGGTCCATGGCCAGATGGTGATCGATCATGATTTCGGCCGATCCCACCCGGTTGCCCTTGATCAGAACCACGTATTCGCCGGGCTTGAGCTGCAGGTTGTCGCGCAGGTGCAGGGAAGGAACGACAACACCCATATCGAGTGCGAACTGACGCCGGATGGAGCGAATGCGGGCCAGAAGATTGCCGCTTTGCTCCTCGTCAACCAGCGGGATCAGTCCGTAGCCGACCTCCAGTTCCAAAACGTCGAGCGGGAGGAGCGACTGCACCTCTTCAGGCGTGTCCAGGCTGGGTTGCGCTTCCTTTCGGGTCGATTCCCGAGCCTCTTCCTGGGTTTGCTGCTTGTATTTGTCGGATATGATCGAAAGGCCGAAAAGCAGTCCCGAGAACAGCAGAAAGACGAAGGTGGGCATCCCGGGAACCAGTGCGAAGATCAAAAGAACGCCGGAAACGAGCCGCATGGCCCTGGGATGGAAGGTAAGCTGGCCCAGAAATTCCTCGCCCATCTTGGCCTCGGCGGCCGCCCGGCTGACGATCATGCCTGCGGAGGTGGCCACGATCAGGGAGGGGATGGTGGCCACAAGACCGTCGCCGATGGAAAGCAGGGTGAAGGTCTGCGCGGCATCGGCCCAGGACATACCTCGCTGGGCCACGCCGATGAACAACCCGCCGATGATGTTGATGACGGTGATCAGGATGCCTGCCTTGACATCCCCTTCGACGAATTTGCCCGCTCCGTCCATGGCTCCGTAAAAATCCGCTTCCCGCCGGATGTTGCTCCGCTGCTGCCGGGCGTCGGCCTCGTCGATCAGCCCGGCGTTCAGGTCCGCCTCGATGGCCATCTGTTTCCCTGGCATGGCATCGAGAGTGAACCGGGCGGCCACCTCGGAGATGCGGGTGGTACCCTTGGTGATGACCATCTTGTTCAGGGCGAAGAGGATGAGGAAAATGACGATGCCGATGACATAATTTCCGCCGACCACGAATTGTCCGAAACTTTGGATGACTTTTCCGGCGGCGCCCGTGCCCTCGCTTCCGTGAAGGAGAATGAGCCTGGTGGAGGCGACGTTCAGAGCAAGGCGCAGCAGGGTGGCCACCAGGATCATGGTGGGAAAAATGGAGAACTCCAGCGGAGAGTTCATGAACATGGTCGTGACGAGGATGACCAGGGAAAAGGAAATGGAGAAGGCGAGCATGACATCCAGGAAGATGGTCGGCAAAGGGACCAGCATCACGAAGAGGATGACCACGACACCTGCGGCAAGGAGAATATCCCCCTGACGGGCGAATCGCTGGTAGTCGAGATTGAACAGAGCAGATTTCGTTGCCATGAAATTGACGCCTCAGGTCAGCTACGCAGCCGGAATACTTCGCTCTATCCGTTGGGTCTGCGTTTGAACTTGTGAAGATTGGCGAGAATCGATGCCACGGCCTGGTAGAGATCCTCGGGAATGGTGTCTCCGATTTCCACTGTTTTATACAAAGCCTGTGCCAAGGGTTTGTCCTCCTTGATGGGCACATTGTGTTCCCGGGCCAGTTCCTTGATTTTCAGAGCGATGTGGCCGGCGCCCTTGGCCAGCACCAGAGGAGCCGGCGCTTCCGTGGGGTTGTATCGCAACGCCACGGCAAAATGCGTGGGGTTGGTGATGACCACGTCCGCCTGGGGGATTTTCTCCATCATGCGCTGCTGCATGGCAGAAAACATTTTTTTCCGCTGGGCGGCCTTGACCTTGGGGTCGCCCTCACTTTGCTTTGTTTCGTCCTTGGTCTCGTCCTTGGTCATCTTGAGATTTTCTTCATAGTCCCACCGGGTGTAGATCAAATCGCCAAGGGCGATGAGGAGCATGGGGATCAGGGCGAGGATGACCATGATCGAACCGGTCTTGAGCATGTAGGCGACAATGGAATCGACATCCTGATAGAAGAGCGGAACAAAGTTGTGCATTTCGCTTTTGAGCACGAAATAGGGGGCGATTCCCACGGCCAGGGTCATGAACAGGCTGCGCAGAAGCCGGACAATGGTCTGCGTGCTGAAAAACAGCTTTTGTACACCCTTGACAGGGTTGAACTTGGACATTTTGGGGACAAAGACCTTGGTGGTCCAAAGCCCCCCGACCTGGAGGCGCACGGAGACAAAGGCAACAAGGGCAAGTGACAGAAGAATGGGCAAAAGCATTTTGATCAGGGCGAGGGAGACAAAGGCCACGAGCTGGGAAAAGCTGTTTTGGGAGACCTCCAGGGAAAGACCCGGCCCGAAAAACCATTGAAAAAGGCCTGTGATCTGCCTGGCGACCACTCCGAAGAGAAGCCAGACAAGAATGAACCCTCCCAGGAGAATGGCGACCTTGGAGACCTCCTGGCTCTTGGGGACATTGCCCTCTTCTCTGGCCTTTTCCTTTCGTTTGGGGGTGGCCCGTTCGGTACGGCTTGGATCGCTTTGCGGCATGAGACGCTTTCCAAGGGGTCAGGGAGCAAGTTGAAGAAGGAAGCGAAGCTGGGGCACCAGCCCGGACACGAACGTTTCCATAAAGCGGGAAAGCACAGTGAAGATGAGACCCAGGAAGAGAAAGCCAACCGTGACCTTCAAGGGGAACCCCACAAACAGGACGTTCATCTGCGGGGCGGCTCTGGCCACCAGCCCCAGGGCCAGATCCACGAGAAACAGGGCCACTATGACCGGGCTGGCGACTTTGATGGCCAGGACAAACATGTTGGCTGAAAATTTGATGACCTGCTTGGTGAGTTCGGGACTGATGAACAACTGGCCAGGGGGAACGTATTCAAAGGTGTCGGCCAGCCCTTTGAGCAGGTAGAGATGCCCGTTCAGGGCGAGAAAGACCAGCAGGGCGACCATATAGAGAAAATGGGCGGTCACCGCCTCTGAGACCCCGGTGAGGGGATCGACCACGTTCATCATGGCAAACCCCATTTGAAAACCGATGAGCTGCCCCCCTGTCTGGACAGCGGCGAAAATGAACTGCACGATCAGCCCGAGAACGAGGCCGATGATGACTTCGCCCATGAGCATCAAAGCGATGTTCAGCGGGTGTCCGGGGAAATACTCGGCAGAAAACGAAACCGCCGGCCACAGGCCAAGGGTTAGGACCAGACAAAGCGCCGCCTTTACTGGCCAGGGCGCGCCTTCACCGCCAAAAAACGGAAAAAGGAACAGGATGATACTGATGCGAAACAGCGTCAGCAGAAAGCTGAGTGTGGTGGCGGGATCAAAGTGAAACAGGTCCATGAATCCGTGGTGAGCAAATCCCGGGCCATGGGAGGAGGATGAAGGAGAAAGGAGGAAGGATGAAGTAAGAATGAAGAAAAGGCTGAAGCGGAAGGGGAGGGAGAAGACTAGAAGATGAAAGGCTTCCAAGCTGAGTGTGGGGAGAGATCAGCCGGGGGGACGTGAAGATCCTTGAGAGCGGGGATCAGAACTCAAAAAATTCAAAAAAATGACAGGGGGTTAGTTCAGGATGAACCGTTCAGGATTGACAAAGACCCCGTTGAGGCGGACTTCGTAATGGAGGTGTGGACCAGTGCTGCGGCCGGAATTGCCCATGAATCCGATGAGTTCCCCCCGAACGACCTGCTGCCCCTTCTTCACAGTAGCCTGATTCAGGTGGGCATACCGGGTTGTGATCCCGTTGCCGTGAGTGATGGTGAGGGTCAGACCGTAACCGCCGTCCTTGCCGTTGAAGGTTACGCTCCCGTTGGCAGGGGCGTAGACCGGCGTCCCGGTGGGCCCGGATATGTCCAGCCCCTTGTGGAACTCACGTTTTCCGGTGAACGGTGACGTCCGATATCCAAAGTTGGAGGAGACCCACCCCTTGGTGGGCCAGATGGAGGGTGTGGATGCCAGGAGATCGCGCTTGAGGGTAATGGCCTGGATGAGTTCCTGCTGGCGGACTTCCTCGAGACGGGAATCGGTCCTGAGCTGGTCAAGAAAATTGTGCATCTTTCTGGCCAGAAGCTCTTGTTTGTAGACAGGCAGGTAGCCGTCGGCAAACTCCTGGCGTTCTACGCCGCCAAGGGAACTGATCTCGTCCACGCGGTTCTGATCCATGTTGATCATGACGCGGAGTTTGGTGTCGAACTCACGGATCCGGGCCAGATCGCTTTCCATGCCCTGCAGTTTTTCCGTGAAGCTCAGGAGCTGGACTTTCTGTTCCTGAATTGTTTTTTCTGAAAAGGTCAACTCGCGCTGCAGACGGTTGTGTTCAGAGTAGTATTTCCAGAAATAGGCATTGGTTGCCGCAAGCGCCATGACGAGAAAGATCATTCCGGCAAATATATATCCGCGAAGGCAGAACTTCCTGCTGAGCCCCTGGTTGTCCTTGAAGATGACGATATGGTACTTTTTAAACAGCATGTTCGGTCAACCCACGAGTTGGAGATCCAGGAGAAAGAAATTACGTGCGAGGCGGTTGATATCTGTTTAATGCCTAATCTTTGAAAGTTAAGGAAATCACTCTGTCAAGTCAAGCTGCCAGCGGCGCAAGGCGTTGAAGAGATTGTTTCGTCTCCTGCGGTTCGATCCGATGTAGTCGTCCAGCCACGACCAGACTTCGGAACGATTGGAGCTGTCTGCGGAAGGGCAGGGGTTTTCGACCACCGGCAGATCCCATCGTCGGCTGGCAGGACGAATGTATCGTTTTTCAACGAGAAGCAAGGGGCGTACCACCAGCAGTTTTCCCTGGAAGAACTTCTGCATTGGCGACAGGCCGTTGACACGCCCGTTCTGCATCATGTTCATGAAGAAGTTGGCAACCAGATCATCGGCATTATGACCAAAGGCCAGGTGCGAGAGCCGGTATCTGCGGCAGAGGTCGAACAGTCGTTTACGGCGCAAGAGACTGCAGAAAAAACACGGGGAGTTCTTCCGGTTTTCCTCTGTGTGGGCTCGGGGCCCGAAATCCGTCACCTCGAAATGCGACGGGATCCCGCGCTCCCTGACCCAGTCGACCAGGGGCGCATGAATGTGGGGGGAAAAGCCGGAATTGATGTGCAGGACCATGAGTTCAAAGGGGAAGGGAAGTGTCCGCTGCCGGTAGAGGAGGGTTTGCAACAGGACAAAGCTGTCCATGCCGCCGGAAAAGGCCACTCCGATTCGGGCGCCAGGTGTGATCATGCCCGTCTTGTGGATGAGTTTGCCTGAAAGACTCATGCAAGTTTTCTGGGCAAAGGTCAGTTTTTTAGGTAGAAATTGTTTCATATTTTGGGCTTGCGTTGCGGGAAGATCTGCTTACAAAGAGTGTATACGTCGTACGTTCAAGGAGATGCTCATGAGTCGTATCGAAGTCAACGAACTTCCAAAAAAGCAAATCGTCGTGCACATCGACAGGGGCCGGTGCGATGGATGTGCTCTTTGCATAGACACCTGCCCGACGCAAGCGTTGCGGGTGATTCCCAACCGGGAACGCCCGGGAAAAAGAGTGGTTTCCGTCACCCCCAAATTGTGCGAAGGGTGCGGTATCTGTCAGGCCACCTGTCCCAAGGATGCCATTTTCATCCCGGGGCTGAGCCCCCAGGATCTGAAGCGGCTCGTTGCTGAAGCGATAGCATCCTGCGAAAACAAACCGCGCCGTTGATCGCGCAGATATCGACGAAAATCGTCCATCACCGTCCGCATCTGCCCTGAATTTCTTTTTCGGACTTCGAAGCAGAGGCGTACGTCTGGCGGGTGCTCGTTTTTCAGGCCTCAAAAGGGTTGACCTGCTCGAAAAGGGAGTTACCTCCCGAAGGAGCAAAATTTCAAGATCGAGTGGTGAGGGGGCTCCTGGAGAGGGGGTCTTCTGCTTGACCATCTCGATTATGTTATCTTACATAACGCACTTTTCCCAAGTTCCGTTCTTGGTTTCCAGGATGGGCTGTCAAAGCAAGATCAAGTGGCGGAATACAACCTTTTTTGCGACAACGAAAATACCAGGTGCGGAGGAAGCATGGCCAGAATTACGGTCGAAGATTGCCTGAAAGAGATCAATAACCGATTTGTCATCGTGCAGATGGCCATCAAACGGGTCAAGCAGTACCGCGAGGGCTATACGCCCCTTGTGGAATGCAAAAACAAGGAAATTGTCACATCGCTTCGGGAAATCGCCGCTGGAAAGGTGCTTCCTGCTGAAGAGATCGAGGTGGCGGGAGTCAGGGTCAAGAGATAATGGCGAAGCGAGATTATTACGAAGTCCTTGGCGTGTCCCGGGAAGCGGGCAGTGACGAGATCAAGAGCAGCTATCGCAAGCTTGCCTTCAAGTATCACCCGGACCGCAACAATGGTGACGCTGAGGCCGAGGAAAAGTTCAAAGAGGCGGCCGAAGCGTATGAAGTGCTGCGGGACCCTGAGAAACGTCGGCAGTATGATGCGTACGGCCATGAAGGGTTAGGAAACGGCGGATTCCAGGGTTTCCATTCCTCCGAAGATATCTTCAGTACCTTTGGCGACATCTTCAGCGAGTTTTTCGGGTTCGGGGGGGATCCCAGGCGGCCCAGACCTCAGGCCGGGATGGACTTGCGCTATAACCTCCGGGTTTCCTTCATGGACGCGGCCAAAGGAACCGAGGTGGAGATCAAGGTTCCCAAGAAGGAGCACTGCGACACCTGCGAAGGCTCCGGCGTGGAGCCGGGGCACAGTCCCACTCCCTGCCAGCATTGCAACGGGCGCGGCCAGATCTATCAATCCCAGGGGTTTTTTCGGGTGGCCCTGACTTGTCCGGTCTGCCGGGGACAGGGCGAAGTGATTACCGAACCCTGCCGCACATGCCGGGGTCGGGGTGCGGTGGATGTGACCAAGAAAATCAAGGTCCGCATTCCTGCCGGGGTCGACGACGGCAGCAGGCTTCGGCTGCGGGGGGAAGGGGAGCCGGGGATCAATGGCGGTCCCCACGGCGATCTGTACGTGGTCATCTATGTGGAACCGGACAAGGTATTCAAGCGCCAGGGCCAGGACCTCATCGTGGAGGTCGAGTTGAGCGTGGTCCAGGCCATTCTCGGGGACAAGATCGAAGTGCCTTCACTGGACGGTCCGGTTTCCATGGAAATCCCCAGGGGAACCCAGAGCGGCCAGGTGCTGCAGCTCAACGGACTGGGGCTGCCGCATCCGGGAGCATCCCAAAACGGCGATCTGCTGGTCAAGGTCACAGTGAAGATCCCCTCGAAGGTGAGCAAAAAGCAGGAAGAGCTCCTTCGGGAATTCGACAGGCTCGAAGGGGAAAAACCCATGAAAAAGGTCAAAGGGTTTTTCAAGAAGGCCATGGGCGATTAGCATGGCTGTGCAACATTTCCCGTCCTGAGGAGTACAAACGGTGAGGCCTGGACGAGGTCTCACCGTATTTTTTTTTGGGGATATCGGTTCAGAATTCATCACCAAGAAGAAGGATTACCATGGCGGACAAACTGACCCACATGACGCAGGACGGACGGGCGAGCATGGTGGATGTCGGGGGCAAAGAGAATACCAGGCGGGTGGCCAGGGCCGGGTGCGTTGTCCGTTTGGCTTCGCAGACCCTGGAATTGCTCGTAACTGGCGACCTGCCCAAAGGCGAGGCCTTGGGTACAGCCCGGATTGCCGGGATTCAGGCCGCCAAGAGGACGTTCGAGTTCATCCCTTTGTGCCATCCCCTGCTTCTCTCGTATGTGGATGTTGATTTTGAGGTCGACCGGGAAGCTTCAGCCGTGAAAGTATCTTCCGAAGTCCGAACCACGGGAAACACCGGTGTGGAAATGGAAGCCCTGGTGGCCTGCCAGATGGCCGCCCTGACCCTGTACGACATGTGCAAAGCGGTTCAGAAAGACATCACCATCGACGAATGCCGTCTCCTGTACAAGAGCGGAGGAAAGAGCGGAACGTACGAGGGAAGATAAATTCGAATTCAAAAGAAGAAAATTCGAAATCCGAAATTCGAAAT
>JBKHAV010000047.1:0-18655 GCA_046542715.1 Desulfovibrionales bacterium
CAACAGTCAAAACGAGATTTGACCCCTTTCACGGGAGTTCTCCTTTCAACAGCACGCCGGCTCCATATTGATATCACAGAGAGGTGGAGTCCAAAACCAGTGTTACCGGACCCCAGTTGGTGAGGCTGACTTCCATGTCCGTTCCGAACACGCCGGTTTTGACCTTGGGAAAGCGTTCCTTGAGATCGAGCACTAACCGCTCAAAGAGCTTTTTGGCATCGTCCGGATCGGCCGCCTCCTGAAATCCCGGCCGCCTGCCCTTGCGGATATCGGCATACAGAGTAAACTGCGATACCAGGAGAATCTCGCCGTTCACCTCCTCAAGGCTGAGGTTGGTCTTCCCCTTTTTGTCCGGAAAAATCCTGAGCCCGGTCAGCTTTTCCAAAATCTTTGTCCAAAGAGGCGTTCCAGGCAGTTCAGGGCCGTCCTCCTGACCGAATCCGACCAAGGCAACCATTCCCGTGCCGATGGATGCGACCTCCTGCCCGTTGACCGTCACTGACGCTGATTTGACCCGCTGTATCACTATGCGCATGAAACTCCCTCTTCCATTTCGATCCGCAAATTCGACGGCTTGCAGATTTGCCGATTTCTCGACTCAATCACCCTTCCGAATACACGGCCTTGGAACTCTCCTTTTCCGACACGCTCACGGAGCAGAGCCGGACCCCGCTGTCTGCCAGTTGCTCTTTGAGACGCTGAAAAATGTACTGGGCCAGGAGTTCGGACGACGGATTCTGTTCCTGGAACGGCTCCAGCTCGTTGAGATGTTTGTGATCCATCCCTTTCAAAATTCCGTTCAGATGACCCTTGAGCACTTTGAAATCCATGAGAATACCCGTACGAGGATCAAGCCTGTTCCCCTCCAGCTCCACGCCAACTGAAAAATTATGCCCGTGAAGGTTTTCGCACTTCCCCTGATATTCCCGGAGCTGATGCGACGCACAAAACTCCGAGGTCACCATCAACCGCCATGTTCCCACGCTTTTGCTCATTCGTTCCTCGTGTATTCGTCTATTCGTCTATTCGTTGATTCGTCTATTCGTTGATTCGTGTATTCGTCTATTCGTTGATTCGTCTATTCGTTAATTCATGAATTCGATTCAGCCTTCAGCGCTGAGCTTTCAGCTTTGAGCTTTCAGCTTCTTCCACTTGCCCCTTGCCCCTTGCCGATTCTTCTTTCCACTTTTGAACATCTCTCCAGAAGATCGGACTCGGACGTACGGCGAATTTGCGGGCCAGCTGCAGCCGGCAGTAAAGGCCGTCCCGATGCACGGCAAGCTGAACCGGAGTGTCACCAGGATGGCGGTTCAGGATTTCCCTGAGCCCATCAAAGCACTGCTCTGGTGAAAGGGAGCTGTCCATCAATTCCAAAACAACCGGTTCATCGCCCCCGCTGAGCACTGCCAGGGGCATGACCTCCTCCATCTGGAGTTTCAGCTCTTTCTGCCCTTCTTCAGACTCGAATCCGCTGTTGTAATCGCTGATCTTGGCTTTGAGCAGAAGAGGCTCATCCGACTCCAGGAGTTCCAGGTACTTTTGAAACGGTTCCGGAAAAACCGTAAGTTCCCCTGTACCGGTTAAATCCTCGACCTGGCAGAATGCCATCCTGCCACCCTTTTTGGTGTTGATGCATTTCATGGAGGTGACAAGAACGGCGGCCTGCATTTCTGCACCAGGAGCCATGTCCCGGGCCTGGAGCAGCGTTGTGAGCCGTCGGCGGCGGATCTCCGGCTCATAGGGCAGAAGCGGATGACCGGAGAGGAAAAAGCCCAGAGATTCCTTTTCAAAGGCGAGCCGCTCCTCGTCTTCCCAGTCCGGCACGTCCAGAGTGCCGGTTTCCAGTCCGAGCCCGGGCAGAGAGCAGGTGGTCTCCGGCACCAGGGACATGAGCGAGAGCTGTCCCTTGTTCCGATCCTTGGCTGATTTCTGCGCCAGGGAGACGACCCGGTCCATACCGGCCATGAGAAGCGCCCTAGCGCAGCCCAGACAGTCCATGGCCCCGCTTTTTATCAGGTGTTCCAAAACCCGCTTGGTCACCTTGCGCAGGTTCACCCGCTGGCAGAAATCCAGAAGACTCAGATATGGGCCATTTTTCTTCCGCTCTTCAATAATGGTTTCGATGGCACCCGTACCCACGTTCTTGATCCCGGAAAGACCAAAACGGATGTTCTCGTCCTCCACACAAAAATGTTTCTGACTTCTGTTGATGTCCGGGGGAAGGACCTCGATTCCGAGCTGTCGGCTGGCCGCGAGATGGGCAATGACCTTGTCGGTGTTGGAGACTTCGGAGGTCACCAGGGCAGCCATGAACTCCGCCGGGAAATGGGCCTTGAGATAGGCTGTCTGATAGGAGATCAGGGCGTAGGCTGCGCTGTGCGATTTGTTGAATCCGTACCCGGCGAACTTTTCCATGAGATCAAAGATGGCATTTGCCGTCTTTTCCGGGATCGAGTTTTCACGGGCTCCCTTGAGGAATTTTTCCCGCTGCTTGCCCATGACCGCAGGATCCTTCTTGCCCATGGCCCGTCGCAAAATATCGCCGTCCCCAAGGGAGTAGTTGGCCATGTCCGAGGCGATGCGCATGACCTGTTCCTGGTAGAGAATGACCCCGTAGGTTTCTCTCAGGATCGGCTCCAGTATGGGGTGGTCGTACTCGACGGCATTCTGGCCGTGCTTACGTAAAATGAAGTCCGAGACCATTCCGCTCTCCAGCGGACCGGGCCGGTACAGGGCGAGCATGGCGATGACATCTTCGAAGCAGCTCGGCTTGAGATCCATGAGATACCGCTTCATGCCCGAGCTTTCCAGCTGGAACACGCCGTCGGTCTCCCCCCTGCCCAAAAGAGCGTACGTGGCGGGATCGTCCAGGGGCAGGGTTTCCAGGTCCGGGGCCGTCTTGCCCCCTTCCCGGATCAGCGCCAGGGCGTCGTCAATGACGGTCAGGGTCTTGAGCCCCAGAAAGTCGAACTTGATCAGTCCCACCTGCTCGACCTTTTTCATGTCGAACTGGGTCACCACTTCCCCGTTCTTTCCGCGGTACAGAGGGAGATACTCGTCCATGGGCTTGTCTGAGATAACCAGCCCTGCGGCGTGGGTGGAGGCATGCCGCGACAGCCCTTCCAGTCGTCGGGAAATGTCGATGAGCCGGGACACCCGTTCATCTGCCTGCATGGCTTCCCTGAGCCGCGGCTCCTGCGCCAGGGCCTTGTCCAGCGTCATCTTCAATTCATCCGGCACCAGCTTGGCGATCCGGTCCGTCTCCCCGAAGGTCATTCCCAGGGCCCGGCCCACGTCGCGTATGGCCGCTTTGGCCTTCATGGTCCCAAACGTGGTGATCTGGGCCACGCTGTCCGCCCCGTACTTTTCGGAAACGTAGCGGATGACCTCTTCCCGGCGGTTGTAACAAAAATCCACATCGATATCCGGGAGGCTTTCCCGTTCAACGTTCAAGAAACGCTCGAACAGGAGCTTGTACCGGATCGGGTCCAGGTTGGTGATCTTCAACGAATACGCCACCAGGCTGCCGGCGGCCGACCCGCGACCCGGGCCGACCGGAATGCCTTTTTTCTTGGCCCAGTTGATAAAGTCCTGAACAATGAGAAAATACCCGGGAAACCCTTTTTCGCAGATGATCTCCAGCTCCTCTTCCAGCCGGTCCCAATACACCTTCTCGTCGATTTCATAGGGCAGGGACGCAAACCGTTCCTTGAGCCCTTCCCGGGAAAGACGGATGAACTCCTCGTCCAGGGTGCAGCCCTGCGGGACCTCGTAGACTGGGAAATGGTGCGTGCCAAGCTCCATCTCGAAGTTGCACGAAGCCGCGATTGCCGCAGTATTTGCCAGCGCCTCAGGGCAATGTGCAAAGGCGGATTCCATCTCATCGGGGGGCCGGTAGTAGAGTTCGTTTGTGGAAAAGCGCATCCGTTTGGGGTCGTCCACAGCGGCATTGGTCTGGATGCAAAGAAGGATATCGTGGGCTTCAACGTCCTGGGCCGTCAGATAATGACAGTCGTTGGTGGCCACCAGAGGGAGTTTGGTTTCCCCGGCGAGTTCCAGAAGCTTTTCGTTCAACTCGTCCTGCTCGGCCATGCCGTTGGCCTGCAGTTCGAGATAAAACCGCCCCGGAAACATGGTGGCATATTCCCTGGCTGCCGCAAGCCCGGCATCGAATCCCTCCTGCCTGAGCTTGAACGGCACCTCGCCCTTGAGGCACGCGGAAAGGGCGACGAGTCCGCCGCCGTACTGGCGCAGCAGTTCCTTGTCCACCCGGGGCTTGTAGTGAAATCCCTCCAAAAATCCTTTGGAGACCAGCTTCACCAGATTGGAATACCCTTCCCGGTTCTGGGCCAGAAGGACAAGATGATACCCGGCGGCGGCCGGCGAACGGGCGTCCTTCTGATGGCGGTCATTGGGAGCCACATAGACTTCGCAGCCGATGATGGGTTTGATTCCGTACTTCTTGGCCGTGGAGTAGAATGTGACAGCCCCGAAGAGATTGCCGTGATCAGTGATGCAGGCAGCGGACAGTCCGAGATCAATGGTGCGGGTGCAAAGATCGTTGAGACGGATGGCCCCGTCGAGAAGGCTGTACTCGGTATGACAATGGAGATGAACGAAGTCAGGCATGGCTGGGACTGTAAACCAACTCTGAAATGGAAAAAAGGCATTTTCCTGAAAAAGAAAAATGCCTTGTATTCCTTGATATTGCGGTAATTAAAGCGTTGCGGCCACCTTGCGGGTCAGTCGCAGGAGCTGATGGGAGAATCCAGACTCGTTGTCATACCAGATGATGAGCTTGAGCATGGTCCCGTTCATCACCGTGGTGGTCAATCCGTCCACAACCCCCCCATAGGAGTTGCCCAGATGGTCCACCGAGACAAGGGGTTCCATGCTGAATCCGAGAATGCCCTTGAGTTCGCCTTCAGATGCGGTCTTGAGCGCTGCATTGACTTCCTCGGCACTGACAGGCTTTTCCAATTCCACCACCAGGTCCACCAGGGAAACGTTCGGGGTGGGGACCCGGACAGCCATGCCGTCCAGCTTGCCTTCCAGCGCAGGGATGACCTGCGTCACCGCCTTTGCCGCACCCGTAGTCGTGGGGATCATGGACAGCGCTGCTGCCCGTCCACGGCGCAGGTCTTTGTGCGAGCCGTCCAGGATGCGCTGGCTCATGGTGTAGGAATGCACCGTGGTCATGAGGCCGTGGCGGATGCCGAACATCTCGTGGATCACCTTGGCTGCCGGGGCCAGACAGTTGGTGGTGCAGGAAGCATTGGACACGATGGAGTGCGCCGACGGGTCATAGTCGTTGTCGTTCACGCCCATGACCACGGTGACGTCCGGGTCCTTGCCCGGTGCGCTGATCAGGACTTTTTTCACTCCGGCGGCGAGATGTTTGTCGCAGCTTTCCCTGTCCCGAAACTTGCCCGTGGTCTCCAGCAGGATGTCCACGTTG
Source organism: Desulfovibrionales bacterium (assembly GCA_046542715.1). Taxonomy (GTDB): domain Bacteria; phylum Desulfobacterota; class Desulfovibrionia; order Desulfovibrionales; family JBKHAV01; genus JBKHAV01. The sequence goes on from JBKHAV010000047.1 coordinate 5,459, forward strand.
AAATCGTCCCAGACCCATTCCCCGGCAGGCTTGCGGGTCACGTGCATCTGGTTGCCGTTGACAACCACACCCTCTTCATTGGGTTGTACCGTGCCGTTGAACCTGCCGTGCACGGAATCGTACTTCATCAAGTGGGCCAGTGTCGGGTTGTCCGCCCTGGCATTGACCACCACGAGTTCCATGTCCGGCTCGTCGGCCAGCAGTCTGGCCATGTACTTTCCAATGCGCCCGAATCCGTTGATGCCTATCCTCACAGCCATAAGTGCATACTCCGTAGGTTGAGATGGTGAATCAGATTCCGTTGGAGGATCCCAAAACCGTTTTGATCTTATGCTGAACCATATCCTTGACTGCGGTCCTGGAGGCACCCAGGTACTTCCTGGGGTCAAACTCGCCGGGATGCTCGTGCAGGTATTTGCGGATCACTGCGGTCATGGCCAGCCGGATGTCCGTGTCGATGTTGATCTTGCAGACCGCAGATGCCGCGGCCTTTCGCAGAAGCTCCTCTGGAACCCCCTTGGCGCCGGCGATCTCGCCGCCGTAGGAATTGCTCATCTCCACGAACTCGGGAAGCACGGAAGAAGCCCCGTGCAGGACAATGGGATAGCCGGGCAAAAGGGTTTTGATCTTCTCCAGCCGGTCGAAATCGAGCCGGGCCTCGCCCTTGAACTTGTAGGCGCCGTGGCTGGTGCCGATGGCGATGGCCAGGGAGTCGCACCCGGTCCGTTCCACAAACTCCTTGGCCTCGTCCGGGTCGGTGTAGACGATGACCTCGGAGCTGACCTCGTCTTCCACTCCGGCCAGGCGCCCAAGCTCTGCCTCGACCCAGACGCCCCGCTCATGGGCATACTCCACCACCTGCCTGGTAAGGGCGATGTTCTCTTCAAACGAAAGATGGGACCCGTCGATCATGACCGAAGTGAACCCCCCGTCAATGACCTGCTTGCAGATATCGAAATTTTGCCCGTGGTCCAGATGCAGGCAGATGGGCAGGTCAGACTCCACAAGGGCCGCTTCCACCAGCTTGATCAGATAGACCTGGCCGGCATATTTCCTGGCACCTGCTGAAACCTGCAGGATCACGGGAGACCGTTCTTCCTCCGCAGCGGCAATGATACCCTGAATGATTTCCATATTGTTGACGTTGAAGGCGCCCACAGCGAACCCTTCCCTGTAGGCGCGGTCGAACATGGCTTTCGGAGAGACGAGGGGCATAACAGACTCCTATGCGTTACGAGTGAATCCCGGATACTCCCGGAATACATCATTATTGTTGATTAGACCTGCGCGGCAAGGCATCGTTTAGTATCGAGTTTTCATAGGCCCGGGCTCATGTTCCTGTCAATGTCCCAGTCCCTCGGCTAACGATTCCCCCTGCCGGGCTCGGGAAGGACTTGCACCTCCAAGCAGGTGCGCCGGCCTGGCGCACTAAAAAAAAAGGGCGGGGAACTCCCCGCCCTTTGCGAATCGATAGGTCGTTGGCTAGTCCATGACGACCACGTTCTCTTCACCGGTCTCAGCGTGCAGCACGTGCACGGCACAGCCCAGTCACGGGTCGTAGGAGCGTATCAAGCGCCCCACATTCACCGGGTTGTCCGCATCAGGTACGGCCACGCCCAGGAGGGCCTGCTCGATGGGGCCCCTTTGTCCCATGTCATCCATGGGGCTGGCGTTCCAGATAGTCGCGGGCACGACCTGGTAATTATTGATCATGTAATCCTTGACGTCCACATAATGCAAAAGCGCTCCACGGGGAGCCTCGGTCAGGCCGAGTCCTTCACCCGTCTCTGGGAGATCCTTGGCCACAAAGGTCTCTGCCCCGGGCTTGACTTCACCCAACCACTGCTCGATGGCATTGGCGACGAGCAAGGCTTCCTCGGCCCGTGCCACATGGCGGCCGATGACGGAAAAGGCGACATCGCCCAGGTCGCGGAACCGTTTGGCATTGACGCCGTAAAGGTCCTTGAGCTGCTTTTTGCCGATATCGGAAAGCTCGGGGTTGGTGACCCACATGCGGGCAAGGGGACCGCCTTCAACTGGCTTGTCGTTGTAGCGTGGAGCTTTGATGAAGGAGTAGGCGCCTTCCTTATCCGGAGCGGGCACGGTTTTTCCTTCGCTGTAGTTCAGGCCTGTCGTCTGGTCGTCGAACCAGGAGTACTTGACGAATTCCTTGATCTTGGCGGGATCAATGGCTTCGTCCTTGCCGTCGATATATGCACCTCTCTTGAGGAGCATGTCGCCGTCATCAGTCATGGGGAACACGCCGAAGGAAATCACGTTCTTCCAGCCGATGCCCTGTCCGAGCAGATCCTTGTAGGCGCTGCCCACCAGATAGACTGTCGGGAGGTATTCCTCTTCGATGAACTGCTTGACGTTCTTGAAGCGCCAGGCATACCCGACGACCTTGTCGGCCGTGGGGATTTCCGTGGTGCCGCCCACGACCAGACCCTGAACGTGGGGCATCTTGCCGCCGAACAGGGCCACCATCTCGTGACAGACCCGCCGGACTTCGAGAGCTTTGATGTACTGGTCCACGCCCACAGCATTGATGTCCGCAGGCAGCCGCAGGTCCGGGTTGGAGTAGCGGGGAACAAACGGCGCCACATCAGGGCCCTTGACGTAGTCCAGGGCTGCCAGATGGTAGAAATGCAGAATGTGGGACTGCAGGAAGTTGGCGCCGAGAATCAGGTTTCTGGCGATGCGGCCGTTGGTGGTGGGCTTCACGCCAAAGGCGTCGTCAAGGGCCAGGACAGAAGCGGTGGCGTGGGCCGTGGGACAGACGCCGCAGATGCGCTGAACCAGCTGGGAAGCATCCCGGGGGTCGCGGCCGACCAGAATGTTTTCAAAGCCGCGGTACATGCCGCCGGAACAGCGGGCATCCACGACCTTGCCATCCTGTACTTCCACTTCCACCTTGAGATGGCCCTCGATCCGGGTAACCGGATCCACCGCCACTTTGACGGTCTTGCCGGCGGTAGCTGCCGGGGCCTTGTCAGGTCTTTTACCGGACATTTGTTATATCCTCCTTGGAAAGGTTATCGACTGAGCAGGTTACATTCCCTCGTAGAAGGGGGACATGTCATCGGGGAATCCGGGCTCGGTGCAGCCGATGCACACGGCATTTTCCACGCACCAGTTCACCCCGTTGTTCCAGCGGCGCTTCCAGCAGTCTGCGTTGGCATTGGGGCCCTTGCAGCCCACTTCCAGTCGACAGCCCACTTTCTGGGTAAACGTCTCGGAAAAGACGCCCTCGTCGTAATAGCCGCGGTAGGCGCAGTTTTCGTGGATATTGGAGCCGAAGAACAACGTCGGCCGGGCATAATCATCCAGTTCGGGAATGCCGTACATGAGAACATGAGCCACCGTGCCGACGATCCAGTCAGGATGGGGCGGACAACCGGCCACGTTGATTACCGGAGTTTTGATGCCGCTCATTGCAAAGAAATCCTGGACGGATTTGGCGCCCGTTTCGCTGCCCCAGGCGGCGGGGATTCCGCCGAATGTGGCGCACGTGCCCACAGCCACGGTGGCCGCGGCCATCTTGCCGAGCTCCTGAGCGGCCTCGACCATGCTCACATGATGATGACCCATTTCGCCGATGATGCAGTACTTGCCGTCGGCTTCCGTGGGAATCGACCCTTCCACCACCAGGAAAAACTTGCCCTGGTTCTGCTTGGCCACCTCGAACATGTGCTCCATAGCCACGTGCCCCTCCGCAGCCATGACTGTAGGATTGTATTCAAGGCTGATGATTTCAAGGAGGACTTCCTTGATGCTGGGATGAACCGCGTTGAGCAGTGAAACGGAACATCCGGTGCACCCCTGGCCCTGAATCCAGATGACCGGCGTCTTTTTCACCGCCTCTTTCACGGCCAAGACCAGGCCGGGGTGGAATATCTGGGAAATACCCAGACCTGCCACCGTGCCTGTGCACAATTTCACAAATTCACGTCTGGACAAGCTCATGCACTCCCTCCTTGAAAGTTGGAGTTAAGTTGATCGGCATGCAAAGGACTCTGCGGCCTGCATGAATGAACGCGATATCTACAATAACACGCAAAAGAAAGTCAAATGTATAGATTTCCTAAATACAATGTGGTAAATTTTAAGGTTTTGCCTTTTCTACTGGAAATTCAGGGATTTTCTCCGAAACTCTTCGCTTGAGAGTATTGAAAGGGTCCCCCCCTCAGGAACTGGAAATAAAAAACCCCTCCTGAAACAGGAGGGGTTCGTCAGCACCGGACAGCCAGAGTGCTGCTCTTTGCCGCCCTCTGCTCTCGCTGAAACTCAACCAGGCTACCAGGCCTTCTTCCGCTGCTCCTTCACGGCCTTTTTCTGCTCCTCAAAGGAAGCGAAACCGGCCTGGTGCAGCGCATCCAGAACCGTGGTCTCCCAATCCCAATCCGAATAGATCACGGGTTTGTGGAACCGCTCTCTGAAGCTGACGAGCTCCTGGCGGTAAAAGCCTTCCTTGGAGCCGCCAAGCTGGGAATAGAGCTGTTCGTGCAGCCGGGCCAGCTCACCTTCGTACCATTCCTTGAAATCCTTGGCAGACTTGTATTTTTTGAGAATATGGCCGTACCCCTGTTCCTTGAGCAATTCCTGGAGATTCTCCAGGTGCTGCTTCTTGAGCCATGCGCCCAGTTCTTCAATGGGGATGTCCAGAGCCTCGGTTCGGGCGATGTCGTGCTTGGTCTGGGCATAGGTGTCAGGGACCACTGAAGCGGATACGATTCCGGCGATACAGACCAGGCCCCGGATGATCAGGCTGTTGGACACGCCCTGCCCGCAGAAACCGACCTTCTTCCCGTATTTCTGTCCAGTGAAGATCGTCACCAGAATGGCCCAAATGACGGCTGGATCCTCTTCATCGTAGATTTTTCGGAGCCGGGAATTGTCCCTGTCCGTTCCCAGAACAAGCTGGGTCATGTCATTGGAGCCGATGGAGAACCCGTCGAACTCTTCGATGAACTGTTTGGCCAGGATGGCATTGGAGGGGATTTCAGACATGAGAATGAGCTTGAGCCCGTCCTCTCCCGAACGCAGGTTGTGCACCTGGTCCAGATAGCGCTTCATGCTGCGGGCCTCTTCAAGGGTGCGGACAAAAGGCAGCATAATGTGAAGGTTCTTGCCTCCGAAAGCTCCCCTGGACAGCTTGAAAGACTCCAGTTCCCAGTCGTGAATCTGCCTGGAAACGCCTCGATACCCCAGCATGGGATTGTCTTCGTAGTCTTCGAAAAGATTTCCCCCGAGCAGGCTGCGGTACTCGTTGCTCTTGAAATCCGTTGTCCGGTAAATGATCTCTTTCCCATAAAAGGCCATGGCAAAAAGGGCCAGTCCCTGGGACAAGGTCTGAACGTAATGCTCCTTCCCGGTTCTGTATCCTTTGGAGCGGATGAGCTGGCCGATCGTGTTCGGCAACTCTCTCAAGTCGATCATTTCCTGGAGCAGCCCTATTTTCTGGGCGGTCTCCCGCCGCATGTTCCCTACGCGCTCAATGGTCTGCTCGACCATTTCATTGCCTTCGAGCTTTTTCATCCGGACATTGATCAGATCTTCCTGCTCTTTCTGGCGCCGGGTCAGTTCCGGATCATTGTCTCGATTGGGCTCCAGGTAATCGGAATAGCCCATGATCAGGGCAATGTGCTTTCGCAGATCCGTAGATGTTTTGAGAATGTCCAGCCGCTGGGTTGCATTTTCCAGATGCTCGTCGAGCTTTTTCTCCAGTTCGCGGAGTTGTCTGTGAATGGCAAGCACCTCGTTGGTGCCCTTGCTGCCTTCCTGCTCGCTCAGCGACTCGATCTTCTCCGCCAGGCCGGTGACCTGCCCCACATAGTTGCGGATCTTCAGGTCGAAAGTGAGAATCCCGGCATCCAGCTGGTCCTTGACCACTTTGGAAAGCTGATTTTCAAGATCGTCGAGCTTTCTCTGCACGACCGCGTCCAGGGTCCCTTCGTCAAAGGCCTCCAGGGCCTGGGGATGAATGCCGATGTTTCCGAGCATGAACTCCGCACGAAGCAATCCCACCTCAAAATCCGGCACATCACGAAGACGTGAAAGAAAAAGAGACTGTCCCACGTCCGCAAGAATAAGCCCGACCTTGGTTTTCGTGGGGGGCAGTTTGCTGACATCGATTTCTCCGCCAACCTCGATCAGGGGATACAGCCCGCGGTAAACCCGGCCCCGTGATCCGTCCACGGTGACTTCCTGGCCGTCCAGTGACCGAAGGATCTCGATACGCTTGATGCCAATGACAGCGGGGATTCCGAGTTCCCGGGAAGTGATGGCCGCATGGCTGGTGTCCCCCCCGGCATCAGCGAGGATGGCCGATGAAAGCCGCATACCAGGGACCATGTCCGGGTCGGTCCGCTCGGCGGCAAGGATATCGCCCTTGTGAATCTTGTTCAGTTCCAGGGCGGAACGAAGAAACTTCACCGTCCCGCTTCCAGCGCCTCGGGACGCGCCATTGGCCTCAAGCAGGACATCGGCCTTACCGAGAACCTTCTCGTCTACCTCCAGCCGTTTCATGAAGATCGTATGGGGGTGTTTTTCCAGTTCCTCGTTCCATCGGGTCTCCGGCCTGGCCTGCACGAACCACAGCCGGTCGGATTTATCGATGCAGAACTCCGTGTCCATGATCATGTCATTATAGGTCTGACTGATCTTGCGGACACCACGGGCGACCTCTTCGGCCTGGGCCAGTGACAGGGACCAACGATGGATTTCCTCTTCCGGAACCTGGACAAGCTTGGTCCCCTGCCCGTCGGGATCGTAGACAATTTTTTTGTCCTTGAACCCCATATAGCGAATGACCACCTCGGAACCGTCGTCACGTTGGAAAACGTAGAACTTGTCGGGTGTGACCATTCCGCCGACAACCGCTTCTCCCAGACCGTAGCTGGCATCCATGGAGACCAGGTCCTTGCGGGCGGTGCCCTGGCATCCTGTTGCAGTATCCGCGGAAAACGCCGTCCCGGAGATGACGGGATTGATCATCCGCATGATGCATACCGAAAGAGACGTGTTCTCAATGGCCCATTCCTGCTTGGCCTTGATCGCGATGGAATCGTCACCGGTCTTCTCCGCTTTGGCGACCGCATCGAGGATGGCTTCCCGGCGATAGGTCATGGACCTGAGATTATAGGCTGAAGCGCAGTCCCAATGATACGCCCGGACCGCCGCCTTTTCAGTGACGATATTCAAATAGGTGTCCTGGAGTCCGGCAAAGGCCTTCTTTCGGCTGTCCTCGCCCGCGGCCGAGGAGCGCACCGCCACAGGGACGTTCTCTGCCCCGGCTTCGGTACAGATATCCCTGTAAGCCCTGCTCACTGCGGCTTCCACCTCCTTGGGCAAAGGCACCGAGAGGATGGCAACCTGAACCAGCACGGAACGCTTGCGCAACTGATCGATCCCTTCTGGTGATACTGCAAACCCCTCGACAACATTGTTGATGAAGGAACGGAGCCTGATCAATGTTCCGGTGGAGGTGGACTTGTCCTCCCTGACCGTTCTTGCAACGCTTCGTACGAATTTTTGAAGAAATTCAGGATCTTTGTTGATTTCCTGATCGTTCCAGTCGATGGAATCATATTCCCTGTCCACCATGGACCGCACCAGGCTTGCATTGACTTTGCCTTCGTCCAGCAGCGTATGAAAGGCGTTGGAGGAGACCGCCCGGAACTGAGGGGCCCTCACCCCTTCGATTTCGCTGATAATGGCCGTATTGTAGTTCTTTCCGCCGACAAGCAGCTCCGCCTCTTCCCCAATGGCCACGATGTCGGCCCCGGTGAGGATAAGCTTGGTTTTGATCTCTTCGATATCAGATGCGACCTGCTGCTCCTTGGGAGATCTCCTTCCCTGAAGTGTGGTGATTGCAGCTGTCTTTTTTGGGCTTGCCTGCTTTGCATCCTTGGCTACGGCCATTATTGCTCCTCCTTTCAACCGATTGAAACATCTTTGATTGTCATGATGACTGCAGGATCGGAAAAGAACGTTGTACGATAGGCAGTTGCGAATTACCGTCCAACGTCTTCCTCGTCAACTCACTGTATGCTCACTCTTGGAAAATAAAAAATGGTACATGGACCAGTTTCTTCCATATACCATTTTGTTGAGGATAATTCCATAGCTTTCCGAATGTTCCGGAAGCCCCGCCCCTTACCCGGTCACGCCGGTTGCAGCTGCTGACCGCATTGCGCACAGAACCTGCAGTCATTTCCCGGAATCGGGGATGTGCACCCGGGGCACTGTTGCGGGATCGGTCCCAACTCGATAAGAAGCTCGCCTTCCTTGACCGGAACCATTTTCTTGTCCTCGAGGTAGTCGGCCACCTTCAACACCCGTTTGACCACAGCATCCGCCGGCGCATACACGGCCTTTTCCTGTTTCATGATGGAAACATTGAACAGTTCCTCTCCCTTTCGTACGATTTTTCCCGGGCGGGCGTGCATGATCCAAAGGTCCCCGCTGCTTGGGGAGGCGATATGCATCGGGTTTTCCCGGTCCGCCATTTCCAGGGCACCGGTTGCTCCGGACACTGCCTCAGCTACCTTGACCTGGTGGGAAAAAGTCTCCGAATCAAGGGAGTAGCGCACGACGCTCATGCCCCGATTGTCTGGTTGCTGTATTGCAAGAATCACCATCTGGTGGGGCTTTCCACTGCTGTCGTTGAAAAACAGGTCCTGACCCGGTTCCAGTCCTTCGAACCAGACGTCCAGGGGAAGATTGTTGGGATCGCCGAAATTGCGGATGAAATCGATGGTCTTCAGCGCGTCTCCGGGATGGTTCAGATACATGATCAGCTCTTCACGGGAGGGCTCCCGTCCCAGGTGATTCTCCAGAGCCTTCTTTTCCGCTTCGATATCCATGTCCTGCAAATCGAAAAGCGGTGATTTCTCGGTCCGCTGCGCAAGTGCGGTTTTGTACTCCGACCCAAAGGCGCTTTGATAAACCCAATCTGCAGGGAATCCCAAGGGGAGTTTGCCGAATTTGCCCAGAAGCAGCTGGCGAAAGGCGTCGTTGCTCTCCCGGTAGAGGATGAGACGTTCTTTCTTGAGTTCTTCGCTCAGCTCGTTTTCCGGGGTCGCAACCACCGCCTCCAGAACCCGGAGCAGATGACGGACTCCCGGCTCCCCTCCCTGCTTGTAGGCGCCGGAAACCGCAAGAAAGGCGGTATTCCAAGTGATCTGGGATCCGGGGGTCACGTCGTGGTAGCGTACCACCTTGCGGGTGCCGGCCAGAAAGCGGAGCATGTACGGGAGAAGATGGATATACCCCTGCTTGAGTGCCCCTTCCTGGCTGGAAGATGTCGCGCCGCCGGGCATGCCGTGTTCCACCACATCGTGGTCGATACCCTGGAAATGGGGTGCCGTGTATCGATCGTAATACGGCATGATCTGCTTGAGCACGAACCCGCAGGTGCGGATCATTTCCTTGTTCAAATTGGTCTTCAGTCCCAGTTCGTCCTCCATGTACGCGGCGGTCGACAGCACCTCGCCCTGGCCGTACCAGCGCACGGCAGCACCGATGCCGGTATCCACGATATGAGCGCCGGCCTGGGCTGCGGCACCCACGGAAGGGACGAACAGCCCGTCTGTATAGTGACGATGATAATGGACCACCAGGTCCGGGTAGGTCTTCCTGATGGTGCCCACAAGTTCCCTCATGAATCTTGGTGGACAGACCCCGGCCATATCCTTGAGGCCGATGATGAACATGGAGGTGACTTTCCGGCGGTCCTGGCCCGTGACATTGGCGATCATGTCGATGATCTCCTCGAGCACCCCCATATAGTGAGGAATGTCGAAGCCCCTGGCCCAGGACAGAGAAATGGCCGGTTCGAAGATGTTGGAGGAGGAGTTCATGGCCACCTCGGCAAAGGGGCGCATATTCTCGATATGATTGAGAAAATCAAAACAGCGGATCACATCGTAGTGTTCGCAGATCATCTCGCCCGTGAGCCGCATGAGGTTTCGAGGCTGGGGCTTGTACCCGAGCACGTTGGTGGAGCGGATCAATATCAGCTTGAGTGTCTTGGGCGCGAACCTGTTCCACTTTTCCGCCTCGGTAAAGGGGTAGGTCATATTGGCCATCATGGCCACGTGGAAATGCGCACCGCCGCCGTTTTCCAGGGCAAAGAACCCGCAATTGTCCAGATACGGGCCCATGAGTTCGTCTTCGGCCAGCCTGAACCGGTTTCCGCTGTTGGACTGCGTGATATCCCGGGCCGTGGTATCCATGAAATGGACGTGGCCGGAATCCCGGATGTAGTCGAGCACGGCCTTGCGGTCGCCCCTGGGATAGGGATACTCGTAGGCGTTGACATCCAGCCTGGGCAGGACAGGCTCGAATCGTCCCATACGCTTGTCCGCCCTGCCCCGGTATTCCCCAAGCTGCACAAAGGAATTATACCCCTTGGCTGAGATTTCAGCCACCAGGTTGGCGAGCCGCATGGATTCCGGCTCTTTGTCCCGGTAGTGCATGAGCGCCGGTGTCTTGGCGATGAAATTCGTATCGATGTCGCCGGAACGGAACTGGGGGTGGCCCACAATCTGCCTGTGAAAGGGGATGGTCGTCTTGAGCCCGCCGATGATGTATTCGTGCAGGGAGCGCTGCATCAGCCCCAAAACCTTGTCCCAGCTCTTGCCGTAGACGATAAGCAGGGAGGCTGCCGAGTCATACTGGGAAGGAAAATCGTACCCGGCGGTTACACAGGAATCCACGCGGACCCCCTGGCCTCCTGGACTCAGGTACCGGGTGATGGTGCCGGCATTGGGCGAAAAATCTTTCTGGGGATCCTCGCAGTTGATTCGACACTGCATGGACCAGTTGTGAGGAACGGTGTTTTCCTCGTTGAGCCGCAGTTTCGCTCCAAAGGCAAGAGCGATCTGCTCTTCCACCAGATCGATGCCGTAGCGGCATTCGGTGATGCCGTGCTCCACCTGCAGCCTGGTATTGACTTCGATGAGGTATGGCCTGCCCTCCTGGTCCACCAAAAACTCCACCGTGGCCAGGGATCGGTAGTCCACCGCCCGGACAAGTCTTCTGGCATACTCTTTGAGCTGTTCCCTGAGTTCCTCGGTCATTCCCTCCCAGGGAGACGGAGTGATCTCGATGAGTTTTTGATGGTTGCGCTGCACCGTGCAGTCGCGCTCGTCAAAGGCAAAGACATTGCCGTAGTTATCGGAGATGACCTGGATTTCGATGTGGCGTATGGAGGTGAGCAGTTTCTCGATGTAGAGCCGGGGATTGCCGAAGGAAGCCTTGGCCATGGCCGCAGCCTTGCTGAAGGATTCTTTGAGCTGCTCCTCCCGGAACACTTCGTAAATACCGCGCCCGCCTCCGCCGCCTTCGGACTTGAGCATGATGGGGTACCCCATCTCGCCGGCCAGTTCCAGGGCCTCGTCCAGGGTAACGGACTCTTCCGACCCGGGAACCACGGGAACCCCATGCTCCATGGCCAGTTTGCGGACCTCGACCTTGTTCCCGAGCAGGCGCATGGCCTGGGTCGAGGGACCAATGAACAGGATGCCGGCTTCCTCGCATTTCTGGGGAAACGAATCATTTTCCGAGGCAAACCCCCACCCTGGATGGATGGCAGCGATTTTTTCCACCTTGGCTTTTGCGATGATCCTGTCGATGTCCAGGTAAGCCCGGTGATTTTCCCCGAGCAGGAGAAGTTCCTGGGCCCCGGAGGTGAACGGTGCGGTCTTGTCCACATCGGTTGCCGTCATCACGGGGACAGCCTGAAAAACCTCCCGGATGGAACGCACGATTCGTCGGGCTGGAATGCCGCGATTGGCGACGAGAATTTTTTTTCCTCGAATTGCATCGACTACCTGATCAAAAGACTTTTCTGCCATACAAACCCCGGATAACTAAGGTTCAAGCCCACGCGGGACAGTGTGGACAGTACCGGACTGCTGCATTCCGATACTGTAGCCATTATGGAAAAGGGTAAATACTTCCAGATACCAGAGCAATCTCTTCACCATCCGTCCGCAGCCTTATCCCACCCTCGGGAGTGAGGCCGACCACAATCCCTTCCACAGCGTTCCCGTGAAATTCTGATGTTCTGACCCGTCGCCCCAAAAAGGCCAGACGATTCTGAATTCGAGCGATGATTTCTGGTGAAGGAAGTGAGATTACGACGTCCTGATACCAAGATTCCATGGATTGCACAAGGTGGCGCCAAAGGTGCAACGGGGTGAATCTGTGCCCGAACTCGTCCAGGCAGGTTGCCTGCAAAGCCGCGTCGGCTCGAATCCGGTCCGGCAGGGGACAGGAGTTCACGTTCAAGCCGATCCCGGCCACACACACCCCTCGGCGTTCTTCAACGAGCACCCCTCCCACCTTTGCGCCCTCGAGCACCAGATCATTGGGCCACTTGAGGGTGACGTGAACTCCCAGGTGTTCCAGCCCTTCCGCAAGCAGATAGCCCACAACGAGAGGCCAGTGCACACCATGGGGGGGCGGGTCCGGAAGCATGAGGGCGGCATAGACGTTCCCGGGCGGAGACTCCCACCGACGCCTGAGCTGCCCCCGCCCTGCCGTCTGACTGATGGCCAAAACCGAGCCCCATTCCGGCAGGAGACCCTTGTGACCAAGCTCCCAGGCCGCATCCAGACTCGAGGAACACGCATCGCACACCACGAGCGTATGTCCCGTATCCCCTTCCTGCGCCGCCCAGAATCGGCCCGGCACCCCCGGGACGGTCTCCACCTCGTTCCAGGGTCCCTGGTCGCGAAGCTCTGTTTCCCAGATCAAATCCGTGACTCTGAAACGAGGTGCATGTTCACCGGGATCACCGCCTTCAGGTTCCCAGTACAAAAGCCCCTTCGGAAGGACGGAACGGGTGGACACCATTTTGTGGTCACACACCACGCCTGAAGTAATCGTACAGGTCCTGGTCGATAAGTACCCGGACCTTTTCCTCGATCCTCTCCACCTTGACCACCCGCTCCGGGTGAAACCCTACATCATAGGCTACATCCTGCCACCGCTGCACCTCGGCCAGCGCATCCTCGTCCATCGTGTCAAATGTTCCAACAGCTACCCAACCCATTTGAAGCCCTCCAGATTTTTTGTATGGTAATGGTTCATGGTTTATGAGTTAACAGGGAAAAACCTGAGAGAAGATGAATCCCGACTCACCTGAAGCTACATCATGGCAAACAAATCGAATTCTCGTCATTACCC
>JBKHAV010000170.1:0-3465 GCA_046542715.1 Desulfovibrionales bacterium
GCATCACGCTGGCCGAGCGTTCGCGGGAACTGGCCACCCTTCGGGTCATGGGCTTTACCAAAGGTGAAATCGTCGCCATCCTCATCGGGGAACTCGCCCTGCTCACGATCATGGCCATCCCGCCTGGATTTCTGATCGGGTGGGGACTTATCGGCTATCTCGTTCAGGGACTGCAGTCTGAGCTGTACCGCATTCCCATTGTCACTGAACCGTCAATGCTGGCTTTCGCCGCCACAGTGATTCTGATTTCCGCGCTTGTTTCAGGGCTGATCGTGGCCAGAAAGCTCTACCATCTCGATCTGATTGCAGTCCTCAAAAGCGGTGAATAACGGGGATTTTCATGAGCATACGCCGTCGCATCCTTCTTGTCCTTGTCGGTGCAGGGATTGTTGCCCTCCTGGTCATCGGGTTCCTGCCCAAACCGATGCCTGTCGAGGTCGAACCGGTGACCAGGGGCCCGCTTGCCCAGACCATCGAGGAGCAGGGACGCACCAGAATCAGGGATCATTATGTGGTTTCCTCGCCGATTGCAGCCCATTCGCGCCGGGTAGCTCCGGAAGTGGGCGATACGGTCACGAAGGGCGATGTTCTGGTGACCCTCGACCCGATGGCCTCACCGGCCCTTGATCCACGAAGCCTGGCCCGTGCCCGGGCGCGGGTCGTTGCGGCCGAGGCGGACCTTGCTTCGGCCCGTGCGGAGCACGAGGCAGCCAAAACCACGGAGAACTATGCAGCGGCCGAGTATAATCGTCTGCTCGCCCTTCACGGACAGGAGCTTGTCTCTCAAAGTCAGGTGGAACAGGCGGAGACAGAGGCCCGGCGAGCGGCCGCCCTGGTCCGGTCGGCCGGTTTTCGGGTCAATACGGCCGCCGCCGGGGTGGAAGCCGCCAAAGCCGAATTGGAATATGCCGGACAACAGGAGCGGGAATTCACCGACGAGTTGGTCCTGCGTTCACCCATTAGCGGAGTGGTCCTCGAGCGTATGTTCCAAAGCGCCAGGGTCGTGCAGCCCGGTGAACCGATCCTGGTGGTCGGAGATCCGAAAGGGTTGGAGGTCGAGGTTGACGTGCTCTCCGCTGATGCGGTCCGCATCAGGCCGGGGATGCGGGTTCTGCTCGAGCGCTGGGGTCCCCCCCGTCCACTGGAAGCCACGGTCCTTCGGATCGAACCCACGGGGTTCACGAAATTTTCCGCCCTGGGCGTTGAAGAGCAACGGGTTCTGGTCATCGTCGGTATCGTTTCCCCCCAGGAACAATGGGCAGGCCTTGGGGATGCGTACCGGGTCAATGCCAGATTCATCCTCTGGGAATCCGACGGTGTGCTCCGCGTCCACACCAGCGCACTGTTCCGGCATGAGGACGGCTGGGCCGTGTTCGTAGTCCAAAACGGCCGGGCTCGCATCGTGCCGGTGGAAGTGGGGCGGCGGGCAGAACTCATGACCCAGGTCCTGGCGGGACTGGAGCAGGGGGACAAGGTCATCGTGCATCCGGACAGAGAACTCGAGGACAATGTCAGGGTAAGCATCCGGGATCCCGGGCAGGGTCCTGTCTCCCGATAGGAAAGGCAGATTCGTCCCGGAAAAACGTGTCCAGGCACGGACAGTCCGGAACGGGGGCGCAACTCTTCGGGTACGTATGAACGAGCCCCGATGAACAGGGCTCATCCTTGCACCATCAACGGCTTACCGGATCAGATCCCGCAATTGTTCCACCGCGTTCTGCAGCGTATCGATGACGTCCTGCAGCCCTTGTTGGAAGTCCTCCAGGGCCGGAGCCGGTTCCTCGACCTCTTCTTCAGTCTCCACCGGGGGAGCCACAGCCGGCAGTTCACCGACCAGGGCGGAAATGGCGTCGTCCAGGGTCTGGTGCATGACCACCTGCCGGGAATCGGCCAGGATGATCCGGCGCAGTTCCGGGAAGTCGATGGTCTCGGGCCTCAGGAAGACCGGTTCGGCATAGAGGATGGAATCGCCCAGGGGGATGACCAGGAGGATGCCCCGGAACACCTCGGAACCCACCTGGCCCCAGAGGGTGAACTGCTCGGAGATGATCGCGTCGTTGTCGATCCTCGCCTCGACCTGACTGGGGCCGTCCACGTGGCGACCCGTGGGGAACCGGAACAGCACCAGGTCACCGTAATTCTCGCCGTCGCTACGCGCCGCCATCCAGCCCACCAGATTGTGGCGGTTGATGGGCGTGAACGGCTGGATGAGCAGAAATTCCTCTTTCTCCTCGCCGGGCAGCCGGGCCACGATGTAGTAGGGCCGAAGCACCTCGGTCTCGCCGAAGGAGCTCTGCATGGGCACGGACCACTGGTCCTCCTTGTTGTAGAAGACCACGGGATCGCGCATGTGATACTGGAGCAGCATGCGTGTCTGCACGGTGAAAATGTCCTGGGGGTAGCGCACATGGTCCTGGAGATAGTCGGGCATGGCGTCCCGGGACTTGAACAGGTCCGGAAAAATGGATTGATAGGTGCGGATCAGGGGGTCTTCCTGATCGTACACATAGTAGTCCACTTTCCCATTGTAGGCGTCGACCACGGCTTTGACGCTGTTTCTGATGTAGTTGAAACTGTTCTGCCAGGGAGTGGAATAGGGGTATCTCGTTGTCGTGGTGTAGGCGTCCTGGAGCCAGTACAGCTTTCCGTCAGCTACAACGCTGTACGCTTCCCTGTCCCGCATGAGAAACGGGGTCAAGGTGGAGAACCGCTCGGAAATGGTGCGTCTGTACTGGATGCGACTCTCTGGTGTGATCTCCCCGGAGATGAGAATGTTCAAATCCTTGAACTCCCATGCATACATCAGGCGTCGGAACAACGAATCCAGGGGCACCCCGCCAGTTCCCTGGTAATGCGTGTACACCGGACCGTCCGGTCCAGGGAAATTGAATTCCTGCATCCTGCTGTTGACGATTGCATACTCCAGGCTCTTCAACCCGTAATAGATTTCAGGCCGCTCCAAGGGGATCTCACCTGTTGGGGGCAGGTCCCGGATGAAGAATTCCGGTCTGCCGCCGGCCTGCACCTCGGTGACAGGACTCATTGCCACGCCGTACCCATGGGTGAACTGGAGATATTTGTTGACCCAGCGCTGGGCTTCGCTGGGAAGTTTTTCCGAGGAGAGTTCACGGGTCGCCAGCATGACTTGTCGTATTTCATCCTTCACGGTGTAGCGGTCCGTGTGCACAGCCTGAAAGTCGTAGTAGAGGCGGAAAAACTGAATCTGATTATAGCTTTGAAGCAGGGGGCCTTCGTCCCAGAGCCTGATGTTCTGGATGGTCCCCTGGTTTTCGGCGATGGTCTGATGGTCCACCTCCCCGCGGGCGGGATGGCTCGAAGACCGGAGTTCTTCCAGGCCGAACGCCTTGCGGGTGGAGGCGATGTTGTTGGCCAGGTATTGTTCCTCCCGTGCCAGTTCGCTCGGTTCGACAACAAGGCGCTGCACCAGTCCGGGCAGCACGCCGA
>JBKHAV010000171.1:0-3431 GCA_046542715.1 Desulfovibrionales bacterium
TTCCTCCGGAAATTCTTCTTGTTCGAGAAATAATCAGGGGTATTATGGAAAGAAAACACGGGAGAGCACTCATGAAAAAAAGCACTGTCCTCCGGCATTCGCCGGGAATACAGGAAAGACATCCCCATGGTGGCTGTTGATCCGGGTGCCAACTCCTGGAAGTCGGGCCGAACCGTTCGGCTCACCCTGGAGGAGGTCGCAATGCGCGGCCTTGAGAACTCCGAAAAGGGACGCGGATCTCGACAGAAAACCCCTGTCTGGTGGAGTTAGACATGCCCGAAAAGATCATCGGCGTTTCCGGGTCGTACGGCGGACTCAATCTCGGAGACGAGGCCATCCTGCATTCCATGATCCATGGTCTCAAGAAAACGGATCAAATTGAAATCCGAGTGTTTTCCAGAAACCCAAAGGACACACTTTCCCGGCAGTCTGTGACCAGGAGCATTCCCGTGCGTGAACTCACCCGAGGTGAGGTGTGCAAAGAGATCAGGGAGCTGGATCTTTTCATTCTGGGTGGAGGAGGGATTCTCTTTGATACCGAGGCTGAAATATTTCTCAGGGAAGCGCAGATTGCGCAGGACAACTCGGTCCCGGTCATGACATTTGCCATAAGCGCCGGCCCTCTGCAGAGCCGCACGTCCCAGAAGGCTGTCATGGAGACCTTGAACAATGCCGCTGTTGTCACCGTTCGCGACCGGTCGTCCAAGCAGGTCCTGGAGGAGGCAGGTGTGGATCGCGAAATCATCGTTACGGCTGATCCCGCACTCCTGCTTGACCCTGAACCGCTACCGGAGAACACGCAGGTTCGGGAGAGCCTTGACGGCGAAAGATGTCTGGTTGGCATTTCCGTTCGGGAGCCGGGCCCTGCGTTCCCGGATGTGGACCAAGACTTTTATCACAGGCTGATTGCCGATGCCGCGGATTTCATTGTCGAACGGTTCGATGCAGATGTCCTTTTTGTTCCCATGGAACGAAGCAGGAAGGATATGCAGCACTCCCATGCAGTTATTTCCAAAATGCTGCGTCCTCAGAGGGCGAGTGTGCTCAAGGGAGACTATCGTTCCGGTCAGATTCTGACCCTGATGGAACGGTTCAGTTTTGTACTGGGAATGCGTCTCCATTTTCTTATCTTTGCAGCACTGAAAGAGATCCCGTTTGTCGGTTTGCCCTATGCTTCCAAAGTGCATGAATTCATCTCCGCCCTGAATCTGGTCGGGCCCCCCCTCAATCTTGTGAATGCCGGGCGGCTTATTGCCCATCTCGACAGATCCTGGGATTCCATGGAATCCATCCGCAAGTCCATTGTCCAAGCCATGCCAGAGCTCAAGTCCAGGGCAGAGGAGACATTTACGATCGCTGCATCTTTGCTGGGTCAAGAGGTGGGGCCCGCTTCACGGACCGAAAAAAAACAATGCACGGGGTAGGGTACTTATGCCTCCACTTGGTCGACCACAGCAATTGGAAACAGTGCAGTTGCCACCTCGCAGGGCCATTCTCGCCGGGAACACAGAGGTGCTCGTGGTGGGCGGAGGACCTGCAGGTCTGGGGGCCGCACTCGGTGCCGCAGGTGCGGGCGCAAACGTTATCCTGGCTGAACGGTATGGCTTTATGGGCGGTAATGCCACAGCAGCAATGGTCACGATCTGGGCCTCGCACCATACACAAATCCCTGGTCCGGAGCAGCCCGGAGCTTCGAGTTTCTTCCCCACAGACCACGGGGAAGGAGAGCTGGTTGTCAAAGGTGCTCCGCAGATGCTGGTGCACCGCTTGACGGAAACAGGAGGAGCGGTTCCGCCCTCTGTTGCGACCGGGTACACGACTTCCTTCGACCCGGAATCGTTCAAGTCCGCGGCACTAAATCTTCTGGATGAGGCAGGGGTACGTTATCTCTTCCATGCCTTGGCCTCGGATGTGATCGGGGAAACTCCCAGACAAGTGATTTTCGAGACCAAGTCCGGGCCGGTGGCCATCAGCGCCACAGTTGTGGTGGATGCAACCGGAGACGGCGATGTGGCCGTCAAATCCGGGGCGCAGTACGATTTGGGGCGGGAAGCTGACGGGCTTGTGCAGCCCATGACGCTCATGTTCAGGCTGGGTGGATTTTCTCGGGCCGGCTTTGATGCCTATCTTCGGGAGCACCCGGACCAGTGGCGCGGGGTGCATGGTCTCTGGGATCTGGTGCGCAAGGCCGAGGAGGATGGGGAACTCGAACTGCAGCGTGAGGACATCCTGGCCTTCGGCACCCTCAGAAAAGACGAACTTTTGATGAACTCCACCCGTATTTTGGAGGTTTTGGGGACTGACGTCTGGGATCTGACCCGCGGAGAGTGGGAGGGCAGGTGGCAGATGCAACGGCTGATCGCATTTTTCAGACGGTATGTGCCGGGGTTCGAGCAATCCTATGTCGTCCAGAGCGGTGCCCAGGTGGGGGTGCGCGAGACCCGCAGGATCAGAGGGGAGTATGTCCTCACGGCCGACGACATTCTTCACGCCACACAATTTCCCGACACCGTCGCCCGGGGCACCTACCCGATCGACGTGCACAACCCGGCAGGCAAAGGTACTCTGCTGCAAAGAGTGCCCCCAAACTCCGCTTACTCCATCCCGCTTCGCTGTCTGATCCCCAAGGGGGTGGACCATCTCCTGGTGGCCGGCCGATGTATCTCCGGTACACACGAAGCGCATTCCTCCTACAGGGTCATGCCTATTTCCATGGCAACCGGCCAGGCTGCCGGTGTCTGCGCTGCGCTGGCATGCAGAGCCGGGAAGAGCCCCTCTGAAATACAGGCTGAACCGGTGCAAACCGAACTCAGGCGCCAGAACGCGTTGTAAACTCCCAACTCTGCCCCATTTGGAGTGATATGTATCCTTCAATATGCTTGCGAGTGATGCTAGACTGCGATTGGAGATACTGAATATGCCTGAGAAAAATGAAGCCATCCACCTTGCGGACATGGCCCAATCGCTGTTACCGGGGCTGCCCTTCAGCCTGGGAAGCACCTGGGACGGGTCGGGAACGAATTTTGCCCTGTTCTCGGCCCATGCGACCAGGGTCGAGTTGTGTCTGTTCGACGCGGAAGGGAAGGAAGAGCGCTTTGACCTGCCCGAGTTCACCGATGAAATCTGGCACGGGTACCTGCCCGGGGTACTGCCGGGACAACTGTACGGATATCGTGTGCACGGTCCTTACGACCCTTCTTCCGGTCATCGTTTCAATCCCAACAAACTTCTGCTGGACCCTCATGCCAGATCCATTGTCGGCAAGCTCACCTGGAATGACGCCTTGTTTGGATATACGGTCGGCCATCCGGATGAGGACCTTTCCTTTGATACCCGCGACAGCGCTCCGTTCATGCCAAGGTGCCAGGTCATCGACTCGGCCTTCACCTGGGGCAGAGACCAGAATGTGCAGCGGGACTGGCACGAGAGCA
>JBKHAV010000048.1:0-18459 GCA_046542715.1 Desulfovibrionales bacterium
TTCATATTCGAGATGCGCCAGGAGGAGCCGTACGCCTTTTAGTCGAAGGCAAGGGGCAAGAGAGATGAGCCTCCCTTTCGAAAGTATCGCAGGGATGGATACTTTCCGCCGGTTTTCTGCAAGCTATTGTGTCTTGAAGCGGATTTCAAAACCCTTTGGGGAGTACATGATCACCTCGAAAAAGGTGTCGGAGAACTCCACCTGTCTGCTGTCCACAACCAATCCCGACGTTGCCCCTGCCCATTGCGGTGTGGACTCGGTGTATCCGATATCAGAGTAAAAAGACTGATCATACACCCCGATGGCCACGGTCTTGAAGGTGGAAATCGCCGTAACGTGGCAGGGAATGAAAAATTCATAGACAAGGCGTCCTGCACCATCGATCCGGGCCTGGAATTCGGTGACGAACTGCACTGGAAAGGTCGTCCCGTCAATGCGGATATCATTGAAGTAGCCGAAATTCTTCAGGTTGTCGAAGGCTTCTGCCTTGAGCCTGGCATTTTCCGCGCTGTCGATGACCCTGTTTTTGTCCTGGTCGAATTCGTCGATAAAGGTCGCGGAGAACATCTCGTCGAAAATCCAGTTCTGCTGGAATCCGGCAAGGCCCCGGGCATCGAAACGCGCGGTGATTTCGCAGTCGATCCAGGCATGGGGGTGGGCCTGGACCGTTTCGGCGGCAAGCATCGAAAGAAGAACAACTCCGGCATAAAAAAGTCTGCGCATACCAGATCCTTAAAGACTCGAAAGAAAAAGTGTCAGTCCAACCATTGCGATAAGCAGTCCCCCCGCCAGTGACAAGGTGCGGTACACGATGGCTCCGGGTTTCTTCCATTTGGATAGGGAGGCATCGAGCCCGGTTCTGGACAGAATTGTGGCCGCGGAAAACAGGGTCGTGGTCAGGGCCATGCCCAGAGCCGTGAACACCGTTGCCATGAGTCCGGCAAACAGGACGTCATAGGTGATGCTGAACAGAAGGATGATCGCTGCAGCCGGGCAGGGGATCAGTCCTACGGCCAGGGCAAGCCCGACCATGGACCTGGTGGTGGCGCATCCCTGTTCGGATCCGTGCTGGAGCGGCTTGAAAAGTTCGACCGCCGCTCTGACCACAAAGCACAGACCGAGCAGGGTGATAAGCCCGTAACTGATTTGCTGCGTCAAAAGCGTCTTGTCCTGAACCGCACCGAAAGTGGCTGCATCGAACAGCCAATACAGACCGAGCACGAGAACCACGGCGGAGACCACGTGAATGGAAGGCATGATGCCGCCCAGGAAAAGAGCCTGCCTGAGTCTGGCGGGTCGTGTGGCAAAGTAGGCCACGGCAAAGCATTTCCCGTGACCGGGGCCGAGGGCGTGCACAATACCGTAGCCGAAGGAGAGCAGAAGAAAAGTCCAAAACGCGGCGCCAAAGGGGTTTGCCTTGATTTCCCGGGCATTGGCTGCCATGGCCGAGCGCAAATCCTTTTGAAGCGTTGAAATGGCGGAGACGAACCTGCCGTACCAGGAGGCAAAACCCGGCCCACGAGGTTTTTGCTCCAGGGCAGGGGGATCCTTCTGGCCGGAGCGAAACGGGTTGTCTGCGGCGGCAGCGTGGCTGAGTCCCGGCATTGCAGGCAGAAGACTTGACGCAGCACTGAACCCGGTTTTCGTGTGTGTCTCGCTGAGGTCAGGCGTTTTGGCAGTGCCTTTTGAAGAATTCAGGCACTCGAACAGAAAGAGGAGAGAGATGATCAGACATATCAGCAGTGAAACACGGGCAAACACCATAAAACCTCATGGCAATGGGAGATGTTGCAGAAAGCGCCCTCCCTTCTAGTCGTCTGTTCTGCGCTCTGTCCAGCCATACTTTACCATGGCTTTACAGAGTTGAGCAGCCAAGTCTTGACGATTTACAAGGGGAGATTCGGCAAAGAATACGTGTTGAGGAGAAAAGAGTTGACAGGAAAACAGAGCCTCTGTAGAAAGTGCAAGAAGTTAGCTGAGGCTAACTTGCAAGCTGTTGAGGCCCCGGGCAAGCCCGAGGCAGGATTTTCACCCCTCATGACCTAAGTGATTCGCCAGCGCGGAGGCAGAAATCTCCCAAGAGAAGGTGTGCACAGAAGGCAAAAAAGAGGGTTTTTTTGGGAAATATGAGTTAGGGAAGGCTAATACGGAGCAGGAGAAAAATATGAAAACCATGTCGTTGCGGACACTGTCCGCGAACCAGTCGGCAAGCATCGTTTCGGTCCAGGCCGGGGGTGAACTGGGCAGGCGAATCAGGGAGATGGGGTTGATACCCGGTGTGACGGTAACCCTTTCAGGCAGGGCTCCGCTGCAGGATCCCGTGGCCGTCACCGCCATGGGATTCGTCCTGACCCTGCGCAACAGCGAGGCGGACTGTATTTTCGTCAAACCCATGGAGCAGCAGTCATGACACCACAGATAACCATCGCCCTGGCCGGGAACCCGAATTCCGGCAAGACCACGCTTTTCAACTCCCTGACCGGTGCCCGGCAGCGGGTAGGGAACTATCCGGGCATCACGGTCGAGCGCAAGGAGGGTACCGTTGCACTAAGGGACCTGAAGGCGGGCATCGTCGACCTTCCCGGCACCTACTCCCTTTCCGCGTACTCCATGGAGGAACTCGTGGCCCGGCAGGTGCTTGTGGAAGAACGCCCTGACGTGGTGGTGGACGTGCTCGACACCACCACCCTGGAACGGAGCCTGTACCTTGCCGTGCAGCTGCTCGAACTGGGAATCCCCACGGTTCTGGCCCTGAACATGATGGACGAGGTCAAGAAAAAAGGCATCCGGTTGGACAGCGGCCTTCTGGCGCAGATTTTGGATGTTCCGGTGGTGGAGACCGTGGGCCGTTCGGGTGTGGGCAAAGAGCAGCTGCTGCGTGAAGCCGTGGCTTTTGCCGCGAAACGGGGCGGGGAGTGGAGCCCTCTGACCATTTCCTATGGTCCCGACCTCGAGCCGGTCCTCCAGGAGATGACGGCAAAGATCGAAGAAGAAGGCATGCTTGTGGACAGGTTTCCGGCCCGGTGGACAGCGGTCAAATACATGGAGCGCGATGAGCAGGTCATGGCGTCGGGACTGCAGGCCGCCCCGGAGCTTCACGCCCGTTTGGAAGCCATGGTCGACCGGATCGAAGCCCATACGCAGGCCACCCTGAATACCACTCCTGACGCGCTCGTGGCCGACTATCGCTACGGGTTCATCACCGGGGTGCTCAAAAAAGGAGTGCTCGAGCGGGACAGTTCGGTCGACCGAATCGACATCACCCGCAAGATGGACATGGTGCTTACTCACCGGTTCCTGGGCCCGGCTGTGATGCTGCTCATCCTCTATGCCATGTTCAAGGTCACGTTTGCCCTGGCGGAGTACCCCATGGGGTGGCTGGAAGGGGGGATCGGCTGGCTGGCGGCGACAACGGAAACAGCGCTCCCCGAGGGCCATCTCAACTCCCTCGTGGTCTCGGGCATCATCGAGGGTGTCGGCGGGGTGCTCTCGTTCGTGCCCCTGATCCTGATCATGTTCGCCATGATCACCTTTTTGGAAGATCTGGGCTACATGGCCCGCATGGCCTACATGCTGGACCGGGTGTTCAGGATCTTCGGACTCCACGGCTGCTCGGTCATGCCCTTTGTGCTGTCCGGGGGGATCGCCGGCGGGTGTGCAGTGCCCGGCATCATGGCGACCAGGACACTCAGGAGTCCCAAGGAAAAGCTGGCCACGCTGTTCACGGCCCCGTTCATGACCTGCGGCGCCAAAATCCCGGTTTTTGTCCTGCTGGTGGCCGCCTTTTTCAGTTCGCATCAGGCCCTGGTCATGTTCCTCATCACCTTGACCGCCTGGACCCTGGCCCTTCTGGTCTCGCTTCTCCTGCGGTCCACCCTGATCAAGGGGGAGTCCACTCCGTTCGTCATGGAACTGCCGCCTTACAGGCTTCCTACGCTTCGCGGCATTGCAGTGCATACCTGGGACCGGATCTGGGCCTACATCCGCAAGGCAGGAACGGTCATTCTTGCCATCTCCGTACTGCTCTGGGCGGCCATGACCTTTCCGGGCCTGCCGGAAGCCACGGTTGCGGAGTTTGACTCCAGCCGTCAGGCCGTTGCCGCGCAGGCGCAGTCAGGTGCCCTTGACGAGGAGGGACTGCAGGAGCGGATGCTTTCCATCGACCGGGCCCAGGCTCAGGCTGAAATTCGAAACTCCCTTGCCGGGCGTGTAGGAACCGTCCTGGAACCTGTCACCAGTCTGGCCGGCTTTGACTGGCGGACAAACATCGCGCTGGTCGGGGGTGTGGCTGCAAAAGAGGTCATCGTCTCCACTCTGGGCACGGCTTACGCCCTGGGCGAGGTGGACCCGGAAGAGACCGGGGGGCTTTCCTCCAAGCTGGCTTCCGACCCGCAGTGGTCCGCTCTTGCCGCGGTGAGCCTGATCCTGTTCGTGCTCATCTATTCGCCATGTTTCGTGACCGTGGTGGCCATGGCCAAGGAGTCCTCCTGGCGCTGGGCCGCGTTTTCGACCACCTTCAACACCGCCCTGGCCTTTGGGCTGGCTGTGGCAGTCTACCAGATCGGAACACTGCTTTCCGGAGGAAGCATATGACGACCGCGACATCCATCTCCTCGCTTGGAGGAAAACGGTTTTTCAGCACCATGAAATTCGCAGGTTCGCCGCCTGCACCACGGAATGCGGGGGAAGCCGATAGGTTTGAAGGGCAAAACGGCTGCCGGCAAGCTGAAGAACGCATTGATCAAAGAACGGGCGAGGAAACCCTCCCGAAGTGACAAGCCCATAACCCGGACAGGAAAAGGGCTGGTCAAGGAAAAACCCAAAAGGGCGCAGCTGCGCCCATTTTCTTCTTGGATCGGCTGTTGGAAACCGCAGTCTTACAATCAGATGGTCAGATAGAAATGTGGGGACGTTTGTCTAAATATCCTGGATGAGCAGGCTGATGCCGATGCAGGTGGTTTTGCCGAAGACCAGGACCACATGGCCGTACTGGGAACCGCTCAGTTCAAGGCCGATTTCTCCGGGAAGGTACAGAGCCGAACCTTGTGCGCGCAGATGCCTGAGCGATGTTTCGATGCCGCCGCCCACCAGCCTTCGAACATCCATGTGCAGCCCCCCGAAGGTCCGGCAATGCTCTTTGGGTACGCCGCCTTCGAACACTCCGGCGGTGATCCTGAACAGGTCCCGGGAGATGCGCTGCAACCCTTTGGGCGGGGATTCGCGGACAAAGAGGGGCCACAGAAACTGCCGGCGCAGCCCGTCGTAATCATGGGATGTCCAGACCCGTTTTCCAGGCCCCAGGACGTGGATGCCGTCCGGGATAAGCCACCGGGCTCTGCCGTTGTCCTCGGCAATGATGTCGAAGTCGATCTGCGGGCGGCACAGCGCAATGCCAAGACTCTCCGGCAGCCGCAGCACAGCCGAATTTTTCGGGCTCGCCAGCCTGAGGTTCAGGCTGTCCCTGGGGGAGAGCACTTTGCCTTTGGTCCGGAGATGATCGAAGATCTGCTTCCGGCACCAGGTCACCGTGGCTTTGGTGGTGATGTTTTCGAGTTTGTGTCTGCTCATGTGCAAAGGGTGCTGTGCTGGCTCGAGAGGTTTCGGGCCGCACTGCAAACGTTTTCCGATACCTAGCCCTGACCTGAAAGAGAATCAAGAAACCCGCGCAACATCATCGTGGTTTGGTGCTCCGAAATGAATGAATCCATTCGGCGAGGAGAATCTCATTGGATTTCAACGTACTGCACAGGGTGAAAACCGTTGTTTCCTTATGGGGCAAGAAGGTGGACCGAGTTCATGCAGAAGAGCATGTCCAGGGCAGCCCTGAACGGTGCCGGTTTCGGATCGTGGTCAGCACCGGGTCTGCCCGGTTTCTTCTGGAGGAACTCGATCCGGCCAATGTCGCCAGAAAGGAGACCGTGGCCCGTGTCCTGGAAGGACTTTCCCTGAAGGGGCTTGCCGTTTCCCCGCCGCTTCGGGGGAGGGACAACAAATTCATCCAAAATTGCCAGGGGAGACCGTGGCAGCTCTCTTTTTTTGTGGAGGGCATCCGTCTGCATCAGGACTCCTACTGGCAGGATGCGTGGCGGGGCAGGGTCCTGGCCCGTTTCCTTTTCGAGCTGCAGCAGGCCGGGGGGAATCTTGGACAGGGCTGCCCCCCCTTTGATCTGCCCGGGTATATCCGCAGGATCGAGAGAGATACCCGAACGCATCACCCGGAGGTCTGCAGCCGGCTTGGGCCGGTGTTCAGGCTATTGGGCGAGCGCCTCCCGCCGGCCCTTGAGCGCATGCCCCTCGCCTTCTGCCACGGCGACCCCCATCCCCTGAACGTGATCTGGGGCCAAAAGGGGATCCGCGCGGTTATCGACTGGGAGTTCTGCGGGCCCAAACCAGTGCTCTACGATCCGGCCCTGGTCATCGGCTGCGTCGGGACCGAAACCCCTGAAGCCCGGACCGGACCCTTTGTCACCGCCTTCATGGGTACGCTGCGGGATGTGGGGCTCCTCACGCCTGCCCTGGAGGAGATGCTCCCGCTGTTTGTTCTGGCTCAGCGCATTCCCTGGCTCGCAGAATGGCTGCGACGCAACGACCGGGACATGATCGCGTTTGAGCTTTTCTATTTCGACCTGCTGTTGAGGGAATACTGCCCAACCGGACTGTAATGTCCGGGGCATAAATGATTTAGCCCGTGGATCCGGCTGGGCTGGCTTTTTCTCAGCGTTTGAGGACCAGCACCAGCCCGACAACTGCGGAGACCGCCCCGCCGATGATGTAGAACATGGTTTCATTGGAATACCGCCCGGAGAATGCTTCCCCGATCTCCTCTGCAGGAGAGGTCGCGGCCTGGTAACCGAAAAAGAGGAGAATTATTCCCACCACAAGAAGCGCCGCGCCGAGGATTGATGTCATTTTCATTGCTGCCTCCGAAAAGTAAAACTGTTCAAGAACCAAAACCTCAAATTCACTCCTTACTACCTGTTTTTCCGTAAGAATGCGAGCCAGTGAAAAAAGAGGGGAAAGAACCATCACGGCCAGTGGTGTGCTGGTCTTCGAAAAAGAAGTTCACGTACGAGTGCATGGTGGACAGGTCGGGAAGCTCTTACCATTTTGGAAAGGGTTGACGGAAAGCCCTGACACGACCAGTCAGCAGGCCTGAATTTTCAGGAGAATCGAGGGCGGGGAAAAACAGAAAAAAAAACCCCGGATAGCCCGGGGTAGGACAAAGAGGGGGATTTGACGTTGAAGCTTTCCGTGAGCCGAAACCCATTTTCCAGAGGATTTCGGATCACGGAAAACTGATGTGTCTGCTACTTCTTCACCATGTCCTGACCGCAGCACTGGAGAGGAACAGTACACTGGCCCTCGGCCCCGGGCTGACAGGTGCAGGGTTTCTCCACTTTGAGCTCCAGGTTGCAGTTGGTGCAGGTATAAACGTCACCCTTTTTCATTTCCGTGCAATTGGCCATCCGTTTCCTCCCGTGTTCATGATGTTGTGAAATCAAAATCTCTACAGTGATCTATTCCATAATCTGCGCGTAAAAGGCAATTGTAAAATGACTGTTTATGCTCGGGCTATCAAGGATGGACTCCATTGTACGGTGCGAATCTTTCAGCGTGAGCCCGGTGCTGCCGAATCCGAGGGGTGCCTGGTATTGCTTCCACGACCTCCATCAGGGGAGGAGCGCAGGACCACGTGAGCCCTGCGGGGAGGTGTCAACAGCGCTCGATGCGTCCCCGGCCGAGCAGTGAACAGGTGGACTTCAGGTGGTGGTTGCAGTGTTCCAGCAGGGTCAGAACACCTTCAGAGCCGATGCTTTTGAGCCTGGGTTCTATGGGGAAGTATCGTTCCAAAACCTCCAGGTAGTGTTCCCGTTCCTGTTCCGAAGAAAGATCAGCATCGGTTTTGATGATGAAATCCCAGGTGTCGATGGATTTGTTCTTGCCGTTGCAGTTGCCTGCGGTCAGGTCCACACAATGCGGTCCGTACTTCAGGATACAGTGAGCCTGAGGAATGAACGCCAATCCTGCGGGGCCGATGATGTCACCGACCCCGGTGACAATGGAATCGTCCAGGCGGTAGAAGACCAGATGCTTGTGGACCGCAAGGGACTGTTCCTCTGCCAGGCGGGCGATGATCCCATGCTTGGTGGTGCAGGTTCCCCTGCCCTCTTCGAAAACGACCATGCTCTCCCTTCTGGAGTTGAAACCGTAGGGCAGGTCACGAGTCCAGCGACACGCCGCCTGGAAACTCCGGATGCCCCGGTTCAGGAAGGCTTGGGTGACCTTTCCATGTTGAGCGAGAGTTGTATCCGGGAGGACGGAAATCGAATCCATTGGCAAGCCCCTTTTGTTGCATTGAGTTCCTGTGGTGTACAACATAGAAGCTTGCCAGAAAAATATGGCAAATATGTGGCGATTGTTAGTGCGTTGAACGGGTACGGGTTCGATGATGCGTGTACCACGGAAGACGCGTTGTGCCCTTCCCCTGTTCACATCCCGTGTTTTTGGTCCCGCAATTCCGCCCGCAGAGCGGCGATTTCCTTTCGAAGCGCAGCAATGGATTTTTCCCCGGCCACCTCGGCCTGATCGTCCTCTGCATCACGCCCGACGAAAAACGAGGCCAGCGCTGCGGTCAGGTAGCCGAACAACGCAATGCCGCACAGCGACAGGAGAAAGCAGAGCACTCTTCCGGCCCCGGTGACCGGCCAGTACTCGGACCCGATGGTGGTCATGAGCATGGCCGTCCACCACAATGCTTCACCAAAACTGTTCAGCCCTCTGTTGTCAGCCACCCGTTCGAATTCGTACATTCCTGCGGCCCCGACGATCAGGATGGTCAAGGAGAGGATCATCACATAGCCGACCCCCCGTCGGCCCATGCTGGACCCCAGGGCGCGCATGCCGCGGTTGAGTGAGCTGATCACCCGCAGCAGACGTGCCCCCCGGGCCACACCCGCCACCCTGGTCAACCTGGCCAGCCGCAGGAGCTGCACAATGCGGAATACCCGCAGGGCAGGAAGCAGAAGGGCGATGCCCTTGAGCCAATTGTGCCTGAGATAGTCGATCTTTGCCGGTGCCAGGAGGAAATCCAGGACAAATTCGAGGATGAAGATGATCCAGATGACATACCCGGCTGAAACCAGAAACGGGTTCAACCCCCAGATGATTTCCGCCACAAAGAGCGCAAGCCAGACAAAGGCCAGCACCAGCATGGGCATTTCCATCCAGTCCTGGAACTGTTTGAGGAGTTCTGTCCTCTGATTGACGATTTCATCTTTTACCTTCTGGTTGTTCATGCCTGCCCCCGGATGGAAGTTCAAAAGTGCCGTTCACTCAGCCTGTAATATACCGGGGATTTTCCTGGATCGAAAGCAGCGGCGCCTGAGGCTGGATAAAGGCGGAGAGCAGAAATCGGCAGGGGGTGACACAATTCGATCCGAGTTCCCGGGCTGTTCGTCTCCCCCTGTGCCGATCTGGATAGGAAGATTAAACATGTTTTGAGGCACAACTCTTGCTCAATGCCTGCAGCAGAAACTGCCTGGGTACAATTGAAATGCGAGGCCTCTCCGTTGGAGCGGAACTCTTGATCTGATCTTCCTTTCAGCCTGAATCTGATTTGCAAGGATGAAACTGCGTATGAATCTCCATTGTGTGCTGTTCCGGACCATATGGTGCGGGCTGGTTCTTTTCCTCCTATCCTTTCTCCCTCTGCCCGTTGAGGGGGACATCATCACCAGCGAGCAGGAGTATGTCCCCGGAGACATTATCATCAAGTACAAGGAGGATCGGCCTTCGAAAATCTCGAGGGGGATGAGGATTTGCTGGGCCAGGTCTGCCCGAAAAATCGGGTCCAGAGTCGAGCACCTCAAGCTTCCCCCCTTCATGACCACGGAACAGGCGATCGAGCATTTGAAGAACGATCCAAACATCGCGTATGTGGAGCCCAACTATATTGTCCGGCCTATGGGTGTGCCGAACGATCTCTATTTCGACAGGCAGTGGGCGCTGAAAAACACCGGGCAAAGAATCTCTGGAAGCAAGGGCACAAAAGGAGCCGATATCGCCGCATGCAGCGGCTGGGAAGAGGAAACCGGGGATTCTTCCATGGTGGTGGCGGTCATCGACACCGGAATCAGCTGGCATCACCCGGATCTGGCTGAAAACATCTGGAGCAACCCTGGTGAAGTTCCGGACAACGGTGTGGATGACGATGCCAACGGACTGGTGGACGATGTCAGGGGCTGGGATTTCGTGCATGGGGACAAGGACCCCACGGATTCTTACGGCCACGGCACCCATGTGGCAGGCATCATCGGTGCGGAAGGAGACAACAACATCGGGATTGCCGGGGTGTCCTGGGATGTCGGGCTGATGCCGCTGCGGGCCCTGAACGCCAATGGAGTGGGGTATCATTCCGATATCCTGGCGGCCATGGAGTACGCCATGGCAAACAATGCCAGGATCATTAACGCCAGTTACGGCAAAGAATCCTACAGCCAACTCGAGTTCGACGCCCTTGCCCGGGCCCAGGAGGCCGGAATCCTGGTGGTTGCAGCTGCGGGCAACAGCGCTGCGGATGTGAACGCAGGCCCTTTTTATCCGGCCGCATACCATAAGTCCCGGGCAAAAGGTGATGACCGGGTCCTGCACAACATTATCGCTGTTGCCGCAACAGACAATAGGGATCAGCTCGCTGAATTTTCGAACTACGGCGCTACGAGCGTGGACGTGGCCGCGCCCGGATGGGCTGTGTACAGTACGGTTCCCCGGCCAAAGACGATCGTCAGCTGGGATTTCGAGAGAGGGGATATCGGCGGGTGGGACCTCGCCGGCTCCTGGGGGGTGACATCACAGGATGGATACGACAGCAACTATTCGCTTACCGATAGCCCTGATGGAGACTACGGCAACAATCACAATATTGCGGCCACAACACCGGTCATCGTTACAGAGGGGAATTCAGGGCTCGTCCTAAAATTTCGCATAAAGGGCAACACGGAGCCGGAAAATGACCGCCTGAATGTAGAAGCCTGTGTGGACGGAAGAGGGATCGGCACGGATGTGGATGTGGATGTGGACGGTGCGATTTCTCGCGACGGTTGGAAAGAGGCCACGGCGGACCTTGGACGGTTCGACGGGGTGAAGGAGTTGCGGATCCGGTTCTGGCTTCGGACCAGCGGGAGCGACACCCACGGCGGGTACCTGATCGACAACGTCACGATAGCGGCCGCTGACGAGAACCCGGCAACCGGTGAAGCGTACAAGTACATGCAAGGCACCTCCATGGCGGCCCCGCATGTCTCAGGCCTTGCAGCCCTTCTGTGGAGTCAGGATCCGTCCCGTGATTACCAGAGTGTGAAAAACGCCATTCTCGAAAACGTGGATGTCCTCCCGAGTCTGTCAGGCAAGGTCCTGACCGGGGGGCGCATCAATGTCGCCAAAAGTCTGGGTGTCTCGGCCCTTTTGGAACCAGAACCCCAACCCGAACAAGAATCAGAGTCCGCGCCTGAAGCCGAACTGGTCGAGGAACGAGTCGATTCTTCCGTACAATCGTCCGGGGGGGGCGGTGGCGGAGGGTGCGTGCACGATCCTTCGGCCGCCCTTGGCCTGGAATGGCTCTTTGCAGCCGCGGTCTTGTTCGGGCTGCGACGGGTGCGCAGATTCAACCGGTAGCGCGTTACCTGTCAACACAACCTCAAGCCGGACGTTACGGTTTGGCTGTGTCTGATCGTGCTGCCCGGTTACAGCAACATGATCCGGTCCGGATGGATGCGGATAAGCCGCTGTTTGTACAGCCGGCCCAGCGCTTTCTTATAGGCTTTTTTGCTGGCCCCGAAGGCGTTGGCAATGGCATCGGGCGGGCTTTTGTCCGTAAGCTCCGAGGTCCCGCCGCGCACGGCCAGGTGGACCAGGATGCGGTCCGCAAGCATGTCCACGCCGGAGAGGCCCGGGGGAAGCAGGGAGAGATTGATCTTCTTGTCCTCACGGATTTCCTTGATGTAACCTTTCCTGCGCTGCCCGGGGCGCAGCTTTGCCGGGGCGTCGTCATGATAGATCAGCCCGAGATGGGTTTGGTCGATCACAGCCTTGTAGCCGAGGGTGGAAGAGCCGCTGACGAGCAGGTCCACCTCCTGTCCCGGTGTAAACCCGGTGCCGTCCTCGCTCAAGTGGGAGTGCAGCTTGGCGGAGCCGGCCAAACGGCCGGTGAGTTCGTCCAGATAGACCAGAATGACATAGGAGCGGCCCTCCTCAAAGGGCGTGGTCTGTTCGCTCGAGGGAACAAGAAGGTCCTTGGGCAGACCCCAGTCCACAAAGGCCCCGAAAGGGGTCACGGTCACGACCTCCATCAGGGCGCACTCGCCACGCTGGGCCTTGGGAGGGCTGGTGCTGCCGGTGAGCACGTTTTCAGAGTCGCGGTACAGAAAAATGGTCAACGTGCCGCCTTGGGCAGCCGTTGGCGGAAGTTCTCGCCCGGGCACAAGAACTTCGCCCAGATTTTGGCCGTCCAGAGTGGCTCCGTCCGGTCCCAGCTTCTTGATCGCAAGCGTTGCGGTCGTGCCGATCTCAATCATAAAGGTCCTCCCGGGATATTGCCGCCAGTCCGCTCAGGAAATTTCGCAGCAGCTGATCCCCGCAAAGCACGAAATTGCGGTGCTCCGGGTTGCGAAACAGGGCGGAGAGTTCTGATTTGGAAACCGTCATGCCGCCTGCGTCCAGGATGCGGATCATGTCCGCGTCCTTGAACTTCAGGGCGATGCGGATCTTTCTTAGGATCAGGTTGTTGTTCAACACATCAAGGTCGTCCGGAGCGGACTTTCGGGCACCGCGCCTGGAGGAGATCAGCCCGTCCAGAAAACCGCGCAAAAGCCTGTCCGGACAAGGGGCGAATCCAGGTTCTCCTTCCTTTTGGAGCAGCGGGTCGAGGTCGGTTCCTCTCAAGGAGCATCCCCCCAGGCGAAAAAGCCTGAGGACCTCGACATCATCGAGGTTCAATGCATAGCGCAATCTGCGCAAGATATCGTTGTTCGTCATGGTAGTCCCCTGTAGCGTCAGTCCGGCCTTGACTACACGGGAAGATGGGCACGGTCATCAGAAATTACAAGGGGGGAGAGCAAGTGATGCGTTCACTGGCGCAGTGCAGCTCTTCAGGGTGCACTGCGCCTGCCGGGAAAAGCCCCTATTCCGATGTGTTCTCTACAGGCCTGATGCGTATGATCTTGCCGTCGTCCTGGTCGGTCAACACATAAATCGAACCGTCCGGGGCCTCGTCGACATCGCGGATGCGCGCCGGCATGGGCAAACGGTCTTCGTCTATAACCCGGGTGCCGTCAAAACTCAGGATGACGACTTCCTTGTGTGTCAAGCCGCCGATCAGGGCTTTGTCTCTCCAGTCAGGGAACTTGTCGCCCTGGTAGAAGACCATGCCGCAGGGAGAGATGACCGGAGTCCAGTGCCGGGCGGCATCCTTGAATTCCGGACGGGTCGGCGGGTCCGGAATATCGCGGCCGTCATAATGCCGGCCCCAGCTGACCACAGGCCAGCCGTAATTGGCCCCTTTTTCGATCAGGTTCAGCTCGTCGCCGCCCTCCGGTCCCATCTCCCCGACCCAGAGCGCGCCGGTTGCCGGCTGAAAGGCCATGGCTTCGATGTTGCGATGGCCGTAGGACCAGATCTCGTCTTTGGCGTTTTCCCGGCCCACAAAGGGGTTGTCGTCCGGCACGGAGCCGTCAGGAGAGATGCGGATCACCGTACCCAGATGATTGGACAGGTCCTGCGCCGGATCAAACTTGAACCGCTCGCCAAGTCCAAGAAACAAAAATTCGCCGTCCGGAGAAAATTCGATGCGGTTGCCGAAATGGTTCGACCCGCTCGTGTACGGCTCTTGAACAAAGATATCCTGGAAATTTTCAATGCGGTCGCCTGCGAGCGTGCCCCGACCCAGGGCAGTGGTCGCTTCCCCGCCTTCTCCGGGTTTTGCGTAAGAGAGATAGACGATATTGTTCTCTGCAAAGTCCGGGTCCAGGGCAACATCCATGAGCCCGCCCTGCCCTTGCGCCCTGACTTCCGGAACTCCTTCCAGGGGCTGGGACAGGGTATGGTCGGTGTCCACGATATACAGGTTGCCGGAATTTCGCTCCGTGACCAGCAACCGGTCGTCTGGAAGAAACGCCATGCCCCAGGGATGGTCCAGCCCGCTGACCAGGGTTTCCAGCCTGACCTCAGTACCTTTTTTCGTCTCCCACGTATCGACCTGGGCCAGTCCCATGGCATGACCGGTTACGGTCAAAAAGAACAATATTCCCAACACCACTGCGAGAGGTTTAAAAGTATTCATTCGATTTCTCCTTGATTCATGCCGTTTCGACCCATATCGACGTTTCTCAAGCTTTGCCTTGAGCATGGAGGATGCTATCCGTGCCACTGTATCAGGCATTTCATTGCATGCAAACCGGAGAGGACAACCGGGACGGTGATGAAACAAGCTGGAGTGCAGTATGTTGCTTTGTCGGGAATCGGCCCAGTATGTGCGACGGCTCTTCGCGGGCTCATGACAGGTTCGAGAGTCTTACGAGCCGAACTTGAGGCGGAAGAGGACATTTTGTAAGCACTCGACAGACAACAGAGCTTCTGGTCATGGGCAGATCTTTTCACAGCAGGAAAGATCTTGAATCTCAAAAGGCTCCGGCTCGGGAATGTGAAACTTCAGAAAGTATCCAGGAGTTTACGAATGGAGCACCGGTTCGACAACGAGACGTTAGAGACGATTTTCCAGCGCCACAGCGTGCGTCAGTTCCAGGACACCGAAGTCGGCGAGGACCTGATTCAGGTCATACTCGAAGCTGCGAACAGCGCCCCTTCGGCCCATAACCAGCAGGCCTGGCGATTCGTGGTCGTTCGAGGCGCTGCAAAGGAGGCGTTGGCCAAACTCGTCACCACCAGGTCCCAGGAATTCCCCAAGCCGTCCTCCTCCATTCTGCGCATGGCCGCGCGCACCATTGCCAGCGCTCCGGTTGTCGTGGCGGTCATGAACACCGGCGGTCTCATCGAGCACGGCACCCGTATTTTTCGCATCAACGAAACCCATTCCCGGGACTTTTTCCGGACCATGGAGATCCAGAGTTCGGCCGCGGCAGTTCAAAACCTGCTGCTGGCGGCAACCTCGCTGGGACTCGGCACGGTCTGGCTGGGCATTCTCTATCTGATCAAGGAGGACGTCCTGCCACTGCTGGGGGAAAAGCAGGGCGAGTTCATGGCTGTGGTCCCTCTGGGATATCCCAAAAAGGAGCACAGCGGCCCGTCAAAAAAGGGGCTGGAGGAATTGGTCAAGTATCTGGACTGATGGGGATTGAAACCGTAACGGCTTCTTGCTGGGAGTGCCCGGTTTCCAAGGTGAGCGAGACAAAATCTGATCCTGAGGCTACCCTGAATTGAAAGTTAAAAAATCAAGTAATTGACAAAACGTCAAAGGGGGCTCGGTTCGAACCCGGGCTCCTTTTCTTGAAAACGTATTGACACAATGCATTGAAAATGCAACAGAAATTTTCTGTTTATTGCAGAGTTCACAGGATCGCATGCGCAAAATCCATTGAATTTCGGAGCAGGTATGTCGGAAAAGACCAGGGGGCAATTGGAGGCCGAAATCTGTGATGCGGTCATCAAGTTCGAAAAAGAGTACATGGGCCGTGGTCCTCTTGAAACCAAGGCCTATTTGCTCAACGATATCATCCTGGTACGACTCAAAAATGTCCTCACTCAGGCCGAACTGATCCTGGCGGACACTCCTGATGGCAGAGACGGGAGGGACCTGATCAAGCGACTCCGGACCAGCCTCATTGAACAGGGCCGGCCTTTGCTCGAGGAAGCGGTGGAAAAGATCACCGGGGTCAGGGTGGTCAGTCTCCATACCGACATCAGCACCATCACCGGCGAACGGGTTATCCTCTTCACCTTGGATTCCCAGCCGATTACCGGGGGCAAGAGGCGCGGCTGAACCCTTTGTCCGCTGTTTTTGATGGCACTTTCTTGTTGACAAGAACTGGCAAGTTCATATCTATAGCCCAAGTCCTGCTGGAGAGGAGGCTCGTGAGTTCAACCTGGCCGGGGGGATTATACATAATGCAAGGAAGCCTTTGCGTTTGAGCAGGCCCTTTCGCCAGGCGGAGGGTGTGTGATAAAAAAAGGCCGGCGCTCATTTTCAAAAAGAGCGACGGCCTTTTTTTTTAAGGCGCCTTGTTTGGATGCTCCGGCTGGAACCGGATACACAAGTACCATTGTGTTCGAGAAACTCCCAAACCAAAGAGGAAGAGAAAATGATCCAGAGAAATCATGCCGGGGACATGCCCCAGATCCATGGGACCGCCTTTGTGCACCCTTCGGCCGTGATCATCGGCAACGTCCAGATCGGCGAGAGGGTGTATGTCGGCCCCAACGCGGTCATCCGTGCGGACGAACCCTCCCCTGAAGGAACGGTCAAAGCGATCGTGGTGGAATCCGAGGTCAACATCCAAGACGGGGTGATCATTCACGCCCTGGGCGGATCTCCCGTGCGCATCCGCAATGGCGCCTCAGTTGCCCATGGGGCCGTGATCCACGGTCCTTGCGAAGTGGGGGAGAATTGTTTTATCGGGTTCAAGAGCGTGGTGTTCAAGTCAACCTTGGGCAAAGGTGTTGTAGTTCTGCACCAGTCTCTGGTCGAAGGCGTGGAAATCGGAGACGGAATGCATGTGCCGTCGATGACCGGCGTGTTCACTGAGGAGGATGTCAGCAAGCTGCCCAAGGCTCCCCCGGAACTGGCTGCCTTTGCAGACAAGGTCCGCAAGGTGAACGTCTTTTTGGCCGAGAAGTCCTGATCGACGAGGAATCCTCTCAGATCGCTTCATCGGTGGTTGTCACCGGAGGAAGCGATTCCTAGTGAAGACTAAGAAGGAGGGCCCACGGATATGGCAAAATGTTTTGCCATATCCGTGTTCCTCTGGAATGTGGGGGTCTGCCCGGAAGATCAACAAGGCTGATTGCCGAACAGGAGGAAAGATTGGCTGCTGAAAACATGACTCCCCTCGTGGGGGTCATTATGGGTTCGACATCCGACTGGGAAACCATGCGCCACTGTGTGGATCTCCTGGTCGAGTTCGGCGTTCCGCACGAGGTCGAGGTGGTCTCTGCCCATCGCACACCGGACAAGCTGTTCCGCTATGCCGAGACCGCACAGGAGCGGGGGCTCGAAATTCTGATTGCCGGGGCGGGCGGCGCGGCTCACCTGCCGGGCATGGCAGCGGCAAAGACAATCCTGCCCGTACTCGGGGTGCCCATTCAGTCGCGGGTGCTCAATGGGGTGGACTCACTGCTTTCCATCGTCCAGATGCCCGCGGGCGTCCCGGTGGGCACGCTGGCCATCGGGCGGGCGGGCGCGATCAACGCAGCCCTTCTGGCCCTAAGCATTCTGGGCGGCAGCCGGCCCCAGTTCCGGGAAGCCCTTGCGGCGCACCGGCGCAGGCAGACCGAAGCGGTGCTGGCCAAACCCGACCCCCGGGAGCTGGATATATGACCATTGGAATTTTGGGGTGCGGGCAGTTGGGAAGGATGCTGGCCCTGGCCGGTCGGCCCCTGGAACTGGACTGCGTTTTTCTGTGCCCGGATGAGGTGTCCTGCGCTGCAGCGGCGGGCGAGCGCATCCTGGCGGACTACACTGACGCTTCGGCCCTGCAGAATTTCGCCCGAAAGATAGACGTTGCGACGTACGAGTTCGAGAATGTCCCGGTCGGTGCACTGGAGACGATCGCTCAAGATGTTCCCGTGCGGCCGAAAATCGAGGCCCTGAGCACGGGCCAGAACAGGCTGGCCGAAAAGCGCCTTTTCGAGTCCCTGGGCATTCCGGTTCCCCGGTACACCAAGGTAGACAGCGTGGAGGACCTCGCCGCCGCGGTCGAGGAAATCAGCCTGCCTGCGGTCCTCAAAAAAAGGCGCGAGGGTTACGACGGCAAGGGCCAGGCCGTGCTGCACAGCCCGAAGGACATCGATCGGGCCTGGGAGCAGGTCGGCAGGCAGCCAGCCATTCTCGAAGCTTTTGTGGAGTTCGAGCGTGAGGTCTCCATCATCGGGGTGCGCGGACTCGATGGCAGCACGCTCTTTTATCCGCTTTCGGAAAACGTCCACCACCAGGGCATCCTGCGCGTTGCGTCAAGCCTGGTCGACGACCCCATGCAGGCCCAGGCGGAAGCGTATCTCGACCGCCTGCTCTCTCGCCTGGACTATGTGGGTGTGCTTGCTCTCGAACTGCTGCAGGCAAACGGCCGCCTCCTGGCCAACGAGTTCGCCCCCCGGGTGCACAACTCCGGGCATTGGACCATCGAGGGGGCGCAGACCAGCCAGTTCGAGAACCACCTGCGGGCTGTTGCCGGCCTGCCCCTTGGCTCGACAAGGGCAGTGGAGCACGTCGCAATGGTGAACTTCATCGGGGGG
>JBKHAV010000049.1:0-18376 GCA_046542715.1 Desulfovibrionales bacterium
TGCTCTCCAGGAAGGGGCCAATCTGCTTTGAAAGCCGCCCAATGTGACCTCAGGCACTTGAATTACAATTTTGTGCATACAAACAGAAAAAACTCCGCTCACTTGAAAGTTATTTTACGTTTTTGTAACCAAAAGGTTCATGGAAATCCTTAGTGAAAGTAAAATGTCCATTAATTCAGCAGGTTGAAAGAATTGGTCCGCTTATTGCGAATTAGGGGCGGTAAGCACGAAACTTCAAGGAGGTTGTTGTATGGGCATTTTACATTGTGTGAACGGGACCGGCAACCGGAAGTGGGCCCCCCTGGTCGGGGTGGGCATGCTTCTGGCTTTCCCGGTGGTCGCCGGAGCGGAAGAGGGCGTAGAGTATCTGACCCAGGACAATGCAAATATTTTGTGGACGCTGATTGCGGCCATTCTGGTCATGTTCATGCAGGCCGGCTTTGCCATGGTGGAGAGCGGCTTCACCCGGGCCAAGAACGCCGGAAACATTCTGATGAAGAATGTGTTCGATTTCTCTGCAGGTTCAGTGATGTTTTTTCTGCTGGGATTCGGCATCATGTTCGGAAACAGCGTGGGTGGATTGTTCGGGATGTCCGGGTTCGCACCGGGCAGCCCTGGTGATGCGGATTATCTCTGGACCCTGACCTTCTGGTTCTTCCAGTCCGTCTTTGCAGCCACTGCAGCGACCATCGTGTCCGGAGGCATTGCGGAGCGGACGAAGTTTGGAAGCTATATTGTGGTCAGTATTGTCGTCACCGGGCTGATCTACCCTGTCTCAGGGCACTGGGCCTGGGGCGGCCTGTGGGGCGAGGCCGGCGGCTGGCTCGAGAACATGGGCTTTGCCGACTTTGCCGGCTCCACCGTAGTCCACTCCGTGGGCGGCTGGCTCGCTCTGGCCGGCGCCATGGTGCTCGGTCCACGCATCGGCAAGTACACGGCAGATGGAAAAGCCAATGCCATACCGGGCCACAGTATCCCCCTGGCAGCGCTGGGCGTGTTCATCCTCTGGTTCGGCTGGTTCGGATTCAACCCGGGCTCCACTACCACGGCCGACGGCACCATCGGCTACATCGCCGCAAACACCACATTGGCCGCATCCGCCGGTGCCCTGGGGGCCATGATCATGGCCTGGATGCTCTTTGGCAAGCCTGACGTATCCATGTCGTTGAACGGCGTCCTGGCCGGCCTGGTGGCCATCACTGCCGGCTGCTACGATGTTTCCCCGGTTGGCGCCATAATCATCGGCTTTGGAGGCGGTCTGCTGGTGGTCCTGTCCATCATCTTTATCGACAAAACCCTCAAAGTCGACGATCCGGTTGGCGCGGTCTCTGTCCACGGCGTGTGCGGTGCCTACGGAACGCTCTGTGTGGGCCTGTTCGGCGCCCCGGGATTTGGGGGTGTGGTCGGTCTCTTCTACGGAGGCGGCATTTCCCAGCTGATCACCCAGCTTATCGGTGTAGTCGCGGTCTTTGTCTGGGCCTTTGGCATGGGATTTATCACCTTCAAGGTGATCAAGGCCGTCATGGGGATCAGAGTCAGTGCCGCTGAAGAGATCAGAGGGCTGGATATCGACGAACACGGAATGGAAGCCTATAGCGGATTCCAGATCTTTACTTCAGAGTAGGGAGGACAGAAGGAATGAAACTCGTAATCGCCTACATTCGGCCGGAGAGGCTCAATGCGGTCAAGCAGGCCCTCTTTGCGAAAAACATATACAACATGTCCGTAACCAATGTGATGGGTTCCGGCCGCCAGAAGGGGTTCACCGAGACATACCGCGGTGTGATCATGGAGGTGAACCTGCTGAAGAAAATACGGCTGGAGATCGGAATCAACGACGATTTCCTGGAACCTGCCCTCGAGGCCATCAAGACCGGGGCAAAAACCGGAAGCGAAGGCGACGGGGTCATCTTTGTGATGGAAATGGCCCAGGCCATACGCATCAGGACGGATGAGTCCGGCCAGGCGGCCATGGGCTGACACGCTAGGAGTACTCTCCACCATCAGGGACGGCCTTTCGGGGCCGTCCTTTTTTTATTCTACTTCATTGACATTATGGGAAAAAAGAGAAAACTGAAGGAGCATGGAGAAAACATGATCAGGAGGGGTATGGCGTGATGACTCAGGGCAGAATTCAGGAAGTGCTGACGTCCTTGAAGCGCAATCTCAACCAGTCTGTGGAAGAGACCGTTCCATGGTTCTTTGAAAACATGCACGAGTACTATTTCCGCTCGCATTCCGACGATGAGGTCCGCGAGCAGGTGCAGGCCATCGTTTCCGGACAGGTGACGCTTCAGAAGCAGACTGTTGTCCTGAAGAGGGATTCCGGCAACCGGGTGACCTTTATCACGCCCGGCACGGACCAGTCTGTTCTCCCCTCCATTTTGGACCAGCTGGGCGACAGGGAAATCCAGACAGCAAGAATGTATGTCAGTTTCGACGAGAGCCTCCGGCTGGACACCTTCCACCTGGCCGGGGATGGTCGGCCCGAACGAAAGCTGGTCCACAGGATGGTGGGTGCCATGGAAAAGAAAAACTCCTTTCCGGAAGGTTCACCCCCGGATTTTGCCGTGTTTCTCAAAAGGGCGACCCGGGATTATGTGGAAAAATTCGATCCGGAACGGGCAGCCCGTCATTTCGCCCTCTTTCAGGAGATGCAATCCCGGGAATCTGTCGTAGTCACCATGGAGACCCGGCCTTACCCGGAGGAGGACCGCATCATCGTGGCCATGAACAACCCGCCGCGGACCGGCTCTCTTCAAGGGATGGTGAAGGTGCTGCTGCGCTCGGGCCAATCCATCCTGCGCATGTATGCGGACCTGTTTCAAGGGGAAAACGGGGACAAGACGCTGATCATGACCGCCTATGTGCGCCATTCCGGTGGACTGTCGGACGATCTCCCCGCCTGGGAGCGGGTCAAAAACGACCTGGGACTGCTCAAGTGGTACCATGCCGGAGTCCTGGACCGGTATGCGGACCAACGGGATTGGCCCCTGAAAAAGGTTTCCCTGCTGCAGGCGGCCTGCAAATACGCCTCACAAATCCTGCACCAAAAATTCCCTGATGTTCACGGTTCGGATCGTATGGCTCGGATTGTTCTGCAGCATACGGATGTTGTGGAGCTGCTCATGGAGTATTTCCGGGTCCGGTTTCAGCCTGGAATAGCCGACAGGCAAAGGGCGATCACGACAAGCATCCAGACCCTGGAAGAGGGGCTGGCCTGCGTGGCCGAAGGTTCGGACCGGAGTGCTCTGGAGGCAATTCGAGACTTTTTCGCCACCATTCTCCGGACCAATTATTACAAGGAAACCCCCTTTGGCCTCTCCTTCCGGCTGGATGGGGCGATTATGCCTGAAGCGGCTGGAGCGAAGCCTTTTGGAGTTTACTTTTTCCACGGCCCGGCCTTCCAGGGTTTTCACGTGCGCTACCGGGACATGGCCAGGGGCGGGGTTCGTGTCGTGGTCACGAAGACACCGGAGCAATACGAGATAGAGAGCAAGCGGCTCATCCACGAGGTCATCGGGCTGGCCAGTTCCCAGCAGCGCAAGAACAAGGATATCCCGGAGGGAGGCGCCAAAGCCGTCCTCCTGCTGCGGCCCTACGGCGAAATCGATCTGGCCGTGAAGAGCATGACAGACAGTCTGCTGGATCAGATCGTGTGCGATCCGGAGAGCACCTGTCCCGCTTATGTGGTGGACTATCTGGGCGGAGCCCAGGAGATCATCTATCTGGGGCCGGATGAGAACATCTCGGATGACCATATCCAATGGATTGTCGGGCGGGCGCTGAAACGGGGATATCCCTGGGCGCGGGCGATTATGAGCTCCAAGCCGCGAACGGGAATCAACCACAAGGAGTACGGGGTCACCAGCCTTGGTGTGGTGGTCTTCATGGAGGAGGTGCTCAGGACCATGGGGCTGAATCCCCGAGAGGAGGTCTTCAGCGTGAAGATGACGGGCGGACCGGCAGGAGATGTCGCCGGGAACGCCATGAAGATTCTGGTCCGGGAATACGGGGATGCCGTGCGCATTCTGGCGGTGACCGACGGACACGGTGCGGCATATGACCCCCGGGGGTTGGATCACGGCGAATTGTTGCGCCTGGTCAGGACTGGAAAGAGGATCGATGCGTTTGATTCGGGCAAGCTGAGCCGGGGGGAAGGGTTTGTGATCTCCGCCGCTGATCCGGAAGGAGCCCGGATCAGGAACAGGCTGCACAATACCGTTCGGGCGGACATCTTTCTCCCGGCCGGGGGAAGGCCGGACACGATCAATAGCGGAAACTGGAAGGACTTTCTGGACGACCAGGGCCGACCCATGGCCCGGGCCATTGTGGAGGGGGCCAATCTCTTTGTCTCGGACACGGCCAGGGAGCGGCTGGAGGAAGCAGGCGTCATGTTTTTGCACGGCTCCTCAGCCAACAAGACCGGGGTTATCACCTCGTCGTACGAAGTTCTGGCCGGGATGCTCCTCACGGACGAGGAGTTTTTGGAGATCAAGCGGGAGTATGTGCGCCAGGTCAAAGCCATACTCGAGGCCAAAGCAAGAGCAGAGGCCCGGCTGATTTTGCGGGAGCACGTCTACTCGGGCCGCAAGAGGCCTCTGACAGACATCTCCTTTGCTGTTTCCCGGGAGATCAATGAACTGGGGGACCGCATCGCATCGGTGCTGGGAGACTCCGTGGTCAATCTCCATGAGGACACCGCGTTGTGCGAAGTGCTTCTCTCCTCCTGTCCCCCGGTCCTGACTGAGCGCTACGCGGACAGAATCGTGGATCAGCTTCCCCGGCGGTATCAATTTGCCGTTCTCGGAGCCCATTTCTCCTCCAGGATCGTCTATTCGGAAGGGCTCGGATGGCTGACACGGGTATCGCAGGTCAGGGATGTGGTCGACATTCTGAAATCGTATCTGGAACAGGAAAAGCGGGTGGTCGGCTTGCTCAGCACACTGCGCAAGAGCAGGCTCCCGGACAAGGAGGGCATGATCCGGATTATCCAGGCCAAAGGCCGAAAGTATCTGACGGCCGACAGTTTGGGAATCGAACGGGATTAGCGATACCGCTGGACAAAGGAGGGTCCGCAGGCAAGGGATCAGCCCTGCATGACGCGCCGGGAATGGACCACTGCCTTGTAGACCTCGGTCAACCGGATAAACTTCTCGGAATCACCGCCCCGGTCCGGGTGATACTCCATGGCCCGCTTTTTATAGAGCCGGGCCAGGTCCCGCTTGTCCATACGCATGAGTTCTGTTTTCGACCTGCCGAAAAGTGTGCTGGTGTCCTGCTCGGACACCCCCGGCCTGGGTGTCGGCGGACGGTAGGCCCGCCTGCTGCCGATGAACTGGTTGATCCTGTCCTGAAGAAAGGTGTCTCCGCCGAATCCGAAGTCATAGTACATGACGGCATACCGGATGAGGTGGTCGTGCAGCCCGCCCGCCGGCGGAGGTTCCCTCCAGAACCGGGGGTCGCGGTTCAGGGCGCAGATGGTCTCGGTAAAGGCCTCGTCCATGGTTCGTTCGTCCAGGAACTGGGGATAATGCCTGGCGTCCAGATTGGCG
The DNA here is from genome assembly GCA_046542715.1 of Desulfovibrionales bacterium. Lineage (GTDB taxonomy): Bacteria > Desulfobacterota > Desulfovibrionia > Desulfovibrionales > JBKHAV01 > JBKHAV01. The sequence continues at coordinate 5,556 of JBKHAV010000049.1, forward strand.
AAGAATTGTTGCAGGTTGAGACTGGCGTAGACATACCGCTTGAACTCCCGTTCTGAAAGGGCCCGTTCCTCCAGGGCGAAACGGTGTTCGATCTCGTCCCTGGACTTGTCGGCCAGAGAGCGGAAATATTTCATCGGCATCGTTCGGATGCGCGAGAGGTCGAGATTGCCGGTCTTCAGGTAGAAGAGGCGGCGCCTGTCGAATTCGTGGATCTGCGCGTCCAGGCGCTGTTCCTCTTCATGGTTGAGTTTGATCCGTCGGCGGGATCTCGTCTTGGAGCGTCCCCGAAAATGGTCCTGGGCATGCTGGACGTCCGGGCGAAGGAACGGCCAGAACAATTCCTCCACGTCCTCGGTGGAGGGGTGTACATCCATATCGTTGAGAGCGTCCTCGATCTCCTCGTTGATATAAAAGGTCCTGCCCCCGGGATACTCGATATGTCTGGCAGGATCGGTCCCCAGCCGGAGCAGGGTCCGGGAGTGCCAGCCGCTTGCATCCCGGAAGGATTCACGGATGGCATAATGAATTGTTCCGTCTTTGATTGTCTGGGCAAGGTACATGGGGTCTCCGTCTGAACTGCTACCGTGTTTCTCCCAAGAATAGACACGCTGTCCAACGGTGGCAAGGACGGCAGAGGAAAACATGTTCAGGTTGACAATCGGACCGTGTTTCCGTCTGTCTGCTTGGCCATGCTGGTGGGAGTCTCACCCTGGAAGGTGGTCTCAGGGGCGGTCGGGGATGGATCGGCGGCACTGAAGAGAGCAGAAGTTAAAAGAAGCGCTTGAGCAGGTCCTGGTTCTGGTATTCCTCAGGGTGTGCCCTCTTGAGCAGGGCGGCCAGTTCAGACCCGGTTGCGGGAATCTGCCCGTCCACCCTGTTGGCCAGGGCGCCCACGCTGCCTTCGGTGTGACTGTCGGTATTGTACAGGGGAATAAGCCCGTATTCTTCCCTGGCCTGCTGATAGAGTGTGGCATTCCTGGCCACATACCGGTTTTTTTCCCGGCGCACGTTGTTGTGCAGGATGTTGATGGAAGACATTTCGATACCGTCCACTGCGGCGAGCACCAGATCCATTTCCAGGGACCTCTGGTTCGTCCATCGAAAAGGATGGGCAATAAAGGCGAACCGTTCCCCCCGAACGACCCGCAGGGAGTCCTGAAACTCCGCCAGGGAGATCCGGTGGGGAAACGGGGGGTAGGTGAGCCCCTGAATCGAAGCGATGAGCACCACGTCGAACCCTTCCTCCAGGGAAACCTCGACCCCGGAAAAAATTTTCAGTCCAGGGTACTCTTTTCGAAGGATCGCAATTTCCGGCGTTGTCCACTGGACCTGGTGCTCCGTGAGCACGAGCACATCCAGTCCTCTTTCCTCAGCCCATTCACAAGCCCATTTCGGGGACAATGTGGAGCATCCCGAATAGCGGGTCGTATGCACATGGCAGTCTATCAACATAGGTAGTCTGTTTCTCCTTGTTCAGTAGTCGCCCGTCGAATCTACCCTCAAAACGGCGCCCGGTCCAATTCTGCGCACCTCAGGGCGGTAAGGGCGGCCTTCCCCTTTTGACGCCTCGGGGTTCCGTCGCGGTCATGCAGCCCAAAAACATCGGGATCGCCATATCCATGAAAGAGGGAAACAGATGCATGAATGAAAAGAGACGTGGATCGGAGGCAATATTTCGAACTTCTTCAATGTGGACCCCGGATTCAGCAATGCCCCAGCAGACCGGAAGGCTTATCCTTTGCCTGCAGGCTAGTGAGTTGTCAGCGAGGTGTTGAACGGCCTGTGGGAAGTGGAAGGTGTCAGCAGCTGCTCGACGGGTTTATCATGAAGGACCTGGACACTGTGGACCTTGGGGGTGCCGGACCCGGTTCATGGGCAAGAGGGAAGGAACCAGTTTTTTTTAAGCAACCAGTGTTGGGACTGAGCAAAAAAGTCCGAAACCGGATAAGCAGTGGAAAAACAGCGATGAAACGCTCACTTCCGGGGAACGATTCCGAGGACATTGGGCACAGGATAAATCTTGCTGTTTCCTTCAAAAAGCACACTCTGGCGAGCCGTGCTCCCGTTTTCCAGGCCTGCAGGATCGATGTACAGACCGGCGACCGGACCTCCTTCAGCGTACATGAGTGCCGTGAGGGAGAGGGGAAGGTCCAAAACGATCCGGTTCAGCTCGTGTACCGAGATCGAAACCGGGCAGTAGAGAAACAGGATGTTTCCTGATGTATCCATACCGATGGCTGCTACCGGGAACCGCTGGTCAGAGGCAGGCCAGAGATTGGCACCGGCAGCGCTGATCATCCGGTAGTTCTGGACCACCGTGTTGTATTTGGCAATCAGCTCCCGCCAGTCCGGGTGGTGCTGGCGGTCGATGATCCGAACCGGAGGCAAATCCTCCTGTTTGGGGTTGAAAACAAGAAAAGCACCAAAGCGGGAGTTGATGCTCGGGTTGTTGTTGTGGTCGAAATTTTTCATGTACCCGGTGCTGGCGGTGTAGTTGTCCTGGTACATGCTGGCGTTGATCGCGGCCACGAGCCCGTGGCGGGCGGCCCATTGCTTGAGTGAAAGCGAAGCGCTTTTCTGCTCTGACGCCGTAAGAAGAGTGAGGCTGTAGTAAGCGGGGTCGATGCGCAATGCCGTCACCGGCACCTGACGCGTCTCAAGAGTGCCCTGGAATTGTTCAAGGGACAGTCCAGGAGCCAGAGGCTCCCAGGCGAGCAGGTCTTCGGGAAGAACACACATCAGAAAAATGAGCAAAAGGACTTTCCCTCCCATTCCGGAAGGAGAGGTCCGGTCCGGGAGAGCATTGGAAGGGGCGACAGAAGGGGCAGCCTTGAGAAATTTCATCATCGTGGTGGGGTCTGCTCGTCGTTCCATGGGATCGATGGTTAGGTCATACCCGCAGAACGAAAAGTGGGCAACCGTGCAGATCCCACCCCAGAGAGATTTTGCAACATGCGTTCAGAGGACGAACCGGCAGCCGCAATGAGATGGCTCCCACCATTGAAATGTTGCAGGAAAACGGGGGCAAGAAAGGACAAACGGCGTTCTGTTCAGAGGGCCTGCACCCCAGCCGTGGCGCCTTCCCCGGGGTAGATCATCCGCCCGCTCAGGGACGTATCATATCCTTGAAGGGTTTCAGCCGCAGTATGGAACTCCTGGTCATGGAAAAGATTGCAGAAATTTTGGACTATCGGACTGAAGAACGTGTCCTTGAGGATGAGAAGGTCGAAGCGCTCCCACTGCAAGGGGACAAAATCAAGCCCCAGAAGCCCTGCCACGGTCCGAATGCCGGGACCGACGTCAGCTCTGCCCGAGAGAATTTCCAGCCCGACATCGATGTGCCGGCCGACTTCGTTGTCATAGCCTGTGATGGCTGAACCATCTATCCCGGCCTTTGCCAGTTCCCGGTCCAGCATATGTCTGGTTCCGGTCCCCAGCCTCCTGTTCACCAGTCGAAGTCCCTTGCTCGCGATGTCCTCGGTCCTGGAAAATCCCTTGGGATTTCCCCCGGCCAGAAGGAAGCCTTGTTCCCGGCGGCAGAAATTGACCACCGCGGGCATGCGATCCAGCTCGTCCGCGGCATAGGAGAAATTGAACTCGGCACCGTTTTCCTGCATCAGGTGGCTGGTGGCCACCTGACACAAGCCGCGGCGCAGGGCCCGGAGGCCGCCCATGCTGCCGAGGTTTCCAAAAACCACCACCTTCTCGGGGTAGCGCTGCATGAACAGGGCGATGGTCCGGTCCAGAAGAATGTCGTTGCTGCCGGCAATCACAAACAGATCCCCGGGCATGGTCGACGTTTGGATCTGCTCCGGATAGTTGATGGTATTGCTCTCCACCCACTGTTCCACGAGGTGGGAGGGGAAGAGCCATTTTCCGGTGATTTTCGTGGCCGGAAGTCCCTTTTCAGCAATGAGGGTATAGATCATCTTTTCGTTTACGCCCAGAAATGCGGAAACTTCCTTTGTGGAGAGCAGTCGCTGCTTCATGCAAAATCCCTTTGTTCTGTTCTGAAGACGTTTTCTGTTAACTCCCCGTTCAGCAGGGACAGGGTTTTGTCGGCAATGGCGGAGAGCCAGGGAAGATCATGGCTGATGATGACCAGGGCGGTATTCCATTCCGCTCGTGCCCTCAGGGCCGCTGCCTTGACCAGATCCGTACTTTCCCCATCCAGGCTGGCCGTGGGCTCGTCAAGGAGCAAGACCTTGGGCCTGAGCGCCAATCGTGCAGCCAGGGCTACCCTTCGGGCCTCTCCGCCTGAAAGCTCAGCCCAGGTCCGAGAGGCAAATCGGAGCGGGTCCAGCCCGACCATTTCGAGCGCAAGGTTCACTTTGGGTCGAATGTCAGATTCTCCCCGGATCTTGAGGCCGAACGAGACATTGGCAAAGACAGAGCGCTTGAAAAGATAGGGGTCCTGTCCGAGCATGGTTACCTTGCGTCGCAAGGAGTGATTGTGCGGTGTGGCTTCCTTGCCGTTGAACATGACTTTGCCTTGAAATGGCGACTCGAGCAGGGCGAGGATGCGCATGAGCGTGGATTTCCCAGACCCGTTGGGGCCGGTCAGACCGAGGATGGTGTTGTCTTCGATGTGAAGGGAGGGAATGGAGAGAACCTCCCGGTCTCCGTACACCTGCCGGACGTCCACGAGATCGTACAAAGTGGGGCTCATGAGGCACGCTTCCGCAGGCTGATCAGGGAGATGTTCACCAGAAGGGCGATGATCATGAGCACAAGTCCGAGGGCCACGCCCATGGCAAACTCCCCTTTGCCCGTTTCCAGGGCAATGGCTGTGGTGATGGTGCGGGTGTGCCACTTGATGTTGCCCCCCACCATCATGGCGATGCCCACCTCAGAGACGATGCGCCCAAAGGCGGCTGCTGCGGCCAGGGCCATATGAAAGCGAGCCTCGTACAGGGTGGCCAGAAGGACCTGCCCACGGCTGGCCCCCAGGGTGAGCAGGGTGGGTTTGAGTCTGTCGTCCATATTTTCCACGGCAGTGGCGGTCATGGCGATGACCGTTGGCAGCCCCAGAATGGTCAGCCCGATGGCCATGCCCGAGATGGTGAAAAGAAGGTTGAGTTCACCGAGGGGTCCCTGTTTGGAGATGAACGCGAACACGATCAGCCCGATGACCACGGTGGGGAACGAAAGCATGGTGTCCACCAGGGTCTTCAGTGCCCGGCGGCCCCTGAATCTCGTGTACCCCAGAAAAAACCCTAGCGGAGCGCCCATGAGGAGACAGGCGGATATGGAGATTCCAGAAACCGTCAGGGTGGTCCACACCGCAGAATAGGTTTCAGGGTGTCCGGAAAGGAGCAGCCCAAAGGCCTGCCAGAGTCCGCTGAGAATAAAATCCATATGGGAGTGCCGAAAGGACGAGGGGGGCAAGCCCCTCCGTTGTGGTTACTGAAGGTTCATTTTGGTCAGCATAGGGATTGTCACTGCCAAAGTCTACTCAGGTCAGCGGTTACTTGGCATTGGGATAGAAGAGCTGCTTGTTCATGAGCTTGAAATCCGCAATCAGCTGCTGGGTGGAGGGGGACGCCATCCAGCTGGAAAACTTTTGGGCCAGCTCGTTTTGTACATTGGGGCAGTTCTGGGGATCTACCGGGATGACGCTGTACTGATTCAGCAGGGCTTGTTCCCCTTCCAGGAGAATTTTCAAAGGAGGGTTGCCTCCTTTTGTGTCCTCGTACTTGATATAGGTCCCGCGGTCGGTCATGGTGTACCCTCCCCTTTCCTCGGCCATGAAGATGGTCGGCATCATGCCCTGGCCTGACTGCAGGAACCAGTTCTGCCGGTCCGGGACATCCATGCCGGCGTCATTCCACAGGGATTTTTCCTTCTTGTGCGTGCCGGAGTCGTCACCGCGGCTGACGAACACCGTCCGGGAAGATTTGATTTCTTGAAACGCCTCGGACATGGGCTTGCCCTTGATGCCTGCGGGATCGGCGACCGGCCCGATGATCACGAAATCGTTGTACATGACTTCCACTCTGCTCGTGCCGTACCCTTCCTCGATATAGGTGTTTTCAGCGGCCGGGGCATGAACGAGGAGTACATCCACGTCGCAGCTTTTGCCGAGTTCCAGGGCTTTTCCGGTGCCTGTTGCCGTCCACTTGAGCTCGATTCCGGTTTCCCCCTCGAATCCAGGGCCCAGCTCATCCAAGAGTCCGGTGTTGTCCGTACTGGTGGTGGTGGCCATCATCAGTGTTTCGGCAAAGGCCGGCAGGCTCCAGGCAACGAGAATGAAGCTGATCAGGATAAAGCATCGTTTCATAAGAATGAATCCTTTAAGGTTATTTATGAATCTGCATAAGAAATTGCTAACCAAAAATTACTGAAAAGGATAGTAAATACTTTGGAGTGCGTCACCATGGGTTGAATTACGGAGGAATTGGTACTGCACGACAGAGGCTGCGAAGGCGAGACCAGAAAAGGGCGGTTGCCCGCGCGTGTGTTGTAAGGAAGGGGTGCTCCTGCTCAAAAATGATCATTCGGGCAGATGCCCGCATAGCATGTCACAGCTTGTCCGCAGTGCGGGTCCGTGATGATTGGGAGGCAGGTGTAAGGGCGCAAAAAAAAACCGGCGGAAGAGCCGGTTTTTCTTCGCGTTGTGAGCGACAACACTCAGGCCGTGGAGACGGGGTGGTCCTTGACTTTGCATTGATGGCAGACGCCCACCACCTCCAGGTAGTACCCGGTGACGGAAAAGCCCTCGACTTTGCAGGATTCCAGTGAAGGCAGAGAAAGGTCAGCCTCCACATCCGCCACTTTGCCGCAGAAACTGCAGCGGATATGGTTGTGGGGTTCAATCTTGCCGTCGAACCGCTTCTGACACCCGCACATTTCCAGTTTCAAAATTTCACCTGCCTCGGCCATCTGTTCCAGATTCCGGTAGATGGTTCCAAGGCTGATTTTGGGCAGGCGCCTGCGGGTCATGTCGTACAGTTCGTCGGCGGTGGGATGGGTTTTGACCTTTCTGAGTTCCTCAAGGATGATTCTGCGCTGGGAGGTCATTCTCCTTTTCGTGGGTTTTGTCATGATTCCCTCCTTTCCAGATGTAAGATCCGGAAAGCATTATATATCTTCGATCTGGTAACGATAATAGTTCTATTTCAATAGAAGAGATAACGCAGATGCAATAATCGCGCAAGTGCATCCTCAGACAAAAAGGGTATAAAAGCTCCAATTGTCTGCCTGTACCGGTGAGAGCAAGTGGCCCGCCCTGAGGGATTCGAACCCCCGGCCTACGGATTCGAAGTCCGGCGCTCTATCCAGCTGAGCTAAGGGCGGGTGTGGGCAGCAATCCTGCGGTGCGCCTGATCGCATCGGCAATGCCAACGGTCAGGCGGTTTCAGGAACGTTACCCCAGGTCATGCGCAAGTGCAATCACCAGTCACGGATGCCGCTCGGTTTGGTCTTTAAGTGCAAATACTCGTTTTAGCAAGTGCCGGCAGGTATCGGTTCAGGACCACCTTCCTGCGATACGTTACAAGGACTGCTTTGATCATACTCTAGGAAAAGTACAGTTGCAGATTGAGTCCATGTACAAACTCCCTTCGTCACTATGGTGATACAGACAGGACTGATCATTGCGATCACTCAGATCTAAAATCCTCTCTCTTTCACATTTGACCGAATGTGTGTGTTTATCATATGAGCACATCAGCACATGAAAACAACTTCGCTGAAAACCCAATGGAGGAATGAATGGAAGATGCACTGAAGCAGGCCCTGGAAATCGTCAAGGCACAGGCGAGTGTCCGTACCATGACTGAAGACGAGATCACCAGCATGGTTCAAAAACTTGCCCAGCAGATTCAGGGAATGACCACTGGAGAGATTTCTGTGGACCAGGATCAGGAACCCGCGGTCGATCCTCGAAAAGCAATTCGCGAAAAGAGCGTGATTTGCCTGGAGTGCGGGAAATCGTTCAAGGTTCTGACCAAAAAGCACCTTGCCACCCATGATTTGACCCCTGCTGAGTACAAAGAAAAATGGGGATTTCGGAAAGGAACAGCCCTGATAGCCAAAGGGCTTGCCCGAGATCGCCGAAAGAAAATGCAGGAGATGAAACTCTGGGAAAAAAGAGGAAAGAAATAGCTCGTTCCTCTTCCAGGAGCATACGTAAGGCCGGGAAAATCCCGGCCTTTTTTTAGTGCACCCGCCTCTTGTCTCCGGGTGCTCGCTTCGGACCAGGGGAGGTGCTTTCGTGCACCGTCCTATTGTGGTGAGTGCTGGAGAGCGGTTATACGTCTGAGGACCGGAGGATGGGAATAGTTGAGAAACACGTACCAGGGGTGCGGGGTGAGATTGGAGAGATTTTTCACCGCAAGTCTTTTCAGTGCCCGGACCAGGGGGCCGGGTGTGTCCAGAAGATCAGCGGCAAACCGATCGGCCTGGTACTCGAATCGGCGGGAGAGCGCATTGAAAAATACCCCGGTGGCCATTGAGACCGGGGAGTACAGGAGAAAGAAAAACACCATCCCCGCGTACACGGTCACGTTGTCCATGCCAAAAGCAGCGTGCAGGGGGGGGTGGCTGATGGCCAGGGACATGAGCAGAAAGACCAGCGCGCTCTTGGCGAGCGTGACCAGCATGTTCTTGCGAATATGGCCCAGTTTGAAGTGGCCGATTTCATGGGCGAGAATGGCCAGGAGTTCGTCCTGCGCATGGTCCTGTACGAGGGTGTCGTAGAGCGCAATGCGCTTGTGCCGGCCAAGCCCGGTGAAAAAGGCGTTGGATTTGGTGGACCGTTTTGATCCGTCCATGATAAAAATGCCTTCGGGTTCGAACCCGGTCCTTCGAACCAGGGCCTCGATTTTTTCTCTCAGTTCGCCCGGCGCAAGAGGGGTGAAGGTGTTGAACAGGGGAAGGATATAGCGGGGGGCCAGGTATTGGAGGAGAAGGACCGCGGCTGAGACGAGCAGCCAGCAGAGAACCCAGGCCCAGGCACCGTAATTTTGCAGGATATAGAGAATGGAGGCCAGAATCGGAATCCCGATGATCACGGCCAGAAGCAGGGACTTGATCTTGTCCGTCACGTAAAGCCGGGGGGTCATGGTATTGAACCCGAAACGTTCCTCCAGCACAAATATCCGGTACAGTTCAAAAGGGGTGGACAGCAGGTCGGCGGCAACAAAGAGCACCCCCAGGTAGGCGAGTCCCCGCAACAGTTCGGAATCAATCATGGGCCGGAGCATCAGGTCCAGCCAGTTGAAGCCCCCCAGGAAGAGAAAGCCCAGCAGCAGGGCCAGATCAAAGGTTGCGGCGCTGAGATTGAGGAAGATGGATTGTCTGGTGTACGCCTGAGACCTTTGGTAGCGGTCCGGGTCGTATGTCCCGACGAACTCCTCGGGAAGGTGAAGAGAGACGTGTTGTCTGTTCAGGACCGAGGTGACCAGGGTGACGATGTATCCCCCAACAAGGGAAACGATCACAATCGTGAGATAGATGTTCATGTGTTCCGCTGCTATCCGTTTTCATGGAGAACTAAAGGATTTTCTGAGGCCAGGCAACACGAGTGGGCTGGTGCGCTATCCCCTGGACAGAAGAGCTTCCATCAAGGATGTCATCGAGGCTTTGGGACCGCCCCATACCGAGGTGGGGGCGATCCGCATCAACGGCACGGAAGCGGGCTTTGAACATCTGCTGGAAGAGGGGCAGGCGGTTGAGGTCATGCCGCAGCCCATCCCGATCCCGGTAACCAGGGCTACACTGCTGCGACCTGAACCGCTGCCAAAGATCCGGTTCATCGTGGATGTGAATGTGGGCAAGCTGGCGAACCTCTTGCGAATTTTAGGGTTTGATGCGGCTTTCGACCACCAGTATCGTGACGCGCAAATTGCCGAAATTGCCAATGTCCAGGGGCGAATCGTCCTGACCATGGACAGGGATTTGCTCAAACGGTCGCTGGTGGTCCATGGCCGACTGATCCGGTCACACATCCCCGAGGTGCAGCTTCGACAAGTGCTGCATGATTTCGGCCTCAGCGGACCATTCCCTCTGTTTTCCCGGTGCGTGAGGTGCAATGTCGGGTTGGTTCCTGTGCCCAAAACTGAAATTCTGCCTCGGCTGGAGCCGAAAACACGGAAGTATTTCCATGAGTTTCATGTCTGCCCGCAATGCGACAGGATTTACTGGCAGGGGTCCCACCACGACAAGATGATCAAGCGGCTCAAAACGCTCCAGATCGTTGCCTGAGCGCTTCAGCGTGTTCTCTTCCCTCCTGAGCGGATCGACCCGATCGGCAATTCACTTCAGGGGATTTTTTCCAACTCTTTGAAGATAAATAGTTTTGGCCCCTATTTCGCATCGGACCGGAGCGGCATTCCAAGTACACGGGTATTTCCCGCAGGTGAACGTGGAGACGGAGGAGAGGATGGGAACGAATAATCTGGTTTTTCTCGAGGTGCTGGAGTGGTTTGACCACACGGGGCAGGAATTGGCGCACCGCCTGCCGTTCGAGGGGTCGGGGGAAATCAAATTCGGAGCCCAGCTCACCGTCAGGGAGAGCCAGGTGGCCGCCTTCTACTACAAGGGCAAGGCCATAGATGCCTTCGGCCCAGGCCGCCATACCTTGACCACGGCGAACATTCCCTTGCTGACCAAGCTGCTTTCCGTGCCCTGGGGCATGACCAGCCCGCTGCGGGCCGAGGTCTACTTTTTGAACATGAAGCTCTTCCCCAATTTGAAATGGGGAACCAGAGACCCGGTAGCCTTCAAGGATTCACAGCTTGGACTCATCCGGCTCAGAGCCTTTGGCGTGTTCAACCTTCGGATCGTGCAGCCGGTTCTCTTCGTGAATACCCTGGTGGGCACGAAAAACAGCTTCACCACCCATGATGTCGAGGACTACCTGGGACGAGTGATCGTTTCCCGTCTCAATGATTATCTCGGTGAACACGTCGACACCATCTTTGATCTTCCGGGCCAGTATGACGAGTTTTCCAAGGGGCTTGCCGGCCGGCTGAAGGAAGACTTTTCGCATCTGGGATTGGGCTTAACAGGGCTCTACATCAATGCCATCACCCCTCCGCCCGAGGTCCAGCAGGCTATCGATGACAAGAGCAGGCTGGAAATCTTCGGGGATCTGGATCGACTGACCAAGATGAAGGCGGCCATGGCTCTGGAAAAAGCTGCTGGAAACGACGGGGAAGCCGGTTCGGCCATGGGCATGGGGCTGGGGTTTATGATGCCGGCCATGTTTTCGGACATGTTTCGGCCGTCCACAAAGGAACAGGCCGAGCGCATGCAGGGATGCCCGGACTGTGGGCGCAAACTTCCGGAGCACGCCCGGTTCTGTCCCTCTTGCGGTCACCAGCAGCTTGTGATCGCCCAGTGCGAACACTGCGGGAAGAATCTCCCCGGCGAAGCCCGGTTCTGTCCCCGGTGCGGGAAAGAAGCCCTGCCGAAGCAGGAGGAAACCGCCTGTCCCCAGTGCGGTGCCATGAACCTTTCTGATTCGATCTTCTGCAACCAGTGCGGAGAGAGGATCCGAAAGTAGGTTTTCGGACCGTTTGCAGCGAACGACCCGCTATGCTCTGGCATATCCGCCATACTTGTCCGCAGTGCGGCGCCCCTGTGGAGCTGGAAGAGTCGAGCCGGCTCTTCCAGTGTCCCTTTTGCCGGGTTCGGCTTTTGCTCCTGGCAAAAGGGCCCTTCCGATATGTCATCCCTCCTCGCAATCCCGATCGGGAAGGGGTGGTGTTCGTTCCCTACTGGCGGTTCAAGGGCACAATTTTTTCCTGTCTGCCCTATTTCGTCTCCCACAAGCTCATGGACGCCACCACTGTAGCCCTGAAAGACAGCGAATATCCCTTCTCCCTGGGGATCAGGCCGCAGACGCAGATGCTCGCCTTTGCCTATACCTTTCCCCAGGCCAGGTTCCTCCGGGCAGAGGTTCCGATGGAAGAGGGGGTCAAAGGCATGGTTCGCCGGATCGAGGTTCTGGAAAAATCCTCAGGGCAACGCTGTTATCACAAGACGTTTGTTGGGGAGCAGAAGAGTATAATTTACGCTCCGTTTTATACAGACCAGGGAAAGATCTTTGACGGGGTGCTGGAGCGGCCGCTCAAGGACAGGGCGGGTTCAGAAGAAGAGGGCATGACGCTGGAGGAACCCCGTACCTGGAACGTAAGCTATCTTCCCTCGCTTTGTCCGGCATGCGGCTGGGATCTTCACGGCCGCTTAGAGAGTGTGGTCTTTGTCTGCCCGCATTGCGACTCCGCCTGGCATCTTGCCGAAGACCGGCTGAAGCGGACCAAACTGGTGCTGACAACCGGAGAGCGGGAAGGGATCTGCCTGCCCTTCTGGCGGTTCAGGGCAGAATCAGAAGGGCTGAACCTGAAGTCGTTTGGGGACCTGGCCAGGATGGCCAATCTTCCGAAGGTGGTTCAGCCGCAATGGGAAGACGAAGCGCTGTACCTGTGGACCCCTGCCTTTAAAATCCGTCCTGATCTTTTCCTCCGCCTGGCGGGGCAACTCACGTTGGCCCAGATAAAATGTCAACCATATGCAGAAAGGCCACAGGAACTCTTTGCGGCCGGCTTGTCGGCAGCGGAGGCGTTTCAAAGTTTGAAGATCGTTCTTGCCGATCTCGGGGCGGGCAAACGAAATTTTTTTCCCAAACTGGCTGGATCCAGCATTCGGGTGGTGGATCTGGATCTGGCCGGGGTCTTCTTTAGGCGGGAAGGAAACGAACTCGTTCATTCCGGGCTCAACATGTCTCTCAACGGGTTCGCCCTGGAGTATGGTCGATCCCTGTAGCAGCTGTTATCCCGGACCAGGAAATCACCGCTGTGTCAGATCGTACTTTT
>JBKHAV010000050.1:0-18287 GCA_046542715.1 Desulfovibrionales bacterium
CCCGGATCTGGACGTCGGCCAGATGATCATGGTGGGCTTTCGGGGCATGAGCCTGGAGGAAATGGGCCCTATGGCGCAGGAGATCGAAACGCTCAATCTCGGCGGAGTGATACTTTTCGATTATGATGTCCCCCGGAAAGAAGCCGTACGCAACATCGATTCACCGCGCCAGGTCGAGCAGCTTGTCGCCGAGGTCAAACGGCTCACTCCCTGGGCCCCGCTTCTGGTTGCCATTGACCAGGAAGGCGGGAAGGTGAGCAGGCTCAAGGAACGCTTCGGGTTTGCCCCCACGGTCTCGGCTCAGGTTCTCGGTCGGATGAACGATCCGGATCGAACCAGGAAGGAAGCGGCCCAGACCGCCCGGGTGCTGTCCGGACTCGGCATCAACATGAATTTTTCGCCGGTGGTCGACCTGAACGTCAATCCTGCAAATCCAATCATCGGGAAGTTGGAGCGCAGCTTTTCCCATGACCCGGAAATCGTGGTGGCCCATGCCGCTGCAACCATCCATGGCTTCCACGAGTATGGAATACTTGCCGTGATCAAGCATTTCCCCGGTCATGGAAGTTCCCTGGCCGACTCCCACCTGGGGTTTACGGACGTGACCGAAACCTGGTCCCCAAGGGAGCTGATTCCCTTTGAGCGTTTGGTCGGGATGGGACTCCCGGACGGCGTCATGACCGCACACATCTACAACCGTGATCTGGATCCCGAAGTTCCCGCGACCCTGTCCCATACTGTCTTACAGGAAATGCTTCGCACCGAAATGGGGTTTGAAGGGGTGATCATTACCGATGATCTGCAAATGGGCGCCATCAGGGACGAATTCGATTTTCAGGAGACGATCCGCCTGGCCCTGGAAGCGGGCGCGGACATCCTTTTGTTTGCCAACAACTCGGTTTATGATCCAAAGGTTGGATCGAAGGCTGTGGAGGCGATACACACCCTGGTTCGGGAAGGGACGGTTTCCAGAGAGCGCATCGAGCAATCTCTGGACCGGATAGCCGCCCTGAAGGCACGGATCAACCCTTGAGGGAAGCGATGCAACGCGAGGTGGTCGGGTTTCTTCGGCAGGACATCTTGAAACGGTTTGAGCGCTATGTCTCGATTGACACGGCGTCCAGCGAAAAGAATCCGGAGCAGCCGAGTTCAAAGGGCCAGCGTGTGCTCGGGGAGATGCTCAGAGCCGAGTTGGAGGAGCTTGGTCTTTCTGATGTGGAACAGGACGATTTCGGATATGTGTACGGAACTCTTCCGGGCCGGGGTTCAGGCCGGCGCGAGATCCTCACCCTGTGTGCCCACCTGGATACCTCCCCGTCGGAACCGGGCAACGGGGTCAGGCCGGTGCTCCATGCGGATTATGACGGCAGGGTGATTCACTTTGCGGACAATTTGGACCTCTCACTCTCACCCAAAGAGTGTCCCGAGCTTCTCGACTACCAGGGGGACACCGTGATCACGGCCTCCGGCAGGACCCTGCTCGGTGCTGACGACAAGGCCGGGGTGGCCGCGATCATGACCCTGCTCTCCGCCCTTGCCCGGTTCCCTGATCTTTCCCACCCGGAAATCCGCATCGTGTTCACGCCGGACGAGGAAGTGGGCCGGGGCACGGAAAACATCGATATGGCCCGGCTCGCCGGGTTTGGGTACACCGTGGACGGAGGACGAGTGGGGGACCTGGACGTGGAGACGTTTCACGCCCTCAAGGCCGAGATCGTGTTTCACGGCCACAATGTCCATCCAGGCCATGCCAAGGGCAAGATGGTCAATGCCGTGGCCATTGCCTCACGATTCGTGGCTCTGCTCCCGGAGGGAGAGACTCCGGAACATACAGAAGGGCGCGAGGGGTTCTTTCATCTGACCGGGTTGTCCGGCGATGAAAATCGCGGGGAGGCCACGCTGATACTTCGGGACTTCACCCCTTCAGGAAACGCGCGACGGGCCGAGCTTCTGACCCGGCTCAAGGCGGTGTTCGAGACCAGATACCCCGGGCTCGGGATCGAACTGTCCATTCAGGAGCAATACCGCAACATGGGAGAAGTTCTGGCCCATGCGCCCCTTGTCGTGGAAACGGCTGAGCAGGCCATGGTAAGGGCCGGCATCGATCCCGTCAAAAAGAGCGTTCGCGGGGGTACGGACGGGGCAAGACTCTCTTTTATGGGCATTCCCATGCCGAACCTCTTTACCGGAGGAATGCTTTTCCACTCCAAAAAGGAATGGATCGCCCTGTCCGCCATGACAAAAAGCTGCGAAGTTCTTCTGCATATCTGCGATCTTTTGACAAAACCGCCTGAACAGCACGTCTGATCCCGCAATTTTCCTGAAAGAGAGGGACGAGACGGGTTCCAGGAGAACAGGGATTGTTCGACCTTTCCACCCCCGTCCTGCCGACCCTCGTATTTTCCATGAGCATAGGGGGGATTTTTGCTCCACATCTTCCTCAGGGCGGAGCCTGGTCTCCACCCATCATACCTTGATGTTCAGAGGATCCTGCAGAAAGGATGCCTCCGCCCCCGGGGTTTGCCCGCAGGCCCACATGTTGGCGTCAAGAACAGATGGTGGTATGAAGAACTAAAAATGTATTTGAAATCAATTACCTTAAGGAGCAGCCATGGCCGAGCCTCTGCAGCGGAACTTGAGAATCGCCCTATACGAGAGCATGGTCCTGATCCGCACATTTGAAAACCGGCTGATCACGCTGACCAAGGAGGGTGAGCGGCTTCCCGGCATGCAGATTCTGGCAAACGGGCAGGAGGCGGTTGCCGCAGGAGTGGTCATGGCCCTTCAGCAGGAAGACATCCTCGTGACCAACCACCGCAGCCATGGCCACCTGCTCGCGCGCGGGGCAGACCCGGGGCATCTTCTGGCGGAGATCATGGGGCGGGAAAACGGCGTGAACCACGGCAAGGCCGGCACGCTGCACCTTGCCGTTCCGGAACTCGGGGCGGTCATGACGTCGACGGTTGTCGGGGCGAGCCCTCCCCTGGCGGTGGGTGCGGCATTTGCGCAGCAATACCGGGGTGACAGCGGAATAACCGTGGTGTTCTTCGGGGACGGAGCCGCTGCTGAAGGCAGCGTGCACGAAGCCATGAACATGGCCGGGGTGTGGAAGCTCCCGGTGCTCTTTGTCTGTGAGAACAACTGCTGGGCCGGAGCCCAGGCGTATGCCGCCCACTGTTCCGCCGGACAGATCGCCCACCGGGCCGCCGGGTACGGCATGGAGGGAAGATTCGTGGACGGCAACGATGTGGAGGAGGTTTTCCAGACCACGCGTGAACTGGCCCGAGAAATCAGGAAGGGCGGGGGCCCGGCCCTGATGGAGGCCTTGACCTACAGGATGCGCGGCCATGGCGAGCGCGACACGCAGCACTATGTCGACCCGGAGGAACTGGTCCGGTGGTCGAAGCTCTGTCCGGTACAGTGCTACGGGCGCAAACTGGTGGAGGAGGGTGTTTTACAGGATTCGGATCTCAAAGCTGTCCGAAAGGAGATGGAAGGCAGGGTGGAGGGGGCCGAAGCCTTTGCCGACATGAGCCCGTTCCCTGCGGCTGAAGCGGCCCTGGACCATGTATGGGTGGATGAACCGGCGGACTTTCGGACCCGCAGCAGGAGATAGGAGCGCAGTATGGCGGAGAAATCATTTGGACAGGCAGTACAGGACGCGCTCTCCACAGCCATGGAACAGGACGAACGGGTTTTCGTGGCCGGTGAGGGGGTGGGAATCTCCATCCACGCCGATCCGAACATGCCAACGTTCGGCCTTTTGGACCGATTCGGGGACCGGCGGGTCAAGGACACCCCAGTGAGCGAGGCGGCCATTGCCGGCCTGGCTGTGGGCGCCTCCTGCATGGGGTTGTTGCCTGTGGTGGAAATCATGTTTTTCCCATTCATGACCCTGGCCTCGGACATGCTGGTCAATCATGCGGCCAAGCTGCGGTACCTCTCCGGGGGCAAATCGAGTTTTCCGCTCACGGTGCGGGTCAAGGCGGGGATCGGGTTCAAAGCCGGGTGCCAGCACTCCCATAACCTGGAGGCCTGGTTTGCCCATGTGCCGGGGCTGAAGCTGGCCTACGCATCGACACCGGCCGATGCCAAAGGGTTGCTGCTGTCTGCGATTTTCGATCCGGACCCGGTAATCGTTGTGGAAGAGATGATGCTCTACTGGATGAGAGCCGATGTCCCGGACGGTGACGCCCGGGTTCCTCTGGGCAAGGCCAGGATCGCCAGACCGGGGACGGACGCCACCGTGGTCACCTACGGAGGGGCCGTCTACACTGCGCTCAAGGCGGCGGGAATGCTGCAGGAACACGGGATATCCACCGAGATCGTGGACCTTCGTTCCCTGGTTCCCCTGGACCGGGAAACAGTGTTCGAATCTGTCCGCAAGACCGGCCGGCTCATCACCCTGCACGATGCCACCCGCTTTGGCGGATTCGGCGCGGAGATCGCCGCTGATGTGGCTGAAACCTGTTGGAACAGCCTCAAGGCGCCGATCAGGCGCGTTGCCGCTCCTGACATCCCAGTACCCTTCACGCCGCCTCAGGAGGAGTATTACAAGCCCACGGCGGAGCAGGTGAGTGCAGCGGTCATGCAAACCGTGAAGCCGTAAGCATGCACCAGGTTGCGCATTGCGACCGGACTTGATGTTATTCGAAAAACAAAGGCCGCCTAAAAAAAGCGGCCTTTGTACAATGCATCGTCGCGTGATTAACAGCCGGCGCAACCGCTGCAGCCGCCGCCCTCAGGCTTTTCGAACTTCATGCTGGAATCCAGGGAAAACCCCCGTTCCGTGAAGTCGATGGCAATCGGCTTTGCCGTGTTCAAAAGACCCTTGTTGATCACAACGGTATATCCTTGAAGATCGACGACTTCGTCTCCCTCACGTTCCTCGTCAAGTCCCAGCCCAAGAGCGGGACCGCCGCAGCTTTCGGCCACGAAGATACGGAGAGGGGAAACTTCATTCTGGGCAAAGTATTCGTCGATCTGTGCTTTGGCATTTTCGGTCATAGAAATCATGGCTGTTCCTCCAGGTTGTGTTTCACTGAAGATAATTGTGAAAACAGCAAAGTCAAACCGTTTTTTTTCAGGGCAATGAGCCACATTGGTGCAAAAAAAAATGGCAATCCAAAGGGGTCAGGGAGATTTCATCATCCAGGGAGATGCGATTTTCAAAACGGGGTCGCGATGCCGTCAGAACTTCGGAAAGGCCGGGATCGATCCCTGATACACAGTGCAAGTCTGAGTCGTTCGATTCAGCTCCGCATCGAAGAGGTATTTCCCGGAGAAATTGTCCCCAAATCCCTTGCTTTTCTTTCCCAAACAGGGGTGAAAAAAAAGAATTGACGAAACGAGCTGTATTGGATAATGGGCGCTAATTCGTACCCGTCATGGTGACAGGTGCAGGAGCAGCGGCTTTCAGTGCCGGGCTCCGGGCCCGAGGGGCCGAAACTCTTTTCATTTTTTTCAGGAGATTGAGCGTTTATGTTGAAGAACATCTATGTGGGGAACCTTCCCTGGAGTGCAACGGAAGAGGAAGTGCGTGAGGCTTTTGCCGCTTTCGGAGAAGTGGAGAGCGTCAAGCTTATCGAGGACAGGGAAACTGGCCGCCCCCGCGGCTTCGGGTTCGTTGAGATGGACGCCTCCGGCGCCGACGATGCTATTGAGGCCCTGGACGGCTCCGATTTCGGCGGCCGGACCATCAAGGTGAACGAGGCCA
The DNA here is from genome assembly GCA_046542715.1 of Desulfovibrionales bacterium. Taxonomy (GTDB): domain Bacteria; phylum Desulfobacterota; class Desulfovibrionia; order Desulfovibrionales; family JBKHAV01; genus JBKHAV01. Next base: position 5,717 of record JBKHAV010000050.1, read on the forward strand.
AGCCCAAAACCGAGCGCCGTCCCCGCTGGTAAGATCTCCTTTCGGGAAATCGACTCCAAGAGGAAAAAAAGCCCTGTCTCTCACGAGGCAGGGCTTTTTCATGCCCTCTCTTCGAAAGCCACTGCCGCGAAGTTTTCGGCGACCATCCCACAGGCCCCTTGGGGAGTGGGGACAATGCACGATTTCTTAGGGGATCTTCTGGGGTCTCAATGGGTGTGGCCCAATTCTGCAGTTCAACTGTATGCAAACAGAAAGGCCGTTCATACGAGATGTTGCAATCTCCCTCCAACCCGGGCAAATTGACTCTTATGTCATTCAAAGGCTTTGTTGGAAAACGGCTCCTGAGCCTGGGAACATCAACCGTCCCAAGGCTGTTCATCAACCAGAAGATCAAGGGGTTTGGGGAGATGCTCGACATCCATTTCGATCCGATCAAAAGGCAGTTGACAGGGACCATTCTGCTTGCAGGGGAGGAGAGCCCAGTTGACGTGCGAATCGATGGTTACGATCTCCGCCCCAGCGGCGACCATACCGTGATCGTCATCAACAACGCCTCTGTCGGCCGGGAATGGATCAACATTCTGGTGCAAAAGCTGGTGGTGGGCCGGGAGATTCGGCTTCCAGCAGACAAGGCCGGACTGATCCTCGAAATTCTGGGGGGGAAGTCCGCCTGACTCCGGATGTGCAGCAAGCCCATGTTGCCGGTCACAAGCACCAGACAGCAGCATCGCCCCTGCTTGCTCGCCTCCCCCTGATCCGTGTGTTCACCATGAGCAGCCTGTCCGACCGGGTCACATCACGTGACCCTTGATCGCCCCGGTTTTGTAAAAAAAGACTTTTTCCCCACTCGTTCTTCCCCTCCTTTCGTGCCTCTGACTTCCTCCTTTTTGTCTAAGATCGCAGAAGCAGTCTCTCATGGCAGGTAGCCTGCTCAAATGGACTTCATTTCAACAGGGTGCTGCGAGGAAAAAATAGTTACAAAAAATTCATCATTGGTGAGGATCAATATTATATCCTGATATACTTGAAGTTACTTCAAGTGGCAGGGACAACGAAGGGAAAATACTGTGAAAGATGCAAATAGAATCACTATTAAGTGTTGCAAATTTCATTTGTTATGGGAAAATACCCTGTACTGCATTACCCCAAGTGGTGGGGAAGAATGAGTTCTGTATGCAAAACGTGACAGGAGGAAAAATGAAGAGAAATATTATTGTCACATTCGTTCTGGTGTTTATGATGGCGATTGCCGGGCAGGCCTGGTCCATGGGCGGCAACAACGAAAGCCCCGAGCAGGAGCCGATGACAGGAACCGAGCAGGAAAGCCCGGGATATGGACAGGAACAGCCCATGGGTGGCACTGATCAGGAAGAATGGCAGGAGCAGGAGCCTGGAATGCAGCAGGAAGAGTACCAGCAGGAAATGGGCGGTACCACAGATCAGAACGGCACATACGGTTCCGACCAGCAGTACGGCACCGACCAGGAAGGACAGGAAATGGGAGGCCAGCCAGGGGAAAGCCAATAACGAGGACGCCCAATCAGCGAATTCACAAGGCGGACCTGACAAGGTCCGCCTTTTTTTTCGGGCAGACATGGAGGGGAGATGATGTGCCTGGGCTCAGGTCCCCTTGTTTTCAGAGGGCAATGGGGCACTCATGAACGGACCCCGGCAATTGCCCCTTCCCCTGACGGATGACATGCGTGTCGCATGGTCAAGGGCTCACGGATCAGCGATACCGAGCCGGGCTTTACTGCCTCTTGAAGAGGTCCAGACCGGGCAGGCTGGGAGTGGGCGATTGATCCCCTGTGGCGTTTTGATCTCCGGACCCGCCGCCAAAAGGAAGTTTCTCCCTGAGCTTCTGCTGCAGCTGTTTTTCGGTTTCCTCCAGTTTTTTCTGGACTTCCCCGCCCACTTTGGTGCGGGCAAATTCACGGGCCAGAACCTCCATGTCCGGGCGGAAGGCGAGCTGATCGAACGTGCCTGTGATCCGAAGGGGAACCGGTACGTCCCGGAGTTCCTCCACCCCGGCTCCGCCCTGACCCTCGAGGGTTCCGACCAGGGCTGCATTGACCAGATAATCGACCTCTTCCTGGGGCAGGTCCACTGTGCCCTTGCCCCGCACCCTGAGCAGGGGGGACTGCATCAGGAAGTCGTCATTTTTGATCAGCCCATCGGTGATGGTGGCCGACCCGGAGAGGTCGGAAAAATCAGTCTGCTTGGCGGCGACCTCTTCCGGAGCGGCCGCACCGGTAATGCGCGCTTTGGCCTGGCGGATGAGCAAGGGAATGTTGACGCCCTTGACAGCGCCGTCAGCAGCCCTGAAATTCACCTCTCCGTTGAGGCTTTTCATGATCGTGTCAGGCTCTATGCCGCTGCCGGACAGGCTGGCGGCCATGGCCGCGGTCCCGGCGATGAGATCCTTGTCCATGAAATCCTGCACCAGGGGGCCTATGTCCACGGAATTCATCTTTTCGGTAAACGACCAGCTCGGCGTTGTGGTTCGGGCATCCAGCCGGGCCGTTCCGGACAGGCTCCCTCCGTACAGGGCCAGGGAGTAGGGATCCACGGTCAGGAGTCCGTCCCGGGCAGTGACGGACACGGTTATGTCGGAGGTTTTGATGTTTTTCACCGTCAAACTGCCCACATCAGCCTGACCTTTCAACCGCAGGTCACGCAATGGTTCCAGAGGATCGCCCTGCTCAGCGGAAGGAGTATCCCGTGGCGTTTGGGCCTCAGTTTCCGGGGTCGGAGGAAGGTACCGGTCCAGATCGATCTGGTCCACGGTCAGGGCAAAGGTGTAGGCGGGCCGTTCAAAGCTGGTCACAGCACCGTTCCCGTTGATGGTGGTCTGGTCGAGGACCGCCTGAAGTGATTGGATCGTGGCGGAGTCGCTGTTCCCCGTGAATTTCGCTTCAGAGGAAAAGGCTTTGAGCACGTTCGGGTCGCCGGTTGCCGGAATGTTGATTCCAAGTTTTTGCATGACCGCTTGGGGATCGAACTTGGGCAGGTTCACCCGGCCGGAATAGGAGAGTTCCTCGTTGAGTCCGGTGATCTCCAGATTGGCCAAAAGCGAGATCTCGTCCAGGGTCTGCAGGGACAGGTCGGTGATCGTGGCGGTGCCGCGCATCATGTCGGCCTGCACATACCCCTTTGCGGTCAGGGTGATGCTTTCACCGGGGATGTCTTGACCCTGGAGACGGGATGAAATTGCAACCGGTTTGACAGCATAGGATTTTTGGTTGGGGTCAAGCAGCATCTGGCCGCTCATTTCGGTACGGGAGGCGATCCGCGGCTGAGTCGAGGTGAAATCAAAGGCAAGCGTAAACTGAAAAAGGTCGCCAAAGGCGATCTCACCGGTACTGAGATTGACATTGCCGAGTTCAAAGGATTGTTCGGCCTGACGGTCGTCCCAGGTGACCAGGGCGTTGTTGATCTCCACCCCGCCGATATTCAGCTCCTGCAAACTTCTTCCAGGCTGTTCCCCCTGGGGTTGCTGTTCGGCGGTCGCGTTCTCCTCCTGCTGGGCGAGGTCATCCCAGTTTGTTCTTCCCTGAGCGTTTTTTTCCAAATGCAAGACGAGATCGTTCAGGACAATGGTGTCCATCTCCAGTTCTCTTTGCAAAAGGGGAAAAACCCTGACATTGATTTTGGCCTGGCCGATACGGGCGAAATCGTCGTTCTCAAAACCTCTGGCGTTGCTCATGGACACGGAACCGAGTTCGAGTCCCAGCCAGGGAAAGAACGTAAAGGACATGTCCCCATGGAAAGTGACCTCCCGCCCTGTTGCGTCGCGGGCCGCCCGGGAAATATCGTCTTTGTAGTCGTTGGGGTCGACAAAGGTCACCAGCAGGACAATGCCCAGGACGAGAAGCAGTACCAGTATACCTGCAACAATGCCGGTTATCTTCAAAAATTTTTTCATGGACACTCCCTTTGGAATGCGCAGTTTTGGGTATCAAAGAATTTCGCAATTACCGTACTGGGTACACCAAGTATTCCTCGAGGCAAAGAAAAATTGAAGAATCCCTGATGGAAAGGTGAATCTACAGTGTCCGCAGATGGTCGAGGACAATGTCTGCGGCTCTGTCCACTGCGCCGCCGGATCCCAGAATCGAAGGGAGTCGTTCGAGTTCCTTGATGACCCGGATTCGTTCTTCAGGATGCGCACGCCATGTCCAGATCGCGGCCGCAATATTCCTGGCCGTGGCCCGTTCCTGGAGAAGCTCGGGAAAGACTTCTTTTTGGAGGATCAGGTTGGTCAGGCTCGCATAGGGGACCTGGATCACCCGTTTGGCCAGGGCCGCAGTGAGGGGGGCGAACTTGTAGCAGACCACCGTAGGAGTCTCCAGGAGCCCGGTCTCCAGAGTCACCGTGCCTGAAGCAGCCATGACAGCATGGCAGCGGCGAATCGTGGAGTAGCGCTCCTGATGGGGGTGTATGTCCAGCGGCACGTCAACGGTCCACAAGGAGCGGATCAGGACCTCATCCACATTCGGAGCAAGGACCAGGCTGAATTTCAGATCCGGGTTTAAAATCTTCAGGATGCGGGCACTTTCCCCGAACAGGGGAAGGAGAGACTTGAGTTCGCCCAGCCGGCTCCCCGGGAGAATGCCGATGCGGTTTTGTCGGGGGTGGATGGAGAGAATCTCCGGGCTTCGCGTGGCGTCGAGCAGAGGATGGCCCACATATTTTACCCCAACGCCCGATCTGGCGTAAAAATCGCGCTCAAAGGGAAGAATGCAAATCATCTCCCGGACGAAGCGCTGAATGAATTTGACACGTCCCGAGCGCCAGGCCCAGATCTTCGGGCTGATGTAGTAGACCACGGGGATGTTCAGGGTGTGAGCCATGCGGGCCACCCGGAAATTGAACTCCGGGGCGTCGAGAAGCACCACCAGATCCGGACGGGTGGTCTTGAGTTCCCTTTTGATGGTGCGCAGAAATTTGAGAATCTTCGGAAAATGGGAAAGGACTTCCGTCAACCCCATGACCGAGAGATCCTCGGACCGGATGACCGGTTCCAGACCGGCCTCGCGCATGGCCTGACCGCCCATGCCGATGAACCGGACGCCGGGGTCTTTGCGGGTGATAGCCGCCTGCAAAGCGGCCCCGTGCTGGTCGCCGGATGCTTCACCGGCACTCATCCAGATGAGCTTTATATTGTCCATGACTTCCCTGCGGCATGTGGTTCAAAGTACCGGTTGCTTAAAAGGATTGGAGTGAAATGACAAGATCCCCTGCGATCTTTACCTTTTTCCCTAACCCGGATAAGAATTGTCCTTTCCGGGGATTTGGCATGTATCGAACTTCATCCGGGGTCAACTGCATGGAACGACGCATCTTTGAACTCGGCCTTTCCGTGGAGGCCGTTTCGCTGTATCTTCTTCTTGATTTTCTGCATCAGGCCGGGCTTCCGCTTACCCGTGAGCCCATCGAGGCCCGGTGGACGGGAACTCCGGAGAAACTGGACCATTCTCTTCAGGAATTGGAACTGCAGAATGTCATTAAAGGTGAAAGTGACGAGTACAAGGTCCTTCCTTCTGAGCAGTGGCGGGCCATGGGCAGCGCGTAAACTTACGCCGCTGTTCCTTTACTCCGCATTTTCCCCCTTTGTATCGTGGAACTGACAACACTTTGGGACGGGCTCTTCTGGCCCCTGATCAGACTGTGCTTCTTTATTTCCATTGGGTTGCTCGTCGGCAATCTGATCGAATCCCTGAACTGGACCCGGGCCATGGCCAGGCTGGCCTCCCCCCTTGTCCGGCTCGGCAATCTCCATGACATTTCCGGCGCCAGCTTTTCCATGGCGTTTTTTTCCGGGGTCACGGCCAATACCATGCTGGCCGAAGCTTTTGACCAGGGCAAGCTGAGCAAAAGGGAACTGATCCTCTCCAACCTGTTCAATTCCCTGCCGACCTACGTCCTGCATCTTCCGACCATGTTTTTCATCATGGTGCCCCTGATCAAGGAGGCGGCTTTTGTCTACCTCGGACTGACACTGGCCTCGACATTTTTGCGTCTGGGGTTCGTTCTCGCTCTCTCCCATATGATTCTGCCGGCCAGACGAGAAGTCTGCGTTGTCTGTGAACTTCCAGACAGGGAAAAAATTCATTTCAGGGACGTGCTCAGGAGAACCTGGAAGCGCTTTCTCGAGCGGATACCCCGAATCATCCTGTTTACCGTTCCCATTTATGCAGCGGTTTTCTTTATGAACAGGGCTGGATGGTTCCAGGCCCTGGAAACCTGGATGGCCGATTACGTGTCCATCATTTCCTGGCTCGCTCCGGAAGCCCTGAGTATCGTGGTTCTGCAACTTGCCGCCGAATTCTCCGCAGGACTCGCCGCGGCCGGGGCCATGCTGGAGCAGGGGGTGCTCGACGTCAAAGAGATCGTTTTGGCCCTGCTCCTGGGCAATGTGCTCTCCTCCCCCATGCGGGCCTTCAGGCATCAATTCCCGTATTATGCGGGCATCTTCAAACCTGCCATGGGGCTGAACCTCATCATCTACAACCAGTCGCTTCGTGCCGGAAGCATTGTCGTGGTCATGCTGGCGTATGCCCTGATATGAGGCGTGGTTGAGAAAAGCCGGCAAGGTTACCGAAAAGAGTCCCTGAAGGGTTGGTAACGAAGCATAGCCCGGGGTCGTCCGGACTATGCTCGTGTTCCAAAAGGCATGGATTTTTCGGTGAGTCACACAATGCAGCGGGTTCCTGTGCTTATATCCTGAAGAAGGGATGCCTTGGCCTTCCAGACCACAGAATCGACTTCGCCCAGGGTTCGGAAATTATCAGAATTTTTCGCGCCGGGATGAAACCGTACCGCCCGGAATTAAAACTTGCCCAGTTCCCTGGTAAAGGTAAACCGTGCCGGATCCGCCACCATCCGATCAAAGGTCTGATCGGTATTGCCGCCGAGTGCGGAAAAGGGCAGGGACACGATAAACAAAGCCCCTCCAACCACTGTGGCGGCGATCCCCACAGGCCTGACCACAAGAGCATCGGCTGCCATGGCGGCAGCAGTGTCCTCGCCGTATTCAGGGGTGTAGGGCTGATAATCCACGGCAGGCGCTGCCGAAACCATGAAGAAAAGACCGATCAGAACCACTGCGAAACACGTTTTGAGTTTCCGGAGCATTTCTCCCTCCTTGTGGAATTCGATGCATTGATGGCACGGGATCACGCAATGTTACCCTTTTGAGGACAAGCCCGTGCTGAAAACTGCTGTTCCTGCTTCCGACTCCCATACCACCAGCGGGTAACCGTGGCAACGGATCACTTCACGTTCGCCAACAGAAAAACAAAAAGCCGGGTTGCCCCGGCTTTTCGTTTTTATCTTCTGCGGTCGCCGCCGCCTCGTGGCGGGCGTCCCCCGCCGCGTCCTCCACCACCTCTGGGAGGACCGGAGGGGCGGGAAGCCTCTTCGAGATTGAAGGTGCCGCCCTGCTCTTCAATGAGCACGGCCTTGCGGCTCAGGCGCAAGCGGCCGCTGGACTCGATTTCGATGACCTTGACCCGGATCTCGTCGCCGAGATTGACCACGTCATCGACTTTTTCCACTCTGTCCGTGTCAAGCTGGGATATGTGCACCAAGCCTTCCACACCTGGAAGGATCTCCACAAAGGCCCCGAAGTCCATGAGCTTTTTGACCTTGCCGTTGTAATCCTTGCCCAGTTCAGGCTTCTGGTCATAGAAGAGGACCATCTCCACGGCGTCACGCAACGCTTCCTGGGTGGGGGCGAAAATGGAAATTCTGCCCGAATCCTCGATGTCGATGGAAGCGCCCGTGGCTGCGGTCATGGCCTTGATGTTCTTGCCGCCTGGGCCGATGACGTCCCGGATCTTCTCGGGATCGACATACACGACTTCCATTTGCGGGGCATACTTGGACAGTTCTTCGCGGGGTTTGGCAATCACCGCGTCCATCTGCCCCAGGATGTGCTGCCTGGCGTCACGGGCCTGGGAAAGGGCACGCTCCAGGACATCGGTGGGAATGCCGGAGATTTTGATGTCCATCTGAATGGCGGTGACCCCGTCCATGGTGCCGGCCACCTTGAAGTCCATGTCTCCCAGATGGTCTTCATCGCCCAGGATGTCGGTGAGGATGAAATACTCGTCCTCTTCCTTGATCAGCCCCATAGCGATACCCGCCACCGGAGCCTTGATCGGCACGCCCGCGTCCATCATGGAGAGCGAACCCACGCAGACCGAAGCCATGGACGATGATCCGTTGGATTCCATGATTTCGGAGACGACCCTGATGGTGAAGGGGAATTCATCGGGTGCGGGGAGAACCGGAGTGAGCGCTCTGGCAGCGAGCGCCCCGTGTCCCAGTTCGCGGCGGGAAACGCGGACCATCTTGACTTCGCCCACAGAGTAGGGCGGGAAGTTATAATGAAACATGAACCGGTTGAAGGCTTCTCCGCCGATAACTTCGATACGTTGTTCATCGCTGCTGCTGCCAAGGGTGGTAACACCCAGAGCCTTTGTCTCGCCGCGGGCGAACAGAGCCGAGCCATGGGCCCGGGGAAGGGTAGTGATTTCCATGGCCAGCTGGCGCACGGTTGTCAGGTCCCGGCCGTCGATGCGCTCGCCTTTCCGGCGGATGCGGTCGCGAACGATGCCTTTCTCGAGATCTTTGAAGATGGCAGAGGCTTTGGCGATTTTCTCCGGAGTTTCAGCATATTTCTCGTTCAACGCGGCCCACAGCTCGTCTTTGACAGCTGCCTTGGCTGCTTTGCGGGCCATTTTTTCCGGAACGGAAAGCGCTTGGGCGAGTCCGGCGGAAGCCTTCTCCCGGATGAAGTCCTCGAGTTCAGTATCCTTGACAGGGGGGGTGAAGGAGAGCTTTTCAACGCCGACCTTCTGCTGCAGTTCGTCCTGGAGCGCCAGCAGCGGCTGGAGCTGTTCGTGCCCCCAGGCGATGGCCTGGGCGATGACGTCCTCGTGGACGAATTCGGCGCCGCCCTCGACCATGACCACGGCGTCCTTGGAGCCGGCAATGATCAGATTGAGCGAACTCTGTTCGAGTTCCGCCTGGGAGGGGTTGGCCATGAACTCTTCGTTGACCCGGCCAACCCTGATGCCGGCAATGGGGCCGTTGAAGGGTATCTTGGAAATATGCAGGGCTGCGGACGCGCCGATCATGGCCAGGACGCCAGGGTCCTTGTCCGCTTCGGCAGAGAGAACCGTAGCCAGAATCTGAACTTCGTCGTTGAAGCCGTCCGGAAACAGGGGCCTGATAGGCCGATCGATGAGCCGGGAGGTCAGGGTCTCCCGCTCACTGGGACGGCCCATTTCGCGGCGGAAGAAGTTCCCTGGAATTTTCCCGTACGCATATGATTTTTCAGTATAATCGACCACAAGAGGCATGAAGTCGATATCACGCATCAGAGGTTGCGTTACCGCAGTGACCAAAACGACGGTGTCACCGCACTGGACGGTGACCGACCCGTGGGCCTGGTTTGCGAATTTGCCTGTCTCAATAATTATTTCGTCACTGCCGATCGTGGCTGTAACGCTTTTACCTTCTAGCATGTGAATCCTCGTTGTTATCGGACCGTTGCTGTGCAGAGGACTCATTCCTTCTGCTATCTCGTGTCTGGCCCGCAAAAATAAAAATTTGTCGTCTGCACGGAGGGAGCCCCGGACGGGGCTCCCTCCTGAACATGCTACTTGCGCAGGTTCAGCCGTTCAATCAGCGTGCGATAGCGTTGAATGTCCTTGCTCTTCAGATAATTGAGGAGCTTTCTCCGTTTTCCGACCAGCTTGAGCAGTCCGGCACGGGAGTGAAAATCCTTTTTGTGCGACTTGAAATGCTCGGTCAAATAGACGATCCGGTTCGTGAGCAGGGCTACCTGAACCTCGGGCGAACCGGTGTCCCCCTCGTGCTGGGAGAAATCCTCGATAATTTTCTTCTTGTCCTCGGCATTCATGACCACAGCGTATCCTCCATACTAGGTAGTGTTGTTCGTCGTCCTTTTGTCAGGTCCACAGACCGCGCAAAATGGACCACATCAGTTGGTCGCCCTCTCTTTTCGCCTCCACCAGCGCCAAGGGCTCGTTGCGAAAGTCCATGACCATGGCCCCGTCCCCTTCCCGAAGGGAAGACGCGGGAATTTCGGTCTCCTGCACCGCGATCCTGACCCCGTTTTTGACCTTGTTCACCTGCTCGGGTTCGAGCCGGAGTTTTGGCCAGTGGGGCAGGCACGCGGCAAGGGGAATGACCCGGGCGGAAAAACCGGCCGGATCATCCAGGACCTCGTCGAGCCCGTGCGCCGTGTCGAGCGCAAAGGGATGGCTCTGTTCCCGTACAAGCGCTGTCAGGGCAGCGCCGCAACCCAATCGCTTCCCCAGGCTGTGGGCCAGGGAACGTATGTAGGTGCCTTGGGAACATCTCACCCTGAACGACACCCTGGGCAGGTCCATTTCCAGAACCTCGGCCAGGGATATGTCAACCGGCTTGATCTTGACCGGAACGTCTTTCCCGGCGCGTTTCAGGGCGTACAAGGGCTTTCCCTTGTGCTTTGCCGCAGAATACGCGGGGACCTCCTGTTCGGTCAACTCAAGCCAGGAATTTACCGCTTCGGATACCATTTCAGGGGTGATTCCCTGGAAAGGGTGCTCCTCTTCGATGGTTCCTGTTCTGTCATAGGTGTCCGTCACCATGCCGAGCTGGAGTTCGCCGCGGTAGACCTTCTCTCCGCTCAGCAGATAGGGCGCCAGCTTGGTCCCTTGTCCAAGCAGGACCAGGAGCACCCCTGTGGCCATGGGATCCAGCGTCCCTGCATGGCCGATCTTGCGCTGGCCCAGCTTCTTTTTGATCAGCTCAAGGCAGGCCGTGGAGGTGGGCCCTTCGGGCTTGTCCAGGACCAGAACCCCGTGCTGCTGGGAGACACCAGGGAATGAACCCATCAATTCCGATCCTGAATTTCCGGTGCCCGGCCTATGGCTTCCAGAAGTTGCTTCCTGGCCTCGTCCAGGGTCCCTTTGATGGTTCCCCCGGCAGCGTTTTTGTGCCCGCCGCCGTCGAACATCCGGGCGATGCGCTGGACATCGGTGTCGCCGGAGGAGCGAAGACTGAACTTGATCGTTCCGGCTCCGTTTTCCCGGAGCATGGCCGCGATCCGCACCCCTCTTATCCGGTTCAGGAAATTGACCAGTCCGTCGCAGTCCTCCGGACTGGTTCCGGTCCGGTGCAACAGCTCTGAAGGCACCGTGACCAGACCGACAGTGCCCTTGTAATGAAGCTGTGCATCTTTCAACACCTGTCCCTGGAGATGCAGCCTGTTCATGGACCACTGATTCTGGATGACCGGATTGACCTCACCGGGCTTGAGCCCGTTTTTGAGCATCGTCCCGACGATTTCAAGGGTCCTTGGGCCGGTGTTGCCAAAGGTGAAGTACCCGGTGTCCGTCACGATGGCCAGATAGAGGGAGAGCGCAAGTTCCCCGCGCAGGGGCACGCCGAGTTCAAGGGCGATCTCCGCGACCATTTCCCCTACAGAGGACCGGACGGGGTCGATCCAGTTCACACTGCCGAACCCTGGGTTGTTCTGGTGATGGTCGATGACGACAGTACGGTCCGGGATGAGCATGTCCACGAGCGCCCGCCCCATGCGGTCGCGGTCCCCGCAATCCAGGACGACCGTCCAGCGGTCCTCCAGGTTTGGGAGCTCGCTCTGCAGCGGCACCGGAGTGTTGAGCCAGGCATAATGTCCTGGGATCGAATCCGGGGAGTAGATGACAAAATCCTTGCCGAGATGGCGCAGTATCCAGCCAAACCCGGTCATGGAGCCGAGGGCGTCTCCATCAGGGCTGATGTGGGAGGCCAGCAGAAAGCTGTCATTCTCCCTGATCGTCTGGACGACCAGATCCTTGAGACCGGTCATAAACCATAACCTCCAGAAATTCGTCCCACACGAACCGCAGCTCAGGGGTGCGCCGCATGTTCAGCCGTTTCCCGAGCAATGTCCTGATATATCCACGGGCCGCATCCAGGGCCTTTTGCACCTGCTCCCGCTTCGCCTCGTCACCGCTATGGGTGTAGAGGACCTCGGCAATGGAGAGGTCCTTGTTCATTCTCACACCGCTTATGCTGACCAAATCCAGCCGGGGGTCCTGAACCTCTTCCGTGAGGATGGTTCCGATCTCCCGCAGAATGAGGTCTGCGATGCGTTTGGATCGCTGTGATTGCGAACGGCGCATCAATCATCTCACTTGATCATGCGCTGAAGATTTCCATCTGCACGTTGGCCACTTCATCGGAAGAGACGGCTTCGACCATGGCCAGGGCCTTTTGCAGATGACTTTCCACGCGCGTGGTTTCATTGGACAGGGTGACCACGGCCATATCCAGCCGTTCATGGTCATCCTGATTCTCGATTTCAGACACCGAGACGTTGAACTTGTTTCTGAGCTTCTGGCGGAGGCTGTTTGCCACCTGCCGCTTCGCCTTCAGGGATCTGTTCCCGTGCAGATACAGCGTGAAGCTGAGGACACCAATTATCATATCACCAACTATAAGTCCGAAATCCGAAATTCGAATATTTCTCAAATCCGAAATCCGAAAT
>JBKHAV010000172.1:0-3387 GCA_046542715.1 Desulfovibrionales bacterium
ATTTCCTGAACCTCTTCCTCATGCTCCTGCATTTCTTCGGACAGACCCGGGACTAGGAGCGCTGCCGCGTGACTGGTTTTCAAAAGGCAGGACTCTCCTGCCTTTTTTCTTTTCCGCAGGGAGTCATCCCGTGAGAAGGATCAAGCGTCCCCATCGCCTGGCCCGGATTCTTTCCCCTCTAGGGGGAGCCTACGCCGCCGTCATGCATCTCCGGGCACAGGCCTTTCAAAAGGGGCTGTTTCGTTCCTGGGCCCCCCCTGCATGCTGCGTCTCAATCGGCAATATCCGCTGGGGCGGCACCGGCAAAACCCAGATTACAGACTGGCTGCTGCACTGGTGCCAGGAAAACGGCCGCAGACCTGTTGTACTGACCCGGGGGTATGGCGGCACACCTCCCCACACCCCGTATCTGGTCTCCCAGGGCAGCCGACCCGAGCACTCCGGGGACGAACCGCTGATGCTGGCCCGCAAGCATCCCGAAGCCAAAATCGTGGTCGACCCGGTTCGCGCCCGGGCCGGAGCCTGGGCCTGGGAACATTTTGCTCCGGATCTCTTCATCCTGGACGACGGGTTCCAGCACCTGGCCGTGAAGCGAAACCTCGATCTGGTCCTCCTCTCCCCGGACGATCTCGGGCCGGGATGGAACCGGGTCATTCCCGGCGGCACCTGGCGGGAGGCCCAATCCGCCCTGCACCGGGCCCACTGTTTCCTGGTCAACGCCACAGGCCAGGACGGAGCGTCCCTGTGGGACCGTGCCCAAAACCGCCTCAAGCGGTTCGCAACACCCATTTTCCTCTTTCAGACAAAAGCAGGACAGCTCCTGTGCGCAGCCGACAATGCCCCGGCACGAGTCGATCCGTCTGCCGGGTATCTCCTTGTCACCGGCATAGCCAATCCCCACCGGGCCCTGCACACGGCCTCTGAAATCATGCACCGCCCGCCGGAAGAGCACCTCGTCTTTCCCGACCATCACGCCTACAGCGAAAAGGACGCGGCCGACATTCTCGCAACCGCTGACAGCAGGAACTGCCCGGTCATCCTGACCACGCCCAAGGACGCGGTGAAGCTGCAGGCACTGCCCTCTGACCGACTTTTCACCCTTTCGCTCTCCCTCTCCTTCCCCCCTGGCCCGGGGGAACCCTTCGAGTCCTGGATCGGCGCCAGGTTGCGCTGAGCCTGCTCGCTTTGAATTCTTTCCTCTGTCTGATAATGTTCATATTTTGAGCAGGTTGCTGAACGTCTTCAAAGGATAGAGTCATGGGCAAAAAACGAGGCCAAAACACCGGGTACAACGCACAGAGCATCCTCAAGATTTTTCAGGAGGCCGGCAAACCCCTCCACCGCAAGGAACTCTTCTCCATCCTTGGGGTGGACAAGTCCAAACGCAAGGAAGTGCGCTCGATTTTGAAAAACCTCGTGGACCAGGGCAAGCTCATCCGGTTCGGCAAGTCCTACGGGCTGGTCAAGAAGATGCCCATGGTCTCCGGCACCCTCGAGATCCAGCGCTCCGGCGTGGGGTTTGTCATCCCTGAAGACAAGCGGCGCAAGGACATCTTCATCTCCCGCCGCAACCTGGGGGAAGCCTGGAACGGGGACCGGGTTCTGGCCGCGATTCTTCCTGGACAGCGGGGGAAAAACCCTGAAGGGAGGATCGTCCGGGTCGTCGAGCGGGTCCAGGAGGTCATTGCGGTCAAGATCGTGCGCAAGCTCCGCGAGGACATGTATTTTTCCCACCCCACCGACGCCAAGCTGCAGTTCAACGTGATCGTGGACGCCAAGGGCAGTTCTGAGCAGCCCGCCCTGGGCGATATCGTTCTGGTCAAACCCACGGAAGAGCTGGAGCGCAGCGTGTGGGCCTGCGAACTCGAGGAAATTCTCGGGCCTGAGCATGACGTCTCTGTCCAGGAGGCGCTGGTCAAGACGAACTACGCCATTCCCACGGAGTTTCCCGAAACCGTGCTCAGGGAGCTTGAAACCCTGCCCGACACTCCCGGGGAGGAGGCCTTCGAAGGGCGAGAGGATCTCCGGGACCTGCCGCTGGTGACCATTGACGGCGCAACCGCCAAGGATTTCGACGATGCCGTGTGCGTGCGCCGGGAGGGGGACAAGTTCCGGCTGTGGGTGGCCATTGCCGACGTGTCCCACTATGTGGCCCATGGGACCCGGCTGGACCGGGAGGCCCAGGAGCGGGGCAACTCCTACTATTTTCCCACATCCGTGGAGCCCATGTTTCCGGAAAAGCTCTCCAACGGGCTGTGCAGCCTGGTCCCGGATCAGCCGAGGCTGGCCATGGTGGCGGAGATGCTGCTCTCCTCCCGGGGGTTGCCCCTGGACGGGAAGTACTATCCGGCCGTGATCCGCAGCCACGCCCGGCTGACCTACTCCCAGGTCAAACGCGCCGTCCTGGACAAGGACGCCGAGGCCCAGAAGCCTCTCCGCGACCTCCTGCCCATGCTCTATGATGCCGAGACTCTGGCCCGGTTGCTCAAAGCCCGGCGTGAAGAGCGCGGCTCCCTGGATTTTGATCTTCCCGAGCCCGAAGTGCTGATCAACATCCGCGACCGCACCGAGGATATCCGGCCCAAGACCAGGAATTTCGCCCACCAGATCATCGAGGAGTTCATGCTCGCGGCCAACGAATCCGTGGCCCGGTTTCTCACAGACAAGGAGATGAGCCTGCTCTACCGGATCCACCCCGAACCGGATCAGGAAAAGCTCGATGCCCTGTTCGAACTGCTCCAGAACACCTCGCTTGGGCCTGAACTTCCCGAGGATCGCGACATCAAGGCCCTGCAGAAACTCCTGGTCACAGCCAAGGACACGGAAATGGAGTTTCTGGTCAACCGGCTGGCCCTGCGCTCCATGATGCAGGCCAAGTACACCCCGGTGAACGAAGGCCACTTCGGCCTGGCCTCGGACTGCTACTGCCACTTCACCTCCCCCATCCGCCGCTACGCCGACCTGGTGGTCCACCGCTCCCTCAAACAGGCCCTGGGGGTGACGGTCCCGGGCGGCCCCGGGCTCAAGCGGCTGAAAGAGACTGCGGACCATATCAACAAACAGGAACGCACGGCCATGGAAGCGGAGCGGGAAATCGTCAAACGGCTGACCATCCTCTTTCTCCGGGACAAGGTGGG
Organism: Desulfovibrionales bacterium; assembly: GCA_046542715.1. GTDB lineage: Bacteria > Desulfobacterota > Desulfovibrionia > Desulfovibrionales > JBKHAV01 > JBKHAV01. The sequence goes on from JBKHAV010000172.1 coordinate 3,138, forward strand.
GCAGACCTTCACCGGGGTGATCGCGTCCCTGGCGGATTTCGGTTTCTGGGTGGAACTCAAGGAGGTCATGGCCGAAGGCATGGTCCGCCTCTCCTCCCTGACCGACGACTACTATGTCTATCTGGACAAGAAGCACGAACTCCTGGGCGAACGCACCGGCCGCAGATTCCGCCTCGGACAGGAGGTGAACGTCCGCCTGGAGGAAGTCAACCTCTCCCGCCTGGAGATCACGCTGTCGCTGGAAGAATAG
>JBKHAV010000051.1:0-18161 GCA_046542715.1 Desulfovibrionales bacterium
CCGGGGTGCAGCACCCCGGCCGCATGCACGAACCCGAAGAACCCCCCGATATCCCGGGCCGCCTCGACCAGGGATGATGCGGTCTGCTCTGCGGCGATATCGCCTGAGACCGCCTCTGCGAAAACCCCCTGACTGCGGCACGCGTCCCGGGACTCGAGCAGGGCATCCCTGCTGCGGGCATTGAGGACCAGGTTGACGCCCTCTGCTGCCAGCTGCAGGGCCAGAGCCTTTCCAATGCCCCGGGACGCTCCGCTGAGGATGAGGGTCTTTCCTTGCAATGCCGTCATCTCGCCTCCTGTTGCAAAGATTTTTTTGAGTACAGGCCAGGAAATTTTCCGGCCCGGGTCCACTTCCAAGGCTGGACATGCCACAGCAGTCTGCTAAAGCTGCTCAAAAACTCAGTTCAGTGTACCAGTCGATGCAAACTTTTCCAAAGGAGCGCGCCATGGCCCCCCTCATTGACCGCATGATCAGAGCCGCCAAATTGGACATCCACCTCTACGAGGAGGTCGAGGCAGACAAGAAGGCCCTCGGCCAGGCCATGACCGTAGTGGTCATCTCCAGCCTGGCCGCCGGGATCGGCACCATTCAGATGGGGGTGACCGGGCTCCTTCTGGGCACCTTTGCCGCCCTGGCAGGGTGGTTCCTCTGGGCCCTGATCATCTATGTGTTGGGAGCCAAGCTGCTGCCCGAAGCAGGGACACGCTCCAGCGTGGGTGAACTGCTGCGCACCACGGGCTTTGCCAGCGCGCCCGGCGTGATCAGAATCCTGGGGGTCATTCCCTTCCCCTTTCTGCGGGGCGTGGCCGTTTTCGTCGCTTCCATCTGGATGCTGTTGGCCATGATCATAGCCGTGCGCCAGGCCCTTGATTACAAGAGTTCGATGCGCACTGTGGGGGTGTGCCTGCTGGGCTGGATCATCCAGGCCTTGCTCCTGGCCCCCCTCCTGTCCATGCTGGCCCCCACCCCGGCCGGGCCGTAACGGTTCGCATCCACCCCCTCGGATAGAGCGTCCCACTCTTTTCTGCGGTGCAAAAAAGGCCTGCGCTGCATGCTTGAGTTAAGAGCAGATTAGACCCATAAACGGCGTGAACGGCTAAAACCAAGCAGCGAGCAGCAAGCAGGCAGATTTTTCTTCCTGTCATTCCCAGGCTCGCATGCCAATGACAGCATGGGGAACCCTGCCTTTCAATTCGCAATTTCCCAATTCGCTGATTCGCTAATTCGCCAATTCCCAATTCCCCCGGGCATAGGGACTCATGAGGGTTCAGTCCTTTTCAACCGGAAACCCGCATACCTCGGCGATAGTCCGGGCCAGTTTTCCGAAATCCACGGGCTTGGTCACGTAGCCGTTCATGCCTTCATCCAGAAATTTTTCCCGATCGCCCTTCAAGGCGTAGGCGGTCAGGGCGATGATCGGAACGTCGGCACGGCCGTGTTTGCCCGAGCGGATTCGCCGCGTGGCCTCGATCCCGTCCATCTCCGGCATCTGAATGTCCATAAGCACGAGGTCGAAAGATGTCTCCTTGTGCTTTGCCAGGGCATGGCTGCCATTTTCAGCCTCCCCCACGCTGTTTCCGGCCGTGACCAGGGCGCGGCGCAGGAACAGCCGATTGACCGCGTTGTCCTCCACAAGGAGAATCGTCATGGGGGGAAGGTCATTAAGGGTCAGGCTTGGGGCTGTCGGCTCCTGCTCTTCGGTCACAATGCCGCAGGTGACGTAAAAACGGAATGTGGCCCCCTTTCCCGTTGTGCTGTCCACCGAGATCTCTCCGCCCATGCCCTCGACCAGGCTTTTGGAGATGGCCAGCCCAAGACCGATTCCAGCGAACTTCTTGGAGTACGACGGGTCAAGCTGGGTGAAGGCACTGAAAACCTCGTTCAGCTTGTTCTTGGGGATGCCCATCCCTGAATCGGTTACGGTGAAGTTCAGCCTGATGGTGTCCTCATCATACTTCTCGGCATTGACATGCACCCGGACAAATCCCCTCTCGGTGAACTTTATCGCGTTGGAGACCAGGTTTTTGATCACCTGCCCCAGTCGATCCTTGTCGCAAAGGATCTGAGAAGGGACGCTTTCGTCGATGGCAACGCTGAACTCCAGATCCTTGGAACGGGCCTGGAACTCAAACGGACTGACACTGGCTCGGACCATGGAACGCAGGTCGAATTCATCGGCATGGAAATCAAACTTGCCCTGACTGATGCGGGACAGGTCGAAGAGGTCGTTGATCAAAGTCATGACCGATTCGGCTGAGCTTCGAATCATTGTCAGGTCGTCCTGCACTTTTGCCGGCAATTCATGGTGGAGAAGTATCTCTGTCAATCCCAGAACTCCGTTCATGGGCGTTCTGATCTCATGGCTCATGTTGGCCAGGAACTGGTCCTTGGCCCTGTTGGCCTGCTCCAGTTCCTCTTTGTGACGGCGCAATCTCTCCTCTGCCAGCTTGCGCTGGCTGATGTCGAGATTGATGCCAAGCCAGGATAGGATATTTTCTTCAGCATCCAGGATCGGTACGCCGCGGATCAGGATCTCGTATTTCTTCCCAGCTTCGCTGACAGCCGTGAACTCTCTCTCCCAGATATCCCGCTGGTGCACAGCGCTACTCCACTCGGAGATGGCGTTCTTGACCATGGGTTTGGCCAGCTGGTCGACCCATTCGAGCCGGCTGATTTCCCGGGTGTTCATGCCGCTCATCTCAAGGAAGGCGTCACTCAAAAACGTGATGTTCCCCTCGGCGTCAGCGGTCCAAATGCCGAAAGGGATCAGGTCGCCCAAAATATTGTAGCGCTCATGGAAAGCTTCAAGGTTCTGTTCACTGACACGCAAGGATTTCTGAGACTCGGCCAGATCCTCTTTGCCTGCCGCGGTCTCGGCACGGGACGCCTTCAAATCCCTTGCGAACTGGCTCAAATCCGCGGTCAATGTGTCACGCGTTCGGTCCGACTCCGCCTGATGGGAGAGTGCGTCGGCTTTTTGGGCCCTAAGCCGCTGCCGAAGCTCCCGAAGTTCTTTCAGGAGCTGTTCTCTGGATTTGTCTTCATCCCGCATTACTAATCCTAGAATGGTATAGGGGTTCTCGACCAGCACTACTTGCCGATAGTTTAAAAATCTTGCCCAGACAAGACGTTTGCATAGATAGCTAGGAACGCCTCCTACTCGCCATCATCCATGCACCTCAAATTCGAAGATAAATCCATTGGTCAAGCCTGAGGGTGACGAGAGAGGAAAAGGTCCGGCTTGGCTTGACCTTGAGCGACAGGAGCCGGTCTAGAAGGGAGTGGAAACACTGGCGAGCAAAATCAAACTGACACGCAATCGACACCGTGAGGGGTTAAAAGAGAAAAGGGCTTGCGGCATTACCCGTAAGCCCTTGTTTTTCCTGGAGCCACCGAGGAGACTCGAACTCCTGGCCTGCTGATTACGAATCAGCTGCTCTACCAACTGAGCTACGGTGGCGGATATGAGGGAACCCTTGATATCCAGCGGATTTTGGGCCGTCAAGAAAAATTGTGAGCCGGGCCGGAAAGGTCAAGTGAGGTACGGACTTGCAGTGTCCTGGTTCTGGCTTGCGACTTCTGCCGGGCACTGTTTCGTCCGGCAGAACACCATGGCAACAAGCAGCGGAAATACCATCGCATACGCTCTCCTTTCAGATCGGAGTTTGGTTTGTGTACCTATGAACGCTCCAACGCTATCATATCAAGAAGTGTTCGTCTCGATCAGGGAAAAAGAACGCTGCCAATGTCTTCGAATCAGTTGAGGTTTCGCCCCAGGCGTTCATCTGGTATGAAGGGTCCATCCAATACCTGTTCATGGAGAGGTCATGCGACGTCCCAAATCCGTTCCCCTTGCCCGGCTTTCGTTTTTCAAGGAACACCTCGGCATCAGTCCGGAACTGCTCGCCCCACTCAATCCCTACAGGGACCGTTTCGCGGCCAGAAAAGACGCCATGGCCGACTTTCTGTACTCGCTGATGAACGAGCTGGCCCAGACGCAGATCGTGCTTCGAAACCAGACGTCCGAGAGCCGGCTCAAGCAGAACTGGCAGGGATGGTACTCCAGGTTCTGGGGCTCGCCTGAAAGCGAAGAATTTCTCTCTTCCCTGTGGCTGAGCGGGACGCAGCACGTGAGCTACGGCGTGGACCACAGGTTCATCAGCCTGGCCTACTCCCAGGTCCGCAGATTCACCTCAGACCTGATCGAGGAAATCGTGCCTCTGTCCGAGCAGCGCACGGTGCAGGAAGCGGTGGACCGCCTTTTTGATCTCTGTCAGCTGGTGGAGACTGATGCCTATATCGAGGGTTCGTCCCGGTGCGAATGGAACGTGATGTCCGGAGTGGCGCACCAGCTCAGGAACCCGCTGACCGTGATCGGCGGCACTGCTGCCCTGATCAAACGGGCAGCCACGCCGGAAAGCAGGGAAGACCGATCCGGCGGCATTATCCTGGAAGAGGCCCTGCGGCTGGAGCGGCTGGTCAGCCATGTGACCGACTACCTGAAAGTTCAGGACAAGGATCCCACATACACAACGGTGGATCTGGAGCAGTCCGTCACATCGGTTCTGGAGAGGATACAACTGCGATTCCCGGTTCCCCTCTCCATGGAGCTTCACTTCGACCCGGAGGCCTCAAAGGCCGAAGCCGACCAGGAACTGGTGCATCAGATCCTGACCCAGCTTCTGGAAAACAGCTTCGAGGCCATGTCGTCCCTTTCCGACGAGGATCTTCGCCTCTCGATTCGAACCGGGCCTTCCACGGTCGGCCCCGGCTTTCTCAGCCTGACCATTGAAAACTCGGGTGAGCTTCCGGAAAGCCTCGGCATGGATGAACTCTTCACCCCGTTTCATACCGCCAACCCCATGGGCACCGGATTCGGCTTGCCCATTGCCCTTCTGGCGGCGCGCAAAAACTTCGGCACCATCGACATTACCAGGCTGAATAATGCCACCCGTGCAGAAGTGCTCCTGCTCCGCCCCGGCTGTCTGGATGAAAGCAGACTCTTCTTCAAAGCCTGTAAACTGTGACGTAGGAGTAATTGGGGCGACCCCTCATTTCTCACTCTCCGGCACACTTCGGCGTAGTTTCACCCCCCCCAAATCTCAACGTTCAAATTTTTCTTTGTCTCCAAACTGACAGCGCCGTCATTTTCCTGCCCATGCCGGTTCCCGCTTGGACATCCAACAGGCTCGGCATCAAATTCTCTAAAATTCTTTTCCTCTCATTATGATCAGTTACCGCCCTGAGTTTGCTCCAGGTGGCTCCCCCCTCAGTTCTGGACCCAATTCTTGCACACAGAGTGAAAACGCAATGTTTGCTTGCCTGCTGACATATGTATCGCTTATATTTTCCAGTTATCCTCATTTCCTTGTCGATGCTCTGCGGCCTCTTCCGGCCGGCATCGGCCCTGGGAGAGGAAGGGATCGAGGTCCTTTCCCCCACAGGAGCGGTGCAGGCAAACATGCCCCTGAAGTTCCGCATCAGGCTCCATGACAGCCGGCAGCTCACCTCCGGCCTTCTGCACCATCGGGTTGTCGGACAGCAGAGCTATACCGCCAGTCCCATGGCCAAAACCGGCCCGAACGAATTCAGCATCGTCCTTTCCGCAAAGTCGGTGGTTGTGCCCGGACTCGAATATTTCGTCACTGCCGAGGATCAATCCAAATCGCGCATCTCCTTTCCCAAACTCACAAACAACCGCAGCCCCCTTCAAATCCGTGCCCTGCCAAACCAGCAGACCCTGGACAATCTTCTCCTGACACCGTCGAACGGGGCCGTGATTCAGTCCTTGCGGCCGGAAATCGCGGCATTCCTCCCCAAAACAGAACCTTGGAGCAGCAGCGCGAAGTACCGGCTGTTTCTCAATGGAGAGCCGGTCACGTCACAGTGCCAGGTTCTCGACAGGGGGATCCGTTATGTCCCCAAACATGACCTGCTCCCTGGTGAACACGTGGTGCGATTCGAACTTGCAGACAAGGAAGAGACGATTATTCTGCGCAGGAGTTGGCGATTCCGCGTCAACGATCCCTGGTTCGACCGGGCCTCGACCAGTACCTCTGTGAATTCCGCAAACGCCGGGCCCATTTCGCAGACATACAATGCCCATCTTTCCACCCGCCTCGAAAAAGAGGGCGTCAGCCTCGACCTGGAACTCGGGATCGATGACCATACCTCTTCCCAGGCCGGTGTCCAGGCAGATACCGCTGCTATCGACACCTATCTCCTTCAACTCGGCCTGGGGGGGCAGAACCTGTTCCTGGGCGATATTCAGATCGGCGGGAATGGACTCTCCGGCGGAACCCTTTCCGGGGAGGGGGGGAAACTGTTCCTCAACGTTTTGGACACCCGGGGAGAATTCTTCTTCCTGGGCGAGGGGCTTAATGATGATGGCAACAGCCCCACCCTCCTTGGCGGATCCCTGGAGCGGGAATTGATCGAGGGCGGCATGCTCACGCTTACAGGGACCATGGTCCGCGGAAAGGATATCCTGGACCGGGAAGGAACTTTCTCCAGCATTGCCGCTTCCAGCAGCCTGCTTGACGATGCCCTCCGACTCCAGGCCGAATACTCCGTCAGCGGATTTTCCCGGGATGATGACTCAGACGGACCCGCATCGGCCTGGCGTTTCCAGGCGGACGGGGGATTTGCCGGATATGGCTACACGTTGCGGTATGCCCGGCTGGAGCCGGAATTTGCCACCCCTTTTGCCGCTCCGGAAAACGATGTGGAGGAGATCGTCGCCCGGCTCACCAAAAATTTCGCAAAAGGGAATGTGCGACTCGATCTTTCCACCCGCAGGGACAATCTGGCTGAAGATGCCTTCCGGCCGATCATGCGGGAATCAGGCGCCGACCTCTCCTACTCCCTGTCGCTTTCAAACCATGCCAAACTCTTTGGCGGCGTGGGTCTGCACACCAGGCAAAGCCTGTCCGAACCGGACGGCTACGACTCCTTTTCAGAGATGACCCGTTCCCTGCGGCTCGGTCTTTCTCTCAAGGGAAAACAATGGAAGACCACCCCCCAGTACAGCGTGACGGAAATGGAGCGGTTTTCACCGGGCGGTTCCGCCCTGGTGCGTCACGATCTCAGCCTGGAGTCCATGCTTCGCCCTCTGGATGGGCTGTCCTTCACACCTTCTGTCTCCTATTCTCTGACTGAACAGGATGGGGCTTTGCTCAGCCGAAAATGGCGCGCCGGTCTGCAGACCGGGCTCGAGATTTCCGACGAATCAGACATGGTGTTCTCCGTCGCCCTCCAGGAAAACAGCAATGACTGGGGAGCATACAGCTTTCTGGAGTGCACAGGGAAATACACCTGGCATGCAAGTCAAAAGGAAGAGGGAGTGCAGCGCTCCTTGTCCTTGACCGGAGGGTATACACGGTCCTGGGAGGATGGCCGGGAGGACCGGGACGAAATCAAACTGGGGCTGCAGCTGGATCTGGGGTTTCCGGAAAACGAACAACTGCCGGGGGCCGGCCGCCTTTTTGACCCGGCAGGATTTCCAGAACAGTAGTTTCGAAAACTCTCTGATATCGCAGGAACTGCAGCTTCCAAAGGAGAGACTTCTCCAAAACAGAGAGACCGACGGGTACGACAAAGTTCAGGAAAGGAGAGGCTTCTTTAGAGGAGCTCGCCTTCTGTGGTCAGCATCAGGAGGCGGAAAAGCCGCTCCACATACTTGCCCGAAACCACCTCGGGCAGGGGGAACACCGGCAGGGACGGACCTTTGTCCCTATCGGCAAAGGTGAGGAACAGCTCTTCAGACAGCCAGGCCAATTCAGGATGGATCCGTGCGGTCCAGACCTCCTCCTTGTCCTTTTCTGGAAGGTCGGATGTCCGGCACTGCAGCGGTCTGAACGGGTAGATCAGACAGGTTCCCTCCTCCAGAAGGGGGCAGTCTCTGCCCGACCCGGTAAGACAGAACTCCTTGCCTCCCAACTCCCGGGCCTGGTTGCGCTCCTGCCGGGCAACGGCCACCCCCCTGTCTATCACGTCCATGCGCTCTTCCTTGCTCAGGGTAATATTGATCTTGTTGGTCAGGTACACCGCTTCCATCAGCGTCAGGGGGATGGGCGTGCGGCAGCAGTGGGTATTTTCCTTGCCGCAGTGGGAGGTGATTCCCCCGGTTCTCAGCCGGATTTCCGCTTCCCTGACCAGTGCCTCGTATTCGTTGAAAAAGTGGGCCAGATCCACTACCCGCCGGAACTCCAGGGAAGGCTCGCGAATCGTCAGCCGGCCGCTCTTTTTGCCGTATTTCCTGATGGCCCGCCACTGGTAGAAGTTCGCCGGCTTGGATTTGAACGGCTTCAGGGTCTTGCCGGCCATTTTGTGCCCCAGCCCCCGCCGCAGGAGATAGGCGTTCAAGACCGTGCCTGTCCTGCCGATGCCGAACCGGCAGTGAATCAGGACCTTTTTGCCCAGATAAATGGCCTCGTCCAGCCACTCCAAGGCCTTTTCCAGTTCCTTGAGCTGGGGGGCCTCTTCATCTTCCACCGGCATGTAGTAGACTTCGAACCCGAACTCCGCCTGGATCTTGTGCAGCTCTTCGAACTCGCCGCACAGGTTGAGAATGGAAGTGATGCCCTCATTTTTGAGATACTCGAGCTGCTCCACCGTGAACGGGGCATGTCCCACAGCCAGCCGGTCAGTGACCCAGTTCAGGTCGTAAAGCGTGTTCATCCCCTTCATCACAGCGCTCTCTTCCTGATTTTCAGCAGAAAATCCCTGATCTCGTCCTGGACCTGAGTTTCATTTTCAAGGGTGAAATCCATGAGCCTGGTCTTGGCCAGAAGATACCCCAGCACGGCAAGCCTCCGGTGTATCGAGGGCTCTTCGAGTGAGCGGATGCTGGCGTCGAGGAGGTCTCCTCTGGTCGTCAGCTGAAAGTCAAAGGGTTCCAGTACGCCCCGGATGAACTGGAGCCTGAAATTGCGCTGATGCGGTGTCCCTCCCCCGCCCTTGAAGCGGAAATTGATGTAGTTGTTCTTCTGATCCTTTCCGCAGAGCGTGTCCACGATGGAAAAGTGATAGCCGAAGCGGACCATGACATGGGCGTAATCCTCGGCCAAAATGGCGTAGCTGGCCAGAAGAGGCGAATCCTTTTTGAACACTCCTGCGCTGATGCGGTCGAACTCCTCCCAGTCCATATACAACTGGGAATCATCCCAGACCACGTCCTGGGAAGAGAGTCCCCACCACAGCGCGGTCATGGGACTGCTCTTGATGTCATCCGCGGTAATCGCATCGCTTTCCCTGGCCGATGCAAACAGCCCCTCTTCTATGTCGAGCACATACATGACCAGGGGAAGTTCGGTTTTGAGCCGCTTGGCCCTGTTCATGGCCCGGCTGCCCTTGCCTACCATGGTAAACATCTCCTGCACCGATTTTTCATGGACGAAGCGGACGATATCGTGCAGGGATTTGCACCCTTCCGGCGAAAAGGATGGAGCGGTATGGTCGGTCAGGTTGAGGGTGATCATCTGCGGCATCACATGGCGCAGCCGCTCGGCCAGCCTGGATTGCTGGCGGTTCTTCTTTTCCTCCAGCAGTGCCTCGATCCTTCCGGAAAGGACCAGGCCTCCGTCGGCGTCAACCGTGACCACCTGATCCTCTTTCAGCACCTCGAGATTCTTGATGCCGTAGACGACAGGCAGGTTGAACTCCCTGGCCACGGAGGCAAAATGACAGGCCCTGCTTCCCTCCTGGGAAATCACCGCAGCAACCCTGTCTACGATTTGTGAAAGCGAAGGGTCGAGCCAGGGTACCACCGCGACCGAATCCTCGGGTATGGTATTCACATCGGCCATCTGTTTCAGAACGAACACAGGGCCGCTGCCTCCCCCTGTGGACGCGGTCTTGAGCCCCCTGGCGAGAATGCTCTCCGGGGAATGGTCCTTGAATGTTTTTGCAACCCTCCCTTCGTCGGACGGCTTCCCGGCCATGGGGCGGGACTGCACCAGAATAATCTTCCTGTCCCCATCCATGACCCATTCCACATCCTGGGGGCAGCCGAAAATCTCCTCGGCTGCCATGCCGTACCGGGCCAGGGACTCGACTTCGTCCTCGGTAACGATGGAGCCTTCATCCTCCAGGGAACTTCCCAGTATTTCCCTGCTGGTCCTGGAGACGCAGAAAAGCTGCGGGGTGACCCGGCCGGAGACCAGTTTGTCTCCCCGCCCCCGAACGGCAAAGATCCCCTGTACCCCTTCCTCGCTTTTGCAGTGCGTTTGGTCGTTGGTGTAGAGAACGCCGGAAACATCGGCCTGGACCATGGGCATGACCAGCACCGCCATAGGGGTCTCTGAATCGGCCAGCCCGTAACGGATCCTGTAGGTGACCGCCCGGACATCGTACTTGGATGCCAGGACCTTCTTGTAGGACTCAACAACATTTGCAGCAGGAACGTCCAGGCAGCTCTCATACTGGCCGGCAAAGCTGAACTCCTCACTGTCCTCTGCCGCGGCACTGCTCCTGACCGAGAACAGCCCGCCGTTCCTGGCCAGGACACTGGTGGCCGATGATATTTGAAAGGCTACGTTTTCAGGTACCTGGGCCTGCCGAACGAGCTCTTTCATCTCCGCGCAGAGTTCAGAAACCCCCTTGGCATCGGAAAGGTTGATTCGTCGCAACCTTCGATCCAGCTCTTTGCGAAGCTGATTGACTTCCAGAAAATAATTGAATCCGTTCGTGGTGATCACAAAACCATCAGGGACCGGGATACCGGTTTCATGGCCCAACCGGGACAATCCAGCAGCCTTGCCTCCGGTCAGCCCTATGTTTTCATGAGCATAGTCCAGAGGAAGAATGTACGGCGGACCATGGGGCGGCTCGGGAAGATCCAGCCCCATGCTGACGTAGAACTCGATTTTCTGAAAATAGTCAGTCAGGCCGAGATAGCGGGTCGGGCTCATGATCATGAGCTGTTCGGTGAGCTGCCCCACGGTCAACCCGAGCTTCTTGCTGAGCCAGACCACCCGGCTGTAGTCCACCAGCTTCCGGCCGTAATAGATTTCCTCCAGATCGGCGATAATCTCCAGACTCTGGTTGTCGAACCGAAGCAGAGTCTTGAACGCCTCGTATTTGCTCCGCACAAGCGTGCCCGGTGAAAAGACCTGGTATGTCCAATGCTTGAAGAGTTCTTTTAGATTCATGGATTCCTTGTATGGTCAGCGCTGTGACATGTGGAGTTTCAGATTGGAAGCTGGCGACCGTCAGCCACGTTCGACCGAAAAACACCTGCAGACCACACCGCTGTCATTGTGCTATCTACCGGCCGGTCTCCAGGACTTCTTCCACTTTCTGCTCCAGTTCGTCCTTGTCTATGGGCTTGACGCAGTATTCGTTGGCCCCGAGCCTGAGTGCCTCCCTGGCGGTTTCCAGAGTGGGATACCCTGTGAGCATGATGACTTTGATCTTCGGGGCCACTTTCTTCAATTCCTCGAGGACCTCGATCCCGGTCATCTTGGTCAGCTTGATATCCAGAATTGCCAGTTCCGCCGGAGTGCTCCCGGCATATTTCAAAAGCGCCTCTTCGTCGGTAAAGGGATGCACGGTGTGCCCTTTGCGTTCCAAAATACGTTTGACGAGTTGCGTGGCATCTGCCACGTCGTCCAGAACGAGAATCTCCGCCATATTCTTCTCCTTTACATCATTGCTCAATTCTTTCAGTATCTTGGACAGAATCATCACAGCCGGACAGAGGTAAGCGTATCAGGAAAAGGGTTCCTGGCCCGGCAAGTGCCGGGTCGACATCCGGTTTGTATTCTGGAGGACATGGACTGGAAAAGTTGATCAGCCCTCCATGGGCCTCGATGATCCCAAAGGAGACCGAAAGGCCCAGCCCGGTTCCTTTGCCGACCTCCTTGGTGCTGAAAAAGGGATCGAAAATCTTTTTCTGGTCCTCTGTCGAGATTCCGGTCCCGGTATCGGCAAAGGAAATCTCCACACGCTGTCCGGCGTCAACACTTCTCGTGCGGACTTCTACTTTCCCCCCCGTGGGCATGGCATCCAAAGCATTGTCCAGAAGATTGATCCAGACCTGCTTGAGCTTCTCCCTGTCTCCAACGATTGCGGGCAGGTTGGAATCCAGATCGGTTTCGATTGTGGCATTGTCCAGGTAAAAGCTGTGCTGCACCAGGGAGATCACCTCCTCGATGGACTCGTTGAGATCCATAAACCCCATTTCGCGTTCATGCTGCCGTGAAAAACCGAGCAGATCAGCCACGATTTTGCGGCAGACCTTGGCCTGTTTTTCAATAATCTTCAAATCAGCATAGGTCTGGCTGTTTCGGGAGAAGTCCTCCAAAAGCAGCTGGGCGTATCCGAGGATGATTCCCAGGGGTGTATTGATCTCGTGGGCCACTCCTCCTGCCAGTTTGCCCAGCGACTCCATCTTCTGAGACTGGATGAGCTGTTCCTGATAACTTTTGAGTTCAGTGATGTCTCTGGCTGTGCGCAGAATGCCGGCCACTCTGCCGTCGGTGTCCGTGACCGGAATAATGACCGTATGATACCAGCGGGTGCCCTGCATGTTTTCCCGGGTGCTCTCCATTTCGGTTTTTTTTCCCGTTTCCAGGACGAGCCTGTTCTTTTCCGTCCTCTGGGCGGCAATCTCCGCTGGAAAGAGATCCTCGTCGGTCTGCCCCACCACCTGATCTACGGACATGCCCAGAGAAGAGGCAAACGCCTTGTTGGGCTGGCGATAGACCAGGTTTTCGTCAAGTAAGCTGACCAGGTCCGGGGTCACGTCCAAAACGGTCCGCAAAAGCTGCTGCTGGCGGGTCAGGTTCTGTTCGGCGTCCTTGAGCTCCTGGATGTGGTTCTTCAGGGTCAGGGCCATGACATCGAAGGTTTCGGAAAGCTCCTGGATTTCATCCCCCACGTTACGGATGTACACCGGACACGTCTGGCAGGTCTCGAGCTTGTGGGGATAGGGCCGCTGATCGCAATTCGGGCAAAGAGTGCCGGCCAGGTACCAGCACCGCCTCCGCCTGTCCCCGTAGGCCGGGCATTGTTCCTTGTCGCATTCCATGATCTCCCAGCATTCGGAATCCAGGGTGGGTCCGGTCTGCAGGTCGAGATTGCCGCGTACGACTTCCTCGGCATAATTGCGCAGCATGGCGATGCGCTGGGTGATGCGCCTGGCAAAGATGGTGCTCAGCACCACCGCACCCAGGAGCACGCCCCCGGAAATCCCGAAAATGCCCAGAACGAACTGGTTGACCGTGTGCTGAATCCTGCCCCTGGAGATGCCCAGTCGCACCGTGCCCAGCCGGTTTCCGGAAAGCAGGACAGGGGCCGCATAGTCGTAGATGCGCTCAAACCCGGTGGAGATGAGCTGGATGGTGACCTGCCGGGTGTCGTCCACCGGGTTGGCCGTGACCAGGTCTACGGGAAAGCCTCTTTGGAAGGTATGGACCAACACGTTCCCCTGCCTGTCCAGGACAAACGCGTACTCGATGTCGTCACCAAGCTGCTGCAGCTCGTCCACCATGTTTTTGAGCCGCAGAAAGTCCGTTGCCAGCAGCGGATCCACCGCCCTCCCGGAAAGGTTCTGCACCAGCGCCGAACCGCGCTTCTTGTTCTCCTCGATGAGCGCCCGTGCCGCCATCTGACTGACGAAAAGGGAGAGGACCAGGGCGATGAGCACCACGATTCCTGCGATGCCCAGGTTGATCTTGGTCCTGAATTTCAGTCTGGTCAGAAAGCTCACCCGCATCCCCTACTCGCCCAGTGCCCGGGAAATTTTGGCTTCGAGTTCCCGCACCGGGTCATAGTCCGAATCCGTAGAGGGAATGATGCCCTGCATGCCTGCCGTGGACAGGATGGCGGCGTCCTCTGGATTGTCCATGGAAAGGTCGAACATGGCCTGGGCCAGACTGTTCACCACAATCGGGTCCATGCCGCTTCTGGCGGAAAAGACCCAGCCCGGGTACATTCTGGAGCGGTCGAGGATCCTGATCTGCTCCAGATCAATCTTGTCTTCGAGAATCGAAAGTGTTCCGTCCCGGATGGTTCCCACATCGTACTTGCCGGCGAGCACGGCAAGGACCACCTTCTCCTGCTTTCCCCCCGGTCCGGGTGCAAACGATATTTCGGCAAAGTCCTGCATGGTGATCCCGTTGTCCAGAAAATGGCCCAGGCCGAAGAGATAGCCCCCGGCCGAAAACGGGTCCACGGCGATCCAGCGCTTTCCCTTGACGTCATCCAGAGAGCGTATGGTCCTGTTGTCTGCACGGCAGATGATCTGGGAATAGAAATAGGGTTTGCCTGAGGGTTCGATGATCCTGGCGAACGCGGTGGATCCCGTCCGGGCCATGGACGTGTAGACAAAGGGATTGGTGAAGGAGATGTCGATCTCCCCCCGCCGGACCATCTTGATATGGTCGTCAAAGGTGTCCGGAAAGACCTGGCGGATACTGAGCCCGGTGGCCTGCTGGAGGTACTCGATAAGAGGGTGATGGCGGATGTAGGAGACCGAATGGGAATACTGTGGCAGGTAGGCGTAGGTGATGGCCGTCGGGGGCACAGGCAGGGTGATCTCCTTTCGCTTGAGATAGTCGACCTGTACCACCGGCTCATCGTCACCGCACCCGGCCAGACCAAGGAGTACGGCCATAATCAGCACGCTTTGGAGCAACCATTGGATTTGAAAACGCCTGGCAATTTCTGCCATCCTGACTCCGGACGTCACATTATATGCATCGAGCCTGTACTGATCCACCTCCACCTCCCAAAGCCTGTTCCCCGGAGACGAAGACCTGCCGGATAACCTTCCGGAAGGGGTGAGAATTGGTCTAAGAAGAATGATCTTCAGGAAGCACAGTTATCGGAAGGAACCTTTTTATCCTCCTCCTGAAAACTCTGTTTCTCTTCGTTCCAGAGCACCCTTTCATTCTGAATATCAGACCAGGAGATGAGCCGTTCCTTCTGGCTGGATACTCGCCGTTTGCTTTCCCAGATTCTTCGAAAGAGGGGCAACCGTTTTTTGTTCAACCCAAAAGCGATGCGCACAACAATATAAATAAGGAGAAATACTGCCTGGGAAGTGAGAAAATCTCCAGGAAAAGGCGCGGGCACACCGTAGAAACGTTTGTCCATCCAGCCCAGCATAAAGGGAACCGGCCACAGTGACACGGCAAACATGGCGGCCTGGGCGAAAAACACTTTGCCGAAATATTCATTGGCCCACAGGTTGCTGGCCTTGTAGCTCTCCTTGTCCTTGCAGGCAATGGCCTTGACCGAAAGATTGTGCATGTGGACCATATCGGCCATCTGCTTTTCAAAATACTTTCTGTTCATGAGATAGGCAAGGTCAGAACTCATCTCGCCGACCACCGTGGCCAGGAGGGCAAGGACGACCGTTCCCAGATAGAACCCGACTGTCGGCTCCCCAGGCAGCCTGTAGAAGAAGATGAGAAAGGAATCGATTACGTTGTATAGAAGATCCATGGCATCTCTCAAAAAACGTTAGCAGGGAGCGGCTTCGGAGGTGAACCGAACTTCCCCAGACTCACAGGGGGGATGACCTTGTGTACCCCTTGCCTGACTGCGATGTCCACCATTGGTGGCCACGCAAAAAAAAAGGGCGGCCGGGGCCGCCCTAAAGAGGGGTTTCCATGGGGTTAGAAGGGAGGCAGCCAGGCTGTGCCCAAAAATCCCTTGGATGCGTATCGGATACCTACGTAGAAAGCCAGAATCACGAAAATCCGCTTCAACCAGATGTCCGGGATGAACTTGGAAGTTCTCGGTCCGATCATGGAACCCACAAAGATGCCCACAAGCTCGATGCCGATCATCGGCCAGTAAATCGGGGTCCCCTGGCCGACCATATAGGAGAAAATGGACGTCATCATTCCGATCAATACGGCCAGTGCCGACGTTCCAGCCACCAGGTACATAGGCAATCCCGCAACTGAGGTCAAAAACGGCACCAGAAGGAAGCCGCCACCAACACCCAGGAACGATGCTATGGCCGCGATCACGAATCCACCGACCACGGGAATCAGGGGGTTGAAGGAGAACTCTACGCCGTAGAAGGTGAACACGATTCTGGTGATGCTGAAGGCCCGGACCTTCACCCCGAGTTCACTCGTGTCGACCTTCTCTCCGCCGCGCTGCTTCTTGATGGTGGACTCAAAGGCCTTTGCCGCTTCCTTGGCCTTCTTTTTCGAAGCCTGTCCTTTGGGAGTGCTCTCATAGAGCAGGTAGAAACCCAGAAAGAGGACAAAGAGCCCGAAATAGCCGATGTAGGAACTGAGCGAGATCTTGCCGGCGGTCAGCCATGGAATGAGATAGGAGCCGGCGATCGAACCCACTGCGAGCGCACCGCCCAGAGGCAGGACCAGACGGCCCATGCGCCAGTAATTGAATGAGGTAATGGCTGCGGAGAGCCCCACCATCCACTGGTTGGATGTCCTGATGGAGTCGGTGATTATGGAGTTCAACTGAGGGGAAGTCTTCTTGAAGGTACTGGCATAATCCCCAAGGCCAAAAACGGTAATGTGGCCCACACCGGCCATGATCCCGCCAAAAGCCCCGACAGTGGAGAATATCCAGCCTACCCAGATGGCCCAAAAAAACGCCACAATAAGATTGATCTGCGGGGCACCCGGTATTCCGAAGACACCAGGTTCGGCATCTGGATTGACCTGCCCGGGTTCCGTTCCCTGCGGTGCGGAGGCGATCGCCTCCTGGAGCCGGTCGGCCAGGGCAGGCTCGGGCCACACGGCCACGCCCAAGAGCGTGAAAACGATCAGTAGCAGTGTTTTCTTGTACTTCACCACCATTCCCTCCTTAAGTTGTGATGCAACGTGTGAATCTCTCGACGAAGAGTACAGAAATTCAGAAATGAGTCAGAATGGACCCGTTTTCCTTCACTGTTTCAATTTCCTCAACAGATGACCCCTGCGCGCAATACATTCAACCCCTTACCGTTTTCCAGTGAGATTGCGTACGGCATATTTCCGCCGTTCAAAATTGGAAATTTCATTGGGTTTGGAAAAACTGAGGGCATGGGCGGTGCAGCCGGCCACGCAGGCCGGTTTCAACCCCTGATCCACACGGTCCATGCAATAATCGCATTTGATGACCTTCCCTGTGGATTCATTCCACTGCGGCACGGTCCAGGGACAGGCGATCATGCAGGCCTTGCAGCCGACGCAAAGTTCCTCCTTCACAAAGACGATCCCGTCTTTTTCCCTCACGGCCATGGCTCCGGTGGGACAAGCAGCAACGCACCAGGGCTTTTCGCAATGGTAGCACGGCATGAAAAGATTGAGCATTTTGGGACTGCCCGCCTTCTCCACAGGCCCGTGGGTCACGAGCAGGCAAAGACTTGCACCTTCCGGCACCTTGTTCTTCATCTTGCAATGCACTTCACAAGCATGACAGCTGATGCACCGCTCAGGCTTGAGTGTCAGCAGGTAATCACTCATACTGGCCTCCATTGCCTTCTGAGAAAACACGCTTATCCTTTTTCATGGTATCTCCTGACCATTGTTGATTTCCTTACCATATTGAATGTACTGTTACCATACCCTGGTATTCAATATGATCACCTGAAATCATGCTACCCATCCATCTGTCAACGCGGGGGAAAAAGTTATTTTTTTCCCATGGCAAGCACCTTGAGCGTGGTGAAAACTCCGGGGAAACCGGAAGATTGATAAATTATTCACAAGCGCGTTTCTCTTGCCCCTCTCATTGGGTGTTGCTAATGCACTTTCAAATACAAGAACCCTAACGGCCCATAAGGGCTGACATTTGTTTTTTATCTGGAGGGCGGAAATGGCAACCAAGAATGTCTATGGAATTTGCGGCATGTGCACTGTCCGCTGCCCCATGATGGGAGTGGTGGAAGACGGCAGGGTCAAATTCATCCAGGGCAATCCTCATGCCGCCGGCATTCAGGGTTCGCTCTGCGCTCGCGGGGCAGCCGGTGTTGCGCTCATTGAAGATGATGAGCGCCCTCAATTCCCCATGATTCGGACAGGTGAACGGGGTGAGGGCAAATGGCGGAAGGTTTCCTGGGATGAAGCCCTGGACTATGTTGCGGAAAAATTAAATGTCGTGCGCAAGAATCACGGGGACAGGGCCGTGCTCTTCTCCGACCGCGGCGGGCCGTTCCGAGACCTGCACCGGGCCTTTCTCCGGGCCATTGG
>JBKHAV010000173.1:0-3355 GCA_046542715.1 Desulfovibrionales bacterium
TCTGTGCATGGACAGGATCGACGAGGGACTGGAGCCGGCCTGTGTGACCAGCTGCACCACCAGATGTCTGCATTTCGGCAAAAACGATGACGTCGTGCCTCTCAAGCGCCTTCGTACCGCACGGGACATGTCTCAGCATCCGGAGAAACGATACTGTCGCTGATTGAGACCGAGGGAGCGAGGAACATGGAAGCGAGCCATTGCCAGTGCAAGCAGCAGCCGGATGTGGATCTGGTTGCCATCGACCGCATCATCGACCGGTTCGGATCGAACCGAGAAAATCTGATCATGATTCTGCAAGCGGTGCAAAAGGAGTATCACTTTTTGCCGGAAGAGGTCCTCAGGTATATCGCATCCAAACTCGGGGTCTCCCTGTCTCACGTGTACACCATAGCGACGTTCTACTCTTCCTTGAGCCTCGAACCCAAAGGCAGGCACATCATCCAGGTCTGCACCGGAACAGCCTGCCACCTCAAGGGCAGCGACCGGGTGGTGGAGGATCTGTGCAAAAGGCTGAATGTCCAGCCCGGGGGCACCACCGAAGACGGCAACTTCACGGTGGAGACCGTCAATTGCGTGGGCGCCTGCGCCCTGGCCATGGTGGCGGTCGTGGACGAGAAATATTACCCCCGGACAGATGCCTCCGGTATGACACGAGTAGTCGATCACTTCATCAGCAAAGAGGGGAAGTGATATGGCCCGGCCTGATACAGCCTTCCCCCAGGAGTCCAGAGGCGTGTCGCTTCAGAAGCTGCACTCTGTGGAAGAGTTGGAAAGGTATCGCAGGCGAGTGATCAAGCAGCACGACCCTGACGCGCCAAATGTCATTGTCTGCTGCGGCACCGGGTGCCAGGCGAGCATGAGCACCGAGGTGGCCGAAGCCATGCGGGAAGCGCTGGCTGAAGCGGGAGCCGCAGGCCGGGTCCTTCCCGGCATAAAGACCACCGGATGTCACGGGTTTTGCTCCCGGGGGCCGCTCGTCGTGATCAGGCCGCAGCATATTTTTTATCAGCAGGTCAAGCCCGGGGACTGCAGGGAAATCGTCCAGGAGACCATTGTCAAGGGCAAGCTGATCAAACGGCTGCAGTACAGGTCTCCCGGGAAACAAGGGGAATTTGCCACCACCGTTGAGGACATTCCATACTACAACAAGCAGACTCGCATCGCTCTGGCCCGCATCGGAAACATCGACCCTTACGACATCAACGATGCCATTGCCATGGGCGCCTATAAGGGGCTGGCCAGCGCGTTGAACAAGATGACCCCAGAGGAAGTTATCGGCGAGGTCAAAGTCTCGGGCATCCGTGGCCGGGGAGGGGCGGGGTTTCCAGCCCACATCAAATGGTCCTCCTGCGCCCGGCACCCCGGGCCGAGATACATTATCTGCAATGCGGACGAGGGGGATCCCGGGGCGTTCATGGACCGTTCCATCCTGGAAGGCGATCCCCACAGCGTGATCGAAGGCATGCTCCTGGCCGCGTACGCAGTGGACTCCAGCGAAGGCTATATTTACGTCCGTTTCGAATACCCCCTGGCCGTCCGGACTCTGATTGCGGCCATTCGACAGGCCGAGGATCTGGGGCTGCTCGGCGAAAACATCCTGGGATCGGGGCTCGATTTCAGGATCAGGATCTCCACAGGGGCGGGAGCGTTTGTCTGCGGCGAGTCCACGGCGCTCATGGCGTCTTTGGAGGGACGGGTCGGCCGTCCCCGGGCCAAGTATATCCGCTCGGTGGAAAAGGGGTTTCGGGGCAATCCGTCCAATCTGAACAATGTGGAAACCTATGCCAACATCCCGGAAATCATCTTTCGTGGCGGGGACTGGTACGCTTCGTACGGCACCCAAAAGTCCACCGGGACCAAAATCTTTGCCCTGACCGGGGACGTTGTGAACGTCGGACTTGTGGAGGTGCCCATGGGTATCCCCTTAAGCGAGATCGTCCAGGAAATCGGGGGGGGCATTCCCAACCGGAGAAAGCTCAAGGCGGTGCAGACCGGCGGCCCGTCCGGGGGATGCATTCCGGCGGACATGCAGGACATCCCGGTCGATTTCGAGCATCTCCGGGAAGCAGGCTCCATCATGGGGTCAGGCGGAATGATCGTCATGGACGAGAACACCTGCATGGTGGAGGTGGCACGGTATTTCATTAAATTTTTGGTGGAGGAATCCTGCGGACAGTGCGCCCCCTGCCGGGAGGGACTCAAGCAGATGGATGCGATCCTGACCCGTATCACCAAGGGCCAGGGCCGGGAAGGGGATATCGATCTGCTCAAAAGCCTGTCAGAGGTTATGGAAGGATTCTCATTGTGCGGTCTGGGCACTTCCGCCCCAAACCCTGTGTTGTCCACCCTGCGGTATTTCCAGGAAGAGTACGAGACCCATATCCGGGACAAGCATTGCCCGGCCGGGGTGTGCAAATCGCTGTTCCAGTATGCCATAGATCCGCAAACCTGCACCGGCTGCACCATGTGCGCGAAGGTCTGTCCGGCAGCGGCTGTCATTGGGGAGAAAAAGGAACCGCATGCCATCAATGTGGATGCCTGCATCAAATGCGGGCAGTGTTTCCGCAAGTGCAAATTCGGATCGATCACCATTCAAAGGATTGAAGCACCAAGCACGGTTTTGAGCCGTAGCAAGGAAAAACAACGTGATTATCACACTTGATGGGAAAAAAGTGGAGGCCCACAAGGGCGAAACCATCCTGCAGGTGGCCAGGCGCAACAGGGTGAGAATCCCGACATTGTGCCACCTGGACGTGCTGGAGCCGGCCGGGATGTGCAGGATCTGCACCGTGGAGGTGTTCGACGGCCGCAGAACCAAGCTGGTCACTGCCTGCAACTACCCGGTCTGGGAAGGCATGGAGGTGCAAACAGATACAAAACAGGTCAACACCGGCCGCAAAATGATCCTCGAACTCCTGCTGGCCAGGTCCCCAAAGGCCCAGGTGCTCAAGGACCTGGCACTGGAATACGGACTGGAGGAGGTTCGTTTTCCTGAGGAGGACAAGGGATGCATGCTCTGCGGGCTGTGCGTTCGCGCCTGCGAGCAGTACGGCGGCAATGCCCTGTGTTTGTCGGAGCGAAGCGACAGCATCCACGTGGAGACGCCGTTTCGCATGGCGAGCGGCGACTGCATCGGATGCGGGGTCTGCGCCATGGTTTGTCCAACCGGAAAGATCGAGATCGCCGAGCGGGACGGCGAGCGGGTCATCACCCTTGAGGGCCAGGAGGTCGGCCGGGTGAAGCTTTTGACCTGCAGTCGCTGCGGCGTGACGCTCGAGCCGGACACGTTGACCGAGCGGGTCAAGGAGCGCATGGGCAAGGGATATGTCCCGGCGCAGATCGATCTGTGTGC
>JBKHAV010000052.1:0-17937 GCA_046542715.1 Desulfovibrionales bacterium
GGAAAATCCCCCCTTTGTTGAGGCGAGGATTTTTTTCGTCTGGCAAGGAAGGCAAGGGGTCGCGAAGGAGGTGGAGTCCCTCTCCTCCGATCGAGCGCCCCCGCAGCCTGACGCGGCCAGACGGAAAAAAGACCGCCTCAACCCAGCCAGCGCTTGCGGCGGCGGTAGTGCTTCACCTCCCGATAACTCTTCTTCTCCCCCCCATGGCCCATGCCCAGATAAAACTCCTGGACGTCGGGATTGTTCAAAAGGGTCTCAGACGTTCCGTCCATGACGATCCTGCCGTTTTCCATGATATACCCGCGGTCGGCAATATTCAGGGCTGCACGGGCGTTTTGCTCCACCAGGAGAATGGAAACGTTCTGCTCGGTGTTCACCCTGCCGATGATCTCGAAGATTTCCTCCACCAGAAGCGGGGCCAGACCCAGAGACGGTTCGTCCAGGAGCAGGAGCCTGGGCTCGGCCATGAGCGCCCGTCCGATAGCCAGCATTTGCTGCTCCCCACCGGAAAGATACCCGGCAAGCTGTCGGCGCCGTTCTTGGAGTCTGGGAAAGTAGGTGTAGACCATCTCCAGATTTTGGGAATAATTTTTTTTGGGCCGGGTGAAGGCACCGCACCGCAGGTTCTCCTCCACGTTCAGGTCCTCGAAGACCCGTCTGCCCTCCATGACCTGGAAAATGCCCAGCCGGACGACATGGTCCGGTGAAAGGCCGTGAATGGGCCGGCCTTCAAAGAGAACGCCGCCGTCGGTCACCTCACCGTCTTCAGTATGAAGAAGGCCGGAGACAGCCTTGAGGGTGGTGGACTTTCCCGCCCCGTTTGCCCCCAGAAGGGCCGTGATCCGGCCCTGCCGCACACTCAGGGAAAGCCCTTTGAGCACGAGCACTACATCGTTGTACACGACTTCGAGATTTTCCACCTTCAACAACTCGGCTTCCATGGAGGACCCTCTGGGGGCGGCAGCGTTATTTGCCAAGCCACTCATCCTTTCTGGGCAGGGTCTGGGTGCTCACGAAGTTCAGCTGTCCATTGTCCAGCAGGACCATGTTCACGGCCAGATTCGGCCGGTGGTCGTCGGGATAGAAGCTGACCGGCGGTGCAAGTCCCATGGGATCGTAGTCGCGAAGCGTCTCAGAGGCTTCCTTGATGGCAGGCCCTGTGATCTCCCCCTTCTCCGCGGCGATGCGCATGGCCTCGGCCATGGTCAGCATGGAAGCAAACCCCCTGATGTAATGGATCATCTGGGGTTCCCCTCCTGTAATCTCCTCGATGATTTTCATGCCCGGCACATCCTGGCCGTAGACCACGGAACCCTGGAGCCCGTAGTGGCCATTGGCAGCATCTCCGGCAAGCTTGAATATGTCCTCGTCGCTGCCCCAGATATTGGAAAGGAAGGTGGCGGTCATCTTCAGCTTTTTGGCATCTTTCATGATCACGGCCGTGGACGGGGTGGTCCCGCCCACCCAGATGAAATCCGGCTCTTTTTTCTGCAGGGCGAGTAGCTGAGTGGTCGCATCCATGGCGTTGAGGCTCACGGTTTCATCGCCCACGATCTCGAACCCGAGTTCCCCGGCATACTCCTTTCCGGCGGCTATCGGCGCCAGCCCGTACGGATGGTCAGGATAGACAAACCCGATCCGCGGGGCTCTCTCCTCTTTCCATTGGGAGTTGAGAAAATCGAGACCTCCCCGCAACTGGGTGGAATAGTCCGCAGTAATGAAAAAATTGTACGGAGCTCTTTTGGGATCGGCCAGATGTGCAGAATACGAGGCGCTGTAGAAGGGGATCCGGTCTTTGGCCACAGTCTCTACCAGAGCCTCGGTATCCCCGGTCCCCCATCCCTGGATGGCCACCACGCCCATGGATTTGAACCGTTTGTAGGCGGACAGCGCCTGTTGGACATTGTAGGCGTAATCCACCTGGTGCAATTTGAGCTTGTGCCCTGCGATGCCGCCATTATCGTTGATGTATCCGGCAGCAGCCTTGACGCCGTCGGCATACGGCCGGCCCACCGTGGATGTACCGCCGCTCAGGTCGGAGATAACGCCCACCAGGACATCAGCTTTCGAAGCCTCAGACCGGGCCGTATCCTGGACAGTGTTCTCTTCCTGTCCACAGCCCGCAACAACCACCAACGCCAGAGCAATAAGGCAAAGCAGTGCGCGGTTCATCGAAACCTCCCCTGAAAAGTTTACGTTCCCCGTCCCCTAGGCCTTTCCTTTCTGAAGAAAAGCGATTTTCCTGCAGGCGGTGCGAATCAATAGGCAAACGGATAGAGTTTCCAATACGCCTTGATCAGGCGCCATCGATGCACCAGCCCTTCGGGCTCGAATATGAGGAAAAGGACCAGGACCAGGCCGAATATCCCTTCCTTTAGAGCGAGAAGATGGGTGCTCAAATCAGGCAGGAATTCACCTGCCGCGCTCGCCGAGATGTTCAGGACCTCCGGGAGCAAGGTGATGAACACCGCGCCGAAAATGCTTCCAAGGACACTGCCCATCCCGCCGATGATGATCATGGCCAGATAGCTGATGGACAATCCGATGCCGAACTGTTCCGGAGTGATGTAGAGTGTGAAGTAAGCCCACAGCCCTCCGGCGATCCCTGCGAGAAACGAACTCACCGCAAAAGCCTGCAACTTGAGCCAAAAAAGGTTGATGCCCACATTTTCCGCGGAGAGATAGAAGTCGCGTATGGCCACGAATGCTCTTCCGTGGCGGGTCCGCACGATATTTGTGACCATGATCACGGCCACAACCGTCACCGCCAGGGTCAGGTAAAACATGCGCAGGTCGGTATCGAACACAAAGCCGAACATCTGGGGCGCAGGAACGGCCATCCCGTTTGCCCCTCCTGTCATGCTCCCCCAATGGAGAAAGACGTACTCCAGGATCAGCTGGGCGGCCAGGGTGGAAATGGCCAGGTAGATGCCTTTGAGCCGCAGGGAAGGCAGGCCGAAGATCAGGCCCACCAGAGCGGCCGTAGAACCTCCGATCAACAGCGCAGGGACGAACGGAATCCCGAACTGGGCGCAAACAGCTGTTGCGTATGCCCCCACCCCGATGAACGCTCCGTGGCCCAGGGAAATCTGTCCGCAGAACCCGGTGAGCAGATTGAGGCCGACTGCGCCGACAATAGCGATGTTGATAAAGGTCAGGATGGAGACCAGATAGAAATTGAGAAACAGGGGGCCGACCAGAAGCAGTACGAGAAAAACAGCCATGCACAGCTTTTGGAAACCGGTGGTGAAAATCCGGTCCTCATGCTCATAGGAGGTGAAAAAGAGTCCGCATTTGCCCTGCATGCTATACCCGCTCTATCTCTTCGGTTCCGAAGAGGCCGTGAGGTTTGATCATGAGAATGATCACCAGGACCACAAAGGCGGCCACCTCCTTGAATCCCCCAAGTCCCAGCAGATCCTTGGCCAGTCCGTCGCAGACATTTTCCAGGATGCCGATGATGAGCCCCCCGAGTGCGGCGCCCAGAAGCGAATCCAGCCCGCCCAGGATGACCGCGGGAAAGACCTTCAGCCCCAGATGGCCGAGCTGGGAATTGATGCCGTTGATATTGCCCAGAATGATGCCGCCGATGGAGGAGACTACTGCGGCCACGCACCAGGACAGGGCGAAAATCTTCTTGATGCCGATACCCATGGATTGAGCGGCCTGCTGATCGAACGCCGTGGCCCGCATGGCAATCCCTATGGAGGAATACTTGAACAGCAGGGAAAAAATCACAAAGAGGATGAGGGAGATCAAAAATGCGGCCACATAGACCGGTGCAATGGGCAGCCCGGCGATGAATATGGGGGTTTCCGGTAAAATGGACGGGTACACTCTGATCTGCGTCCCCCAAAACAGCTGGACCAGGGACTTGAGCACCGAGGAAAGCCCGATGGTGACCATGATGACCGAAATGATGGGCTCTCCGATGAGGGGTCGGAGAATCAACCGTTCGATGCACAGCCCGAGGACTATTGAAAACACGAGCGTGATCAGAAACGAGACGAGAAATGGAAGCTGGAACTGTACCGTCAGGGCGAAACAGACGTACGCTCCGACCATGACCAGCTCACCCTGGGCGAAGTTGACCACCTTAGTGGCCTTGAAGATGATGACGAACCCCAGGGCCACAAGGCTGTAGATGCTGCCGACGACCAGCCCGTTGATAATGAGTTGAAGATAGTATTCCATGATCGATCCTGGGAGGGTTGCTGGTTCCCGATAGTTGAGGAGCGCTGAAGAGACCGGGCATCACACCGGTCAAAAAAATTAGCTGCTGTGTCTGAATTCAACTGCCTGCAGCATCGAAAACTCAAAAATTTGTCACGTCAAAGAACTACATTTTGGCATGTTGCAGAGGGATCGTTCCGGACATCTTCCGGAGTCTGCCGTCCTGATACCTGATCTCTGTGGTGAGTTCCACGGTATCTGCCTGGGAATAGAGGGCCTCTATCAAGTCCCGGTATCGCTCACCAACCACCCCTCGCCGAACCTTCCGGGTCCGGGTCAGCTCGCCGTCGTCCGCGTCCAGCTCCTTGAACAGCAGGGCAAACCGGTGAATCCTCGTCGACTCCGGAAGGGTTGCGTTGATACCGTGAATCTCTTCGGCAATCAGGTCGTAAACCGGCTGTTTGGCGGCGAGATCCTGGTAGGTGGTATAGGTGATGAGCTTGGATTCCGCCCACCGGCCCACGATGTCCGGGTCGATACAGACAATTGCCGCAATAAACGATTTCCCGCTCCCCAGAACAACGGCCTCCCGGATGTACGGTGAAAACTTGAGCTTGTTTTCCAGAAACTGGGGGGAAAAATTGGTTCCATCGGCCAGATGCATGACATCCTTGAGCCTGTCGATGACCACGAGCTGTCCGTTCTCCTTGAAAAAACCGGCATCTCCGGAACGCAGCCACCCGTTTTCCAAAGTCTCGGCCGTTCCCTTTTCGTTGCGGTAATACCCCTGGAACACGGCAGGGCTTCGGGAAAGGATCTCCCCTTCTTCGGAAATGGTGATTTCGGTCTCTGGAATCGGTTCTCCCACCGTATCGAAATCTATGCTGTTGTTCCTGTGGATGCAGGAAATGCCCGCGATTTCCGTCTGGCCGTAGATCTGCTTCAGGTTCACGCCAATGGCATGAAAAAAGCGGAACGTATCCGGCCCCAGCGCCGCCCCCCCGGTGGATGCGGAACGGACCCTGGAAAACCCGAGCCGGTCCTTGACGGCCCGAAACAGCCCGATCTTCCCCAGCGCATGGGCCATGGTGAGTCCCGGGCCGGGTTTTCGGCCCTCAAGGACACAGTCGGCATAGCGCAAGCCCAGGGGCAGAAAAAAATTGTACAGGATACGCTTCAGCCTGGAGGTCTCCATGATCTTGACCCGGACTGAGGCGGCCATGTTTTCCCAGACCCTGGGCGGGGAAAAGATGAGGTGAGGTCCGATCTCACGGATATTTTCAGAAACCGTGTCCGGCTCCTCAGGGAAATTGACGCAGAACCCGAACAGCAAGGATGAGGCCACCGCCATCATCTGCTCCCCCATCCAGGCCAACGGGAGAAAGGAGACGAACTCGTCGGTTTCGTGTTTCGGATCCACCTGACCGAGATTCGAGGCCATGGCCAGAAGATTTTTGTGCGACAGCATGGCCAGCTTCGGCCGGCCGGTGGTGCCTGAAGTGGTCGCGATCAGGGCCGAGTCCTCAGGGGTCAGCTCCTGCACCCATTCTGAGAAACGATGGGCCTCCTCGTCACCCATGGCGCAGACCGCATCGAAGTCCAGAAGACCATCTTGTACGTAGCCGCTCATGCCGCGGGAGTCGTGATAGACGATATACTTCAGGTCGGGAAGATCCCCTTTGATGGAAAGGATCTTGTCCACCTGCTCCTGGTCCTCGGCCACCACCATTTTTGCCCCGGACAGCTCGAAAACATAGCCGATCTCGTCGGACGGGGAATCCTGGTACAGCCCCAGGGCAATTCCTCCCAAACCCTGGATGGCCAGCTCGGCCCAGAGCCATTCCGGACGGTTGTCGCCGATCAGAATCAGGACATCCTTTCTGCCCATGCCAAGCTTCTTCATTCCTGCGGCGAACCTGGAAGTCCTGTCGAGGTATTCCTTCCAGGAAAAGCTCTGCCATATTCCGAACTCTTTTTCCCGCATGGCGATGCGGTCCGGGGAAGCAGAAGCCCTGTCCAGGAGCAGGCGGGGCAGCGTGGATTGGTATGTTGTGGCCATGACTTTTTGACGGTGTTATCGGCCCAAAAAAACGTTTTCTTCGTTGCCGAGATAGGCGGAAATGACTTCCGGGTTCTTCTGCACTTCCTCGGGCGTTCCCCGGGCCAGGATGCGCCCGAAATCGAGCACCACGATCCGGTCGGAGATGTCCATGACCACACCCATGTCGTGTTCGACCAGGAGCACGGTGGTGCCCCACTCCTCGTTGATGTCCAGGATATAGCGGGCCATATCCTCGGTCTCTTCGAGGTTCATGCCGGCCATGGGCTCGTCAAGGAGAAGCATCTCCGGCTGTGCAGCCAGAGCACGGCCCAGTTCGACCCGCTTTTGCACCCCGTAGGGCAGACGGCCTGCAATCTTGTGGCGATAGGGAGAAAGATTGAGAAAATCGATGACATCCTCGACTTTCCTGCGGTGCTCGGTCTCTTCTTTGCGGGCTCTTCCAAGGTAGAGAATCGAAGACAGGATGGAGTATTCCATCCGGGCGTGCCGGCCGACCATCAGATTGTCCAAAACGCTCAGTCCCTTGAACAGGGCGATGTTCTGGAACGTGCGGGACAGGCCCATGGCTGAACGCTTGTGTGCGGGCACCTTGTTCAGCTCGACCCCGTTCAGCCTGATTGTGCC
The DNA here is from genome assembly GCA_046542715.1 of Desulfovibrionales bacterium. Classification (GTDB taxonomy): domain Bacteria; phylum Desulfobacterota; class Desulfovibrionia; order Desulfovibrionales; family JBKHAV01; genus JBKHAV01. Next base: position 6,860 of record JBKHAV010000052.1, read on the forward strand.
GCTGTCCGGGTGATAGCGTCCGCTGATGCAGTTGAGCATGCTGGTTTTGCCGGCCCCGTTGGGTCCGATAAGCGATGCGATCTCTCCCTGCTCCACTGAAAAATCCACGGAAAGAAGAGCTGCCAGCCCCTTGAAGGTCAGCGTGATCCGTTCCACCTCCAAAAGAGCCACTAGTGCCACTCCCCTGAAAAGGTCTCCGGCCCCACAATGGCATAGCCCCGTTCGCGAAGCGCGTCTTCCACCGGCCGGGGATCGTCAGTGCCTATCCTGAAAACGACCATTCTCCGCTGTCCGTGAAAAAAAGTCGCCGTGGAGATGATGCTGATGCCGAGCTTGAAGATGATTGCCGAGACCTCGGCCATGACTCCGGTCCTGTCTTCCACCTCAAAGGCGATGCGCGCCCCGCCCTGGGTCAGCCCCATCTCCTCGACCAGCACCTCGAGCATGCCCGACCGGTTGATATACCCGACCAGATTGTTCTTGCCGTCCACAACCGCCAGGCCCGCAAGATTTTTTTTGTGCATGATATCCGCGGCCACTTCGATTTCGGTTTCAGGCCGCACCGTGGTCAGATCCTTTCGGATCAGCTTGCGCACCGAAAGCTTGGAGAGCAGATAATTGAGTTCATGCTTGCTCAGGCTGGTCATGGGAGAAGGCATGGCGGAACGGACATCTTCCTTGCGAAGGTACCCGACGAGCTTGGACTTGTCCGTGACCAGCAGCATCCAGAGTTGATGCTCTTCCATGAGCTTGTCCGCATCGATGACGAGGTCTTCCGGACCGATCGTGACAAAATCGCGCATCATTTTCAATCCAACGTACATGCTGGCCCCCTACTATTATTTTGTTCAGAGCTCAAACGGAATTACCTGGCATGGATTCTGCTAAAAACGGGAGCGCCACTCTCCGGATGGACTATGGCCCCCTCGTTTCTTGACCTGTTTCCGTCGAATGCCTAAAGAACTGACCCTATGTTCCGACAATGCTTGAAAATCACTGCATTCCTCGCCCTGAGCCTGGCCCTCTGCCTGCCGGCCTTCGGGATGCAGCAATCTCCCCGCATCTTCTTCAGCAAGAAAATCAAAGTCGCTGAAGAAGAGATGATCAAACGCCATGTCGTGCGTCCTGGGGAGCACCTTTTTCAGATCCTCAGGGATTACGGCATTCAGGAAAACGACCTGTCAAAGGCGTACCACACGACTGCACTCCTCAACCCTGGAGTGCGCAATCTCGACCATCTCCACCCCGGCCAGGAACTGCTCATCCCCCTCTCCCCCGAATTATCCCAGGACATCACCGGAAAGATGCGGGTGGACTACAAGCGTTCTGTTGTCACGGACAATGTTGAAACGAGGACGTATTCTGTCCGGTCCGGGGATCAGGTGGTCAAGCTTCTCAGAGAAGCGGGCCTTTCGGACAAACTGATTTTTGACGAGTATCTGCATCTTTTCAGTCAGTTGAATCCGCAGATTCACGATATCGATATGATTGATGTCGGGCAACAGATAATTATTCCCCTGCCCCCGGACATGGCAGCCAAACTCCCACCCGGCCGAAAATTCTCGATTGCTCCAGGAAACGCCACGCAACCGGATGAAAATGCGACCCTGCCCCCACTCCCCACCCTTGGAAGCGCTCTTTCAGGGACGGGGCAGTCCGGGGCCGAAGAGAAGAAAGAGCCTGAAGCAGGAGAAGCGGTTGAAAAGGCCGCTGCAGCCGCTCTCAAGGCACAGGTCCCGGGCGGCCGCCCAGCGCCCAGTGGTCCTCCGGTCAAAAAGAAGCCCACACTTTCCGACAATCGATCCTTTTTCATTTCCCTCATGAAGAATCTGGGATTTCGGTTCACCCCTGGCCAGGAACTCCTCTATCCCGCGGCCAACGACAGCTGGTTCAAGGTCAATCTGGAAAAAACCCCCTTGGGCAGAGCTCCATGGGGTCGTCAATATGTCTTCCTGCCTCGGGAAAACACGGACCAGGAAAAGAACTTTCAGGAAATCTCCCATACCCCGATTCTTGTTCACGACTGGAACCCTCGGCAGGGATTCGAGAACCTCTCGGAAAAGAGCGACGGCAACCTCAAGCTCTGGTCGGACAGTCGGCCCCTGATTTTGAACAAGGGCGGTATCACGCTGGAACTCAAGGCAACCATGCTTGTTCGCATGAGCAATAATCGGTTTCATCTCATCAATCTCCTGGAGCCGAACGATCCCCCCGCGCCCGCCTTGCTGCAGGCGTTCTTCTCCAGAAAAGGGATATATATAAACGAATGGCAGACGCAGCTCCATTCGGCACCCACTCCCATTTCTCTCCCCGTTCCCCGGCAGGAAGATCTCCTGGTGACCTGGATCGACAAGTTCAATGCCTGGCCGGATATCAAACTGCGCCTCAGCCCTGAGGCAAGAACTGTTTCCCCGGACGGAGCAGATATCGAGTCAGTGCTTGCGGCCCTTGACAGCCGCGGCCTGGTATCCAAGAATTCCCTTCGCTTGTCATGGTTCGCAGGACGCGATAGGGAACTGGCGTTGACCGTCCCGGCGATTCAAATCCTGGACGGACCAAACCACATTGTTCTCTTGAAACCGGAGCAGGCTTCGCCCCATCTGGTCGCCCTCCTTTCCCTGAAGGGATACATTCCGCTGGCGATCAAATGACCCCACGGGCCATGGCCCGCGATTCGTTTTCCTGAGCACACAACGTCCAAAGGCGAACCATGCACGAATTAGCCATTGCTGAAAGTCTTGTGAATCTTATCCAGCAGGAGCTGGAAAAGCACGGTGCCACAAAGCTGCTCAAGGTCCGGGTCAAACACGGAGCGCTCGCCACAGTGGTTCCGGAGGCATTGCAGATGTCCTTTGAAGCCCTGACCAGGGATACAAACCTTGAAGGTGCGGTTCTGGAGACCGAAGAGATCCCCCTGATTGTCCGCTGCAGGGAATGCGGGGAGGAGTTCACCCCGGAGGAAGGAGACGCCTTCATCATGCCCTGCCCCAAATGCGGTGCGGAGTTTGGGCATGAGGTGATTCAGGGCAAGGAACTGTACCTCGACCATCTCGAAGCGGAATGATTTCTTTACAGGAGAGAGAGTGATGAAGATCCCCGTAGTGCGCAATATTCTTGAAGCCAACGACAGAGTTTCCGATGAGCTCCACGACCTGTTTCAACAAAAATCCATCCTTGTCTTGAACCTGATGAGTTCGCCTGGAGCCGGAAAAACAACGCTTTTGGAACGTACCCTGACCGACCTCAAGAGCCGGTTCGCCATGGCTGTTATCGAAGGTGACCTCCAGACCAGCAATGATGCAGAGCGGGTCGCTGCCACAGGCGCCCAGGCCGTACAGATCAACACGGAAGGAGGGTGTCATCTGGACGGCTCCATGGTCATGGCTGCAGCGGAACAGATCGATCTGGACGGCGTTGACATCCTGTTCATCGAAAACGTGGGCAACCTGGTCTGCCCGGCGGAATTCAATGTCGGCGAGGACTACAAGATCACCTTGCTCAGCGTGACCGAAGGTGACGACAAGCCTGAAAAATACCCCCTGATGTTCGCCCAGTCCACGGTCCTCTTGCTGAACAAGGTCGACCTTCTCCCGTACGTGGACTTTGACATGGACAAGGCCGCCCTGATCTCCAGAGGACTGAACAAAGACCTTGAGATCTTCCCGGTTTCCTGCAGAAACGGAGAGGGCCTGGACAGGTGGTATGACTGGCTGGCTCGGGAAGTCGAGCGTAAAAAGGGTCCTGCCGGGCAGGAATAACTGCTGAAAGGCGCCTGTCATGCACGCATCTGCCGAACTCCCCTTTGAATCCATCCTGGACTCCATTGCCGACGGGGTGTTCACGGTCGATATGGACTGGAACATCACCAGCTTCAACCGGGCTGCCGCACAGATCACCGGCATACCGGTCCACGAGGTCATCGGTCAGAAATGCTGGGACGTTTTCCATTCCAGCCTCTGTGACGGCTCCTGCGCCCTGGAGACATGCCTGCAGCACAAGACCACGATCACGAACAAAACCATATTCTTTGTCCGCCCTGACGGAATCAAGGTCCCGGTAAGCATATCCGCCGGTCCCCTGTATAACGATCAGGGGGAACTCATCGGCGGGGTGGAAACCTTCCGGGATATTTCCGCCATCCACGTCCTGCGGCAGCAGGTGGAGGAGCACTACACGTTCGAAGACATCGTGGGCAAGAGCGAAGGGCTGCGAAAGATCTTCCGCATTCTGCCCCAGGTTGCCAAAAGCGACTCCACCGTGCTGCTCACCGGGGAATCCGGAACCGGAAAGGAACTCTTTGCCAAGGCCATTCACAATTTGAGCAATCGCCGGGACAAGCCCATGATCACGGTCAACTGCGGCGCACTTCCCGAGCAGCTCCTGGAATCAGAACTTTTCGGCTACAAGGCCGGGGCGTTCACGGACGCCAAACGGGACAAACCCGGCCGGTTCGACCTGGCCCAGGGGGGGACCATCTTTCTGGATGAAATCGGCGATGTTCCCCCCTTGATCCAGATCAAGCTGCTGCGTGTCCTCCAGGAACGGGTTTACGAACCCCTAGGCGACGTTCGAAGCGTCAACGCGGATGTCAGGATCATCACCGCTACCAACAAAAACCTCGAGGACCTGGTCGCTAAGGGGATCTTTCGCGACGATCTATACTACCGTCTCAATGTCGTACGACTGAACATTCCCCCCCTGCGAAAGCGGCAGGAAGACATTCCGCTTCTTGTCAACCATCTGGTCCGCCGGTTCAATTTCCTCCAGGCAAAAGAAATTTCCGGAGTCTCAGAAGAGGTGATGGGCGTGCTGATGCATCACCCGTTTCCAGGCAATGTCCGGGAACTCATCAACGTTTTGGAGTACGCCTTCATCCTCTGCACCGAAGGAATCATCCAGCTCGAACATCTCCCGGAATGGCTTCATCAGGCATCTGCCTCCACAGAACATCCGGCCCCGCCCCGGACACTTGAACAGATCAAGTGTCTGGCCGTCCACAATGCCCTGAGACGAAACAACGGCAAACGCATGGATACGTGCCGGGAGCTGGGCATCTCCAAAGACACCCTGCGAAGAACTTTGGAGCGCTGCCGAAAATTGGGCGCAAAATAAGCCCAAGGCCTCTTAAAGATGAATCAAACATAGCCCTGAATGACTTTCCCATACTTCTTTTTTTCTCCTAACCTCCTGTATTTTCACTCCTCCATGGAAACGGCATCCCTTATGCATTTACTGAGGGGATGCTTCAAGAAATTCTGAGTTGGGATTTGCGACATGATTGTAACCGTATGCCTTGCATGTTATAAGAATCGCCTGGCCTCATTGTTCGATTCAGCCACGGAATTTCAGCTCTTTCGCATAGAAGACGGGAACTTTTACCCCGCAGGACAACTCTCCCTCCCAATTAGAGACCCTTTGGGCCGGGCCTCTATGCTTTGTTCCTGCGGGGTAAATTTTTTGCTCTGCGGCGCAATCAGTGACGCCTCGAAAAAGGCCCTGGAGAATTCAGGAATCCAAACCGTTCCCTGGATCCGTGGACAAATCCCTGAGATTCTCTCTGCCTGGCAGAACGACACACTCTCCACTCTGGCCATGCCCGGCTGCAGCACGGATCAATAACACGGAAACACCCGGAGAACAGCGGCACGACCCATCCGGGTGGAAAATTTACGGCACATTGGCCGGCAAAGAGCAAGTTCGTACTTGCTCTTAATTTTTCCACTACAGCCGGACCGGCAACGGCACATGGCGCCAGGATTTCCTGGACAGGACAGGACGTGGTTACTACAAGCGGTTTTTTTCACGATACGGAGGAAGAAGACATGTCACAAAACGGATGTGGAAGCTGCGGAGAAAGCCAGTGCTCGGAAAACCAGCAACCTGGTGAAGAAAAGCTGCAAAAACGGCTCGGGCGCATTCAAAACAAAATCGTTGTTCTTTCGGGGAAAGGGGGAGTCGGCAAGTCCACGGTGGCCGTGAACATCGCCGTGGCCCTCTCTCTGGCGGGAAAGCGGGTGGGCCTCATGGACGTGGATGTGCACGGCCCGAGCGTACCGAGGCTGCTCAGCCTGGAAGGAAACAAGCCCACCATGAACCAGGATTATATGGAGCCGGTCCAGTGGAGCCGCAATCTCTGGGTGATGTCTCTGGGGTTTCTGCTCCCCACCAAGGAAGACGCGGTGATCTGGAGGGGACCGGTCAAAATCGGCCTGATTCGCCAGTTTGTCGAGGACGTGGACTGGGGGGATCTGGACTACCTGGTCGCGGATTGTCCTCCTGGTACCGGAGACGAACCCCTTTCCGTCATGCAGACCCTGGGACCCGACGCCTACGGATTGATCGTGACCACTCCCCAGGGCATTGCGGTTGACGATGTCCGCCGCTCCATCACCTTCTGCCGGCAGGTGGGAAATCCGGTCCTGGGCGTCGTGGAAAACATGGCCGGCTTTGTCTGCCCCAAATGCAACGAAGAGGTGCAGATCTTCAACAAAGGGGGAGGAGAAGCGCTTGCCAGGGAAACCGGAATCCCGTTTTTGGGCCGAATTCCCATTGATCCGGAAATCGTCCGCTCCGGAGACATGGGGTATGCGTTCATGAAAACCCACGGGGACACTCCGACCGGCAGAGCCCTTCAGGAGATCATCACGCCGATCCTTGCGCTCTCATCCACGCCAAAGACCCGGTCCAATTCCTGAAGGCACAGGACAGTTTGTTTTTTTCAGGGGACTGCAAATAGACACTTGACAGGATAACTATCAGACGATTATAAACTTTTGCTATGAACCTCCTATCCAACCACAGCAACAGCTTCTTTTTTTGGTTTTTCTATTTTATTGAGGCCTGTGGTCCGGAGGGAAAGGTTTAACCAGCAACAAACCATCAACTCAAAGGGCCGCAGGCGAAAAGCCGGCGGCCCTTTTTTTATCCCAAAAAGGACCGCCGGCACGGTTCGGCCCGGCAACACGGAGGGTCTCATGCACATGGGAAAAGCGGTCAGACTGGAGCGGATCTTCAACCGGAATACCGGAAGAACCATTATCGTCCCCCTTGATCACGGGGTCAGCGTCGGTCCCATCTACGGGTTGATCAACCTTCGGGAGGCCGTAAACAGGGTTGCCGAGGGCGGGGCCAATGCCGTGCTCATGCACAAGGGGCTGCCACGCTGCTCCCACCGCGGACACGGCCGGGATGTAGGCCTGATCATCCATCTTTCCGCCAGCACAAGCCTCTCGCCCTTTCCCAATGCCAAGACCCTGGTCGGCACGGTGGAAGACGCCCTCAGGCTGGGCGCCGACGCTGTCTCGGTCCATGTGAACCTGGGGGACGAAACCGAACGCAACATGCTCAAAGAGTTCGGTGCAGTCACCAGTAAAGCTTCGGAATGGGGCATGCCTGTCCTGGCCATGGTCTATGCCCGCGGCCCCAAGATCGACAACGAGTTTGCCCCGGATGTCGTGGCCCATTGCGCGCGCCTTGGCGAAGAGCTCGGAGCGGATGTGGTCAAAGTGCCGTATTCCGGGGATTCCGAGACCTTTGCCAGAGCCGTGGAAGGGTGCTGCATCCCCGTGGTCATTGCCGGAGGGCCCAAGATGGACAAGTCCGAAGATGTCATCTCTATGGTCTACGGCTCGGTTCAGGCCGGAGGAGCCGGACTGTCTGTGGGGCGCAACATTTTTCAGGCCGACAACCCGACCAGGCTCGTCCAGTGCCTGCACGGCATTGTGCATGAAGAGTGGGAAATCGATGAAGCCATCGACCATCTCCATTCCAACGGTTAACCCCACAGGAAATCCCATGTCCAGAACCATACTGTTTTCCGCTCTGCCCTTTGACAAGACGCACGTGACCCTGGCTCTGGAGTCCGGGGTGGACGGTGTCATCGTGCCTGAGGAGAACGCCGGGCTGGTCCGTGAACTGGGCCGCTCCCGGGTGTTAACCCCGGAAGAATTCCTGTATATCGAGCTTGGAGACAAGAAGGACGAGGAGCGTGCCGTTGCCGCGCTGAAAGGGGGCCAGGCCGTGATCCTGAAGAAAGGGTGGGAAATCATCCCGGTGGAAAATATCCTTGCCCAGGCCGAGGGCCTGGGGCTCGAGGTGGATTCCCTGGACAGCGCCAGGCTGGCCAGCGGCATTTTGGAACGGGGAGCTGAAACCGTGGTGGTCCTGCCCGAGGCGGCCGCGCAGCTCAAGACCATCGTCAAGGAACTGAAACTGGACCAGGGCGCTGTGGAACTCCTCACAGCCACGGTCGAAGAGATCAAAAACGTCGGTCTCGGCCATCGTGTCTGTGTCGACACCGCCTCCCTTCTCGCCCGGGGGCAGGGTATGCTGGTGGGCAACTCGTCGGCCTTCACCTTTCTGGTGCACGCTGAAACCGAATCCAACCCATACGTTGCGGCCCGGCCTTTTCGCATCAATGCCGGGGCTGTTCATTCCTATGCCGTTCTTCCCGGCGACAAGACCAGGTACCTGGAAGAACTCGGCCCTGGGGACGAAATCCTGGTTGTCGGCGCAGACGGCACCACCACCCTTGCGACAGTGGGCAGGATCAAGACGGAAATCAGACCCATGCTCCTTATCCGGGCCGTTGCCGGGGAGAGGAGCGGCAATATTTTTCTGCAGAACGCCGAGACCATCCGGGTGGTCAGACCGGACGGAACGCCGGTAAGCGTGGTCCAGCTCAAGCCCGGGGATGAGATTCTCTGCCGCACGGATGAAGCAGGCCGTCACTTCGGCATGCGCATTACCGAAGAGATCAGGGAGGGCTGATCATGATTGCACAGAGCATCCCCCCTGATTCGACCGGAAAAACCGCTGCCGCAAACCGGCTCCAGCAGATCCGCCAGGAGATCGACAGTGTTGACGCCGAGCTCCTGAACCTTCTCAACAGACGAGCCGCCCTGAGCATCGAGGTGGGGCGGATCAAATCCGGCCGGGATGAGGATGTTTTCAAGCCCTTCCGGGAAAAGGAAGTCCTGGGCAGCCTTGTCACGACAAACCCCGGACCGCTGCCCGAAGACCACCTCCGTTCCATCTACCGTGAAATCCTCTCCTCCTCCCGCAGCCTGCAGCACCCCCAGAAGGTGGTCTATCTCGGGCCGGAAGGGACGTTTTCCTTTTTTGCCGGGGTGGAATTCCTGGGCCACACTGCGGACTTCCTCCCCTGTAACACCCTGCGGGAGGTGTTCCAGGCCGTGGCTAGCCGGGAAGCCGAACTCGGGGTGATCCCCCTGGAAAATTCCCTGCAGGGCAGTGTGGGGCAGAGCCTGGACATGTTCCTGCAGTATGAGGTCTACATCCAGGCCGAGATCTTCTGCAAGATCAGCCATTGCCTGCTCAGTTCGGCCTCCTCTCCGGCAGAGGTGAAAACAGTCTTTTCCCATCCCCAGGCCCTGGAGCAGTGCTCCGGATGGATTGCCAGCAATCTTCCCGAGGCCACCGTGGTTCCGGCAGAATCCACGGCCGCTGCCGCCCGAAGTGTTGCGGATCAACCCGGTACGGCGGCCATCGGTCACTGCAGGCTGGGGGAGATGTTCGGCCTGAACATCTTGTCCAGGCGCATCGAGGACCTTCCGGACAACTGGACCCGCTTTCTGATCATCGGCGCCTCCCCGCAGGTTGGTGGCAACCAGGACAAGACCTCGCTGCTGTTCACGCTCCCGGACAAGTCCGGGGCTCTGGTCGGCGTGCTCCAGCTTCTGGCCCGGCAGGGCATCAACATGAAAAAGCTCGAGTCCCGTCCCTTGCGGTCGGAAAAGTGGAAATATGTCTTTTTCGTGGACGTGGAATGCGACCTGACCCGGGAGGGGTACCAGGAGGTCCTCAGGGAACTCACCCAAAACTGCCACTCCATGCGCATTCTGGGCAGCTACCCCGCTGGACCGTATCTTACCGGCATTGAGAGGAAATCATGACCAGTATCCGCGTCCCTGCCTCCAAATCGGTTTCCCACCGGGCACTCATCGCCGCCGCCCTCTCCCTGGGGACATCCCGGGTCAAAGCCCCCCTGAAGAGCCAGGACCTTGATCGGACCCGCGAATGCCTCGAACGTCTCGGCGCTGTTTTCCAGGAAGAGGGCGAGGACCTGATCGTCCGCGGGGCGGGCAGTTCGCTCGACCTGACCCGAAAGGGCACCATTGCCCTGCCCGTGGGGGAATCCGGAACCACCTGCCGGCTGATCACCGCGGTGGCTGCGGCATTTTCCGGAACGTTTCACCTCAGCGGCAAAGGGCGCATGCACGAGCGTCCCATCCGGGATCTGACCGACGGGCTGGCCCCCTTAGGCCCCCGGTTCGATTTCCTGGAACGAGAGGGCTTTCCTCCCTTTCTCCTCAAATCCTCCGGGCTCAGCGGGGGAGAAACCGCGGTCAGCCTCGAGGAGAGCAGTCAATTTCTTTCCGGTCTGCTTCTGGCCGCCCCGCTTGCCAAAGCAGGGCTCACTCTCTCCATCGCCGGGGACAAGGTGGTTTCCTGGCCCTATGTGGGCATTACCCTGCAGACCATGCAGGAATTCGGCGTCGAACCTGTTCTCGAGGTGCTTGAGGACGGGAACTGGAATCAGAAGGGGTACCACGACATCGCGACCGTCACCCCCGGACAGGTGCGGTTCAGGACAAAACCCACGGCTTACCGGGCCAGAGAGTATACAGTGGAGGGAGACTGGAGCAACAGCTCCTATTTTCTGGCCGCTTCAGCCCTGCTGCCCGAACCCCTTGCCGTGACCGGGCTGAACAGGGACTCGCTGCAGGGCGACCGGGCCATCCTGGACATCCTGGCCCGCATGGGCGCCGATGTCCTCTGGGAAGATGGCGTTGTCAGTGTCCGTGGCGGAGACCTCCACGGCATCGAGGTCGACATGGGACACTGCCCAGACCTGGTCCCCACGGTGTCGGTGGTGGCCTCCTTGGCCGCCGGCACGACCCGGATCCGCAATGTGGCCCATCTGCGGATCAAGGAAAGCGACAGGCTCATGGCCGTGAGTACCGAACTCGGGCGCGTGGGGGTAAGAACCGAACTCTTTTCCGACGGCATCGACATCCACCCCTCCCCGATCCCGCCCGGGACTGCAGTACCGATCA
>JBKHAV010000053.1:0-17870 GCA_046542715.1 Desulfovibrionales bacterium
CTACATGGATTTTTCCGTTTGGGCCACCTGCTGCATGACCTTGATCACGCTGTCGGGATTCAGGGAAATGGAATCAATGGACTCGCGCACCAGGAATTGGGCGAATTCCGGATAGTCGCTCGGGGCCTGGCCGCAGATCCCCACCTTGCTGCCCTTGTCATGGGCGGTCCTGATGAGCTGCTGAATGGTCCGTTTGACCGCCTCGTTGCGCTCGTCAAAGATCTGGGCCAGCTCCCCGGAATCGCGATCCACTCCGAGCACGAGCTGGGTCAGGTCGTTGGACCCGATGGAAAAGCCGTCGAACCGGTCCGCAAATTCCGCGGCCAGAACCACATTGGAGGGGATTTCGGCCATGACGTAGACCTCGAGCCCCTTTTCCCCCCGCTTGAGTCCGTTCTGCTCCAGGACCTCCAGGACCCGGTCGGCCTCGTCCAGGGTCCTGCAAAACGGGATCATGATGACGACGTTGTCAAACCCCATCTCGTCGCGGACCTTTTTGATGGCCCTGCACTCCAGGGCGAACCCTTCCCGGTACTTGTCACTGTAATACCTGGAAGCCCCCCTGAACCCCAGCATGGGATTGCTCTCCTCCGGCTCGAACTCGCCGCCGCCGATGAGATCCGCGTACTCGTTGGTCTTGAAGTCGCTCATGCGCACGATCACCGGATCAGGATACTGCGACGCCGCGATCTTGCCGATGCCCAGAGCGAGATTGTCCACGAAATACTCTGGCTTTTGCTTGTAGCCCTGGGTCATTTTCTCGATGGTCCGCCTGGCTTTTTTGTCCTTGAGTTCCGGATACTTGACAAGCGCCATGGGGTGGATCTTGATGACATTGTTGATGATGAACTCCATCCTGGCCAGGCCGATGCCATGGCAGGGCAGCCGCCACCACCGAAAGGCCGCCGCAGGGGTGGCAATGTTCATCATGATCCTGGTCTTGATCTCGGGAATCTCTCCCAGGTCGATATCCTTGATGTCGTATTCGAGAATGCCCTCGTACACATACCCGGTGTCGCCCTCGGCGCACGACATGGTCACCTCCTGGCCGTCTTCGATCTCGTCGGTACCGTGTCCGGTGCCCACGATGGCGGGGATCCCGAGTTCGCGGCTGACAATGGCCGCATGGGAGGTCCGCCCCCCGAAGTCGGTGATGATCCCGGCAGCCTGCTTCATGATCGGAACCCAGTCCGGGTCGGTCATGCCGGTGACCAGGATTCCGCCCTCTTCGAACCGGTCGATCTCGTCCGCAGACTTGATGATCTGGGCCTTGCCCGTGGCAATGGCCTCACCAATGGAGAGCCCCTCCAGGATGCGGGTACCCTTTTCTTTCAAGGTGTAAGCCTTGAGCGTGTCCGCTTCCTTCTGGGACTGCACGGTTTCCGGTCGGGCCTGCACGATGAACAGCTCGTCCGTTTCCCCGTCCTTGGCCCACTCGATGTCCATGGCCTTGCCGTAATGGTTCTCGATGACAGAAGCCCACCGGCTGAGCTGAAGAATTTCCGGGTCGGTCAGGACGAAACTGTTGCGCTCCTTCTTGGTGGTGTCGATGTTGCGCGTGGTCTTGGTCCCTTCCCGGGAGTAGACCATCTTTTTTTCCTTTTCTCCCAGCGTCCTTTCGATGATGGGCACCAGATCCTCATTTTCCAGGAGGGGCTTGAACGCCCTGTATTCGTCAGGCGTTACCGCCCCCTGGACCACATTCTCCCCGAGTCCCCAGGCGGCGTTGATCACCACCACGTGCGGAAATCCCGTTTCCGTGTCGATGGTGAACATAACCCCGGCGCTGGCCTTGTCGGACCTGACCATCTTCTGCACTCCGGCTGAGAGCGCGACCTGCATGTGGTCGAATCCCTTTTCCCGGCGATAGCTGATGGCCCGGTTGGTGAACAGCGAGGCAAAGCAGTTGCGCACGGCATCCAGAACCTCATGTTCTCCGGAGACGTTCAAAAACGTCTCCTGCTGTCCGGCAAAGCTGGCCTCGGGCAGGTCTTCGGCTGTGGCGCTGCTGCGCACGGCCACATCCACCTCGTCCCGATCGTACCGGCTGCTGAGTTCCTGATAGGCCGCAATGATGTCGTTGCGCAGCGCGTCGGAAAATTCCCCCTTCTTGATGGAGCGCCGCACGTTTTTCCCCACTTCCGCAAGCTTTTTGGAATCCTTTTCAAGCTTTTCCAGCTCCTCCCGGATGGATGTATCGAGCCCATTCTCCTGGAGAAAATTCCAGTACGCTTCAGCCGTGGTGGCGAATCCGTCAGGGACGCGGATGCCCTCCTCTTTCAGGGAACCGACCATTTCTCCCAGGGAGGCGTTCTTCCCCCCCACGATGCCGACATCACCGGAATCCAGGGAATCGAACCAGCGTACGAACTTTTCCTGCTTGGCCATGTATTCTCCGTATACTTCAGAATTTCAGCGGCTTAGGTGTCAACCGTTCCGGGGACTACAAATACCCAACGATAATGACGATCGCCAGAATGATGAGCAGCACCCAGAAAAATGCTCCGACCTCCACGACCTTTTCAGCCGTTTCAACCTTGTGCTCCTTCCGTTCCCGAGACATCGGGGAACTTCTCACTGACTTCGCGTAATGAAACGCACCGATCATGAGCGCCACGAGCAGTCCGGTGAGGACAAAGGGAACCCAGTACAATCCTCCGACGTCCGGCCCGACAGGACGAATCCAGAGGCCTCCGGCCCAGGACATCAGAAGGATGATGACCAGAAAACCGAGAAACCCGGCCCAGGCCCTGTCTTTTCCTATCCAGAGCACCAGGACGAGGCTCAAGGTGCCCGCAACGACAAGCGCAAGTAAAAAGTGAAAGATCATGATGTTTCCCCTCTGCTGTAGTGGTTGGGTGGCAATCTTTTCCAAGTGACCATGAAAACTCCTTGGATGATAGCATATCCATAAGAAATGAGAAGGGTTGAAGATTCAGATCGAAGTGGGGACGGTGAAAAACGAGGCCGCAATGCAGCCTCGTTTCCGGGTGAACAAGGATAAAATGTCGTTACGTCAGGTTCAAAGGCTGGGAGTTCTCCCAGAGCCCATGGATATTGCAGTACGCTGTGGCAATGAGGGTACCCGGCTTGGTGGTCTTCATGCTGCAGGTCACCCCGTGGTGAGTGTAGACAGGACCCGTGTTCGGCCCGTCCACGTCCGCCCCATGGGCCGAAAACTCGAACGTTCCGATTTCATGGACGAACTTGGCCCCTTCCGGCATGAAGTAGACTTTGATCCATTTGATGTGGTGCTCGGTGGTGTTGGGATGGGCCACCTCTTTTCCGAGGGTGACCTTGACATTGAACATCTCATCCGCCTGGACCGATTCCGGACATTCGATCACCGGGACATGCTTTTCCGTTTTCCAGTCATCGGATTTATAAAGCTCTGAAATTTTGGTCTGTTCCATGACCGCCATATCGCTGCTCCTTTGTGAAAGCCTGCCCGGAAGGACTCCGGGCAGGGTTCTGAAAGTCAGTCTTTCCGAAAGTTTCGTCTTACGCCGTAGCGGATTCTGTCTGCACGCTCCTGTACTTGGCATAGAGATCGTGCAGTTTTTTCTTCATATCCTTGATTCTGCGGCTGTCCTCTTCAGAGGCAAAATTCGGTTCATGAATGGTGAAGAGCCCATGGGCGATGTAATCGAGGTAATGCTCTGTAGCCTCACACCACTCATCCGTACAGATCTCCTGCATTTCTCTGCCTTCGTCGATCCCGTTTTCGAGATACTTGAGGGATTCTTCCAGGCCGTTGAGATAGGTTTTCCAGGATTCATCCAGGGACTGCCAGACTTTCATGTGCGGCTTTCTCACGAGTTGTTCTGCCATAACGTTTCTCCTTTTTCTTTCAATGGAATACCGGAAATTTATCGCACCAACCGGTATCCTTCTGATTACTCCAATTTTTCAGGCGGCATTCCGCCGCAGCCACAAGCGAATTGCATCTCTTGAACGTGAGCGTTGAGAACCCGAGAAACTTTCTTTCCATTCCGTTTACTCGTTCACAGTATCCATAAGGCGGCGGTCCGCTGCGAATACGACCCGCTTCTTCCCGCCTTCGGGCTCGGTCCTGAACTCACCAACACCTTGCAACTCCACAATATCTCCGTTCTTCAATCCCTTGGGAATGACGGAAAACATCACGTCAACAGCCCTTTGAGCTTCCTGCTCATCCTTGAACGTGTTCGGCAAGCCGTCCTGCAGTGCGCGGGTAAATGTCTTTGTGTCGATCATTGCGTCCTCCTCTCGATAGATTGCATCACCGGCTTTACTTCCGTTCGATGAGAAAAGAGATTTTCGTGGTCACCCGGTATACAGTGACGGTATTGTTTTCGACCTTGGCCTCGAATTCCTTGACATAGACCGACTGAATGTTCCTTACGGTCTTTGACGCTTCGTCTACTGCAGCCTGAACCGCTTCTTCCCAGCCCTTTTCCGACTGGGCAATAATCTCGATGACTTTGACAACCGCCATATGTTCCTCCTTACTTTTGGCTCTCCAAAAAAAAGCCTGTATACTCCAGAATATGCAGAAAAGATGGAGAATTGTCAAAGCCGCGAAATTCTTTTTCAAGAACATCCCGGATATCTGCGCAGACGATACACTCGCAAGCCCGACTGGATCTCGGATCCAGACTTCGCCCTTTGGGCTACTTCTTGGCAAGCAAGTCCGGGATGACTGCCGGATTTGCTTGCTCACAAGCCTGTCTGAATGCGAAACTGGGGGCAGAGCTGTTCTCGATGGTCCTGAAAGAAGCCTCGGGAGCGTCGGGAATGATTGCACCGCAGTTCAGCCCACTGGCTGCCCGTTTGGAACCAGCCGCTGATGCCGGCGTCCGTTCATGGATTTCTTCTTTCCCTTCATCGCGCAACCGGGTAAGAAGCGGATGGTGAAAGGTGGTTGCGGATCGTAACCGATCCCTGGAAAAAACAGCCGTACGGCACAACATCGACCCTGAGAAGAACTTCTTCCCAGGGTTTTCACGTACTCAGTATGCGACTTGGAATCGATATCGGCGGAACCCACACCGATGCAGTGCTCGTAAAGGATACGGAGATCCGAGCTTCGGCCAAAGCTCCGACCAGGCACGACAATCTCATTGCCTCGATCAGAGAATGCCTCGAACAGGTCCTCAAACAGGTGGACGGTTCCGAGGTCGCCATTGTGAATCTGAGCACCACGCTCTGCACGAACGCCATTGTGGAGCACAAACTCGAGCCCGTGGGGATGTTCGTCTCCGGAGGACCCGGAATACCCACCAGCGCCTATGCCCTGGGGGATCATTTCACTGTCCTCTCCGGTTCCATCGATCATCGGGGGTATGAAATTCAGCCCCTGCCCGAGGATGCAATAGAAAAACAGCTCCAATCCTTCCGCGAGCAGTCGGTCCGCGTTTTCGGAGTGGTCACCAAGTTCTCGCCCCGCAATCCGGCCCAGGAATTGTCTTTGCAAGAGCGGGTCGGTGCCCATGCCGATTTCGTCACCCTGGGCCATAATATTTCCGGCAGCCTGAATTTTCCCAGGCGCATCGCCACCGTGTATTTCAACAGCGCTGTCTGGAGGAGGTACAACAGCTTTCTGGACGCTGTTGTGGAAAATCTGGAGCAGTTTGGAATATCGTGCCAGGTCAACGGCGTAAAAGCCGACGGCGGGACCATGCCCCTGGCTCTGGCCCGGGAAATCCCTGTGCAGTCGATATTTTCCGGTCCTTCGGCAAGCATCATGGGTATTATGGCCCTGTGTCCCGTTGAAGAGGACACCCTTGTCCTGGATATCGGCGGTACCACCACGGACATTGCGGTGTTCGCCTCTGGTGTGCCGCTGCTTGAGCCTGACGGGATCAGCATCGCATCCCGCCCGACACTGGTCCGGGCTCTTCGGGCCCGTTCCATCGGCGTGGGCGGGGACTCCGCCCTGCGCCTGGAGGGAGACGCGCTGACCGTCGGCCCCGACCGTCTCGGCCCGTCCATGGCTGCCGGCGGTTCACAGCCGACACTCACCGATGCCCTCAACGTGCTCAAAACGGCCGCGTTTATGAACGCTGAAAAATCCCGTATCGGGATGACCACGCTCGCCGCCCAAAGGGGTGTTGACGCCGAGACGCTCTCCAGGGAAGCCGTGAAGGTCGCGGCATCGGCAATCTGCGCCCAGTGCCGGGATTTTCTCGACGAGATCAATACAAAACCCGTGTACACGCTGCATGAACTGCTGCAAGAACGTCTGGTTGCTCCTCGCTCCATGATCATTATGGGCGGACCGGCAAAGGCCATGGCCCCGCATCTGCAGGAGTGCTTCAAAATTCCCGTCACTGTCCCGCCGGCGTACGATGTGGCCAATGCGGTGGGGGCGGCCATGACCGGGACGACACTTTCTCTGGAAATCCATGCCGACACTCCCCAGGGAACCCTGGTGGTCCCGAGTCTCGGCATACACCGTTCCATTCCCCGCAGCTATTCCCTGGACGACGGCATCAGAGACGCCCGTGAACTGCTCATGGGCCGCATGGCCGAGCTTGGGCTCCCGATCCAGGAAGAGGACCTGCAGATCACCCAGGCCAGCTCCTTCAACATGGTGGACGGATTTGCCACGTTAGGGCGGAACATCCGCGTCCGATGCCAGACGCGGCCAGGCGTGGTTCGCCATCTGTATTGACTTCCCTGACGATCGAGGCAGAACAGGACTGAAGGGATAGGTTTTTTACACCACATCCCGGCAATTTTCTAACCCGGCAATGAATATGCTTACAGCACGGACAAGCCTGGGGATCGTTTTCTTCCCCGCCTATGACTGGGCCATCAGCCCTACCCATCCGGAACGTGAGGAACGCCTTTTGTATACCCAGGACCAGTTCCGGGAAGAAGGAATCTTCGACATCCCCGGAATCGGCGAATACCGTCCCGATCTGGCCACCCAGGAGGATGTGGCCCGGGTTCACTTCTGCCTGCCGGACGTGAACACGGTGACGTCGAAGTCCCATTTCGCCTCGGCCGGGGGAGCGATAAAGGCCGCCCGGCTCGTTATGGAAAAGGAGCGGGAAAAATCCTTTGCCCTGATCCGCCCTCCCGGGCACCACGCCATGAAAGTCGTCCACGGCGCCAGAGGATTTTGCAACATCAATATCGAAGCGGTGATGGTGGAATGGATCCGGGAGACCTACGGCAATTTGCGTATCGCCATTGTGGACACGGACTGCCACCATGGGGACGGCACGCAGGACATCTACTGGCACGATCCGGACACCCTGTTCATTTCCCTGCACCAGGACGGGAGAACCATCTTTCCCGGTACCGGATTCCCGTATGAATCAGGCGGGCCCAAAGCAGCGGGCAGAACCATCAATCTCCCCCTGCCTCCCGGGACCTCGGACAGGGGCATTCTTCACGCCATCGACCATCTGGTCCTGCCCATCCTGGAGGATTTCAAACCGGACCTGATCATCAACTCCGCGGGACAGGACAACCATTACTCCGACCCCATCACCAACATGAACTTTTCAGCCGGGGGCTATGCCGTCCTGAACGAAAAACTCAATCCGGACATTGCCGTGCTCGAAGGCGGGTACGCCATCCAGGGCGCCCTGCCCTACGTCAACCTGGGCATTGCCCTGGCCATGGCCGGGCTGGACTACTCCCAGGTCCGGGAACCGGATTTCGATCCGGAGCGCATCAGGCAGTCGGATCAAATAACGGATTACATCCCCAAGCTTTGTGACGCCGTGATTCAGCTCTACTACACCCCGCCGAAGGAACGTGACGAATGGGTCCTGGAAAACGGCTTTTTTGTCCGCTCCAAGGAAATCTTCTACGACACGGACCAGATTGTGGAACGACAGCGGGAATGGGTTCTGGACTGCGACGACTGTAGAGGCCTGCTCAAATTCGAGACCAAATCGGACCGCCACCCCTTGAGCTTTTGTGTGGAAATTCCCTTGACCGCCTGCGACCGCTGCAGGGAACTGGGTCACAAGGAGTTCGAGACCGCCAAGAAATCACGGAGGTACGCTTATGTCCAGATTATCGACCGGGTCGGTAAAACCTCCATGCAGGTGCGATAAGCACAGGAGCTTCCCATGCCGCTTCATTTTGGACAGGAGGACAAATCCGCCACAGAGGCGCGCTGCGAACAGTGCAGAACGCCGCTCTGTGTGTTCAGGTCCTGACGCCGGACCGTACTGCGCTGCAGGTCATGCAGCGCTGAATATCCTCTTTCCCGGTACGCTGCGCTGCTTGATGACGACGACGAGGAAAAGCTCGCCAACATTCCCTGCGATCGGCTCTGATCACTCCATCTCTTGCACAATCCGCCCTGAATCTCTACACAATGGCCTGAAGAGTTCTCCGGGTTCGGCCGGGGAGCCATTTCCCATTCAACACTCTCCAGACAGGAGCATACATGTCCCCTCTGTTCAAGAAGAACCAGCAGCAGGAAGAGGACTGGTTCATTTCCGCAGACCAGCGTGAATACCTCTCCAATCTCTTCAGCACATTTCAGGAGCCGGTCATCCTCGAGGTCTTCACCGAAAAGGGGCACAACGACCCATACCTCGAATTCGTCTCGAACTTCACCCGCGACCTTGCCCGGCTGAGCGATAAAATCGAGGTTCGCAACCATGGCCTGACCGGGGACGCGGCCAGGAAGCACAAGGTGGATCGCTCCCCCACCATCCTGATCAGCCCGGAAAAATACCGCATCCGGTATACCGGGGCACCGGCCGGAGAAGAAGGCCGCTCTTTCATCATGACCCTGCTCATGGTTTCCGGGGGAGACGCTCAACTCTCGGAAACATCCAGGGACATCCTCTCCCGCCTGGACGAAGAGCGCCGCGTCCAGGTCTTTGTCAACCCGGGCTGCCCCTACTGCCCGGGACAGGTGATCAACGCCTTCAAGGCTGCCGTGGCACGACCGGACCTGGTTGCCGCCGAGTGTGTGGAGACCAACGAGAACCCGGATCTGGCGGATGCGTACCAGGTGGGCTCGGTCCCTCATACAGTGATCAACGACACGACCATGTCCCGGGGATTCGAACCTGAAGAACTCTTCATGGCCGAGCTGGTCACGATGCAGCCTGGCGAAACCCTGATGCACAACCACGAAATCGATTCGCAGGACGCCCGGGAGGTGGACGTGATCATCGTGGGCGCCGGTCCTGCCGGGCTCACCGCGGCCATCTACGCTGAACGGGCCGGACTCAAAACCGTGGTCCTGGAAAAATCCATCATCGGCGGCCAGGTGGCCATCACTCCTTTTGTGGAAAACTATCCTGGATTTTCCAATATCCCGGGCAAGAAACTCATGGACCTTTTGGAACTCCAGGCTCGGGAATACACCGATATCCAGGAAGGGGAGGAGGTTCTGGAGATCAAACTGGGCAGACAGGTGGAGGCCGTCACCCCACGGGGGCGGTACCTGGGCCGGGCGCTGATCCTGACCACTGGGGCCACCTGGAAAAAACTCGATGTCCCAGGGGAGGATACCTTTTTCGGCAAGGGGGTGAGTTATTGCTCCACCTGCGACGGCTACCTCTACAAAGACAAATCCGTCGTGGTCGTGGGCGGGGGAAACACCGCTTTGACCGATGCCCTGTACCTGAAAAACCTCGGCTCCTCAGTCACCATTGTGCATCGCCGCGACAGCTTCCGGGCCGAGCAGCGACTCCAGGACGCAGTGGCAAATGAATCCATTCCCGTCATCTGGAACGGCCTTTTGGAAGAGATCCGGGGCGACGAACAGGTCCGTTCCGTGCGCATCAGGGACGCTGTCAGCGGTCAGTCCCGTGAACTTGAAACACACGCCGTCTTCCTGGCTATCGGAGAAAAACCCAACTCCGACCTGGCCCGGGATATCGGCATCGAGACAACGGAGTACGGGGAGATCAAAACGGACCGGTTCTGCCGCACGAGCCTTCCCCGGATTTACTCCGCCGGCGACGTGACCGGCGGGGTGAACCAGATCGTCACGGCCGTGGGCGAAGGGGCAACCGCTGCCATGGCTGCGTTCGAGGATATTTTTGCAAAAAAATCCGAGGTCAGGCCGCAGACCGCAAGCGAAGCGTAACAGGTGTTTCCAAAATCCGGCATCATGGTTTGTTTTTTTCACGGGATGCGGTATGAGACTACGAGATTGACCCTGATTTTGACATCGACCAACAAGCAAGGAGGCGAAGAATGGACGTGAGTGAAATCAAAGCCAGACTCAAAGAGATGTACCCCGAAATCGGCAAGTACGATATGGATATGGCCCTGCGAGAAGATGAGCAGACCGACACCTGGATTCTCACCCTCACCTATGGCGAGCACTCCATGGAGACGCATCTGGAACGCCAGGACGTCGAAGGCTGTCTCCAGGGCAAGGAGTGCATGCACCTTGGCGTACAGCTCGGCAGATTCGTGCAGAACTACTGCCTGCGGGAAGGGGTCTGCCCCACGGACGTCAAGAAAAACCCCTCCCATTCCTGAGAATTGGGCCGGAAGCACATCGCTTCCGGCTTCTTTTCAATCATCTTCTCCCTTGGTCAAAAGAAGCCTCTTTGCAGGGGAATTTTCCTGGCCAAAGCCTCTGGATCTGATACATTACGCTGAAAAAAATCAGCAAGGAGGCACGCCATGCCCAACCGTTGTGGAGTGTGCATTCACTTTTGTCCTTCGGACATGGAACGCATTAGAAGCCGCGGATATAACGGTGTCTGCCAGAAGCTCATGTTCACCAGGCTCGACATGACCCGAGCCTGTTCCGATTTTGCAAGGAGGAAACCCGACGCCATGGAGCCCGCCCCAAAGGGGCCGACACTCGATGAACACGACGCGAGCCCTCGGGAAATCGAGACCGTCTGATCCCTTCCAGGGAAAACCGCAGAGAAAACGCCGGAAGTCGACCTTCCGGCGTTTCTTTTTGACACCTCAGAAAACAAACCCTGGCGGGGGTGATGGGGCTGCTCTTCCCCTGTGGAACATGCGACCGGATCAGCAGTCCAGGCTTGCGTGTGGTCTTTTGCGGAGCACCCCGGCTCTGGAAATAATCACGAAAGCCGCGGCACGATCATGCAAAGGAACGCTTGAACAGTTCTGCAATGGCCTTGCGGCCGTTGTCCTCCATGAACCTGGTGCCCGTTCCGGTGAAGTGACGATGGGTGATCACCGGCGGGTCCACCTGTTCCCAATGGTCCCGGTTCCATTTGTACCATCCGTCTTTGGCCTGGTCGAAAACATACAGGGGCTTGTTGCACAGCTTGGCATACTCGGCTCCCCATCCCGTGCCGCCCTTGACTGTCTGGTCGTCCTGGATCTCGCCGATGACGAAGACCTCATGTCCCCCCGAGATCTGCCAGCAGATGGACTGCAGGACTTTGCGGAAAATGGGGGCGCTGGAATAACTGCGATGCATGAGACCGGAAACATAGGTCATGCTCACGTCCTTGAGCGCCAGTTCTTCCGTGGTCAGCACCCGCATGCCGCGGGTGCGTTCGATCTGGTGTCCTTCGAAGCTGTAATTGACCTCCTGGATACCATACTTTTCCGCATTGGCACCGAACTCCGCCTCAGCGCCCCGGGCGCCGCCGCTGTAAAGAATGCATTCGTTTGGATTCACTGTCTTCCTCCATGGGTAAAAAAAGGGCGATTCAGCTAGCACGGGCAAAGCCGGTGAAGCAAGGATTTTCAGCGGGTTTCCCGAATTTCGCCGTGCACCGCGCATATCCGGGCATATCCGGCCATATCCTGTCTGGCAATATACCCCATTTCCACGTCCGCCAGCCATGCCGAAACATAGGAGCATCGATCCGTGCTCCAGATCCACCTGAGCCGCTTGTCAAACACAGGGTCCAGGCACAGATCCGTCCGGCCGGCAGGAGGACGCAACAACGTTACAATCTCTGCAACAGTGGGCAAACGCCAGCCTGTATGTCCGGCGTAGGAATCCCGGTTCAGCCGTTGCACATACTCTCGGGCTTCATACCAGTTCAAGGAAAAAAGTGAACCCCTGCGCTGCCACACGAGCCCGGTGGTCAGATCCCGGACGATATGCTCGCCTTGAGGTCTGAGCACGTGCGCATGAAAGGTCTCGGGACGCCAGAGCCTGTCCAGCTCGAACCGCTGCCGGGCATCTTTGAACGAGACTTTGACAGGGTTTGTCCGGATGGTTTCCGTCCCCTTTTCAGGGCGCTGTTCCTGATCAGAGGAAAACCCCCTGCAGATCCGTTGTCCTTCCCGAAGCCAGCGGCCGTAAACCGTTTCAAGCTCTTCGAGCATGGCTTCGGCGCTCTCGAACCGTTTTCCCGGATCCGGAGCCATGCTCTTTTCGAGGAAATCATTCCACTCGTCGTCCAGGTCCGGATTGAGCCGATCCGCAGGTTGGGGCCGGACCACGGCAGGCTCGGGAATAACGCCTGTGAGCATGCGGTACAGCATGACCCCTGTTGGAAAGAGATCAGCCCGTTCGTCAACGGCTTCCGGATCTCTCTCCTGCTCAGGAGGGGCGTAATAGGGCGATCCCACGTTCACGCCCCGGGCGTTGGGGCTGGTTTCACCTCTCAGACGGGAGAGCCCAAAATCGATGATCTTCACCTCATCTTCTTCGGTCAGCAGAATATTGAATGGCTTGATGTCCCGGTGCACGAGCCCCGCATAATGCAGACGAGCCAGGCCGCACAGCACCTGCCGGACATAATGCACGCTCTTTTCCACGGTCAGCCTGCGGGTAGGCTCCTCCGCGCGGTATGTTTCTCCGATGACTGTTCCCAGAGAATGGGCGAAATACTCCATGGTGAAATAGGGGCGTGGAGCATCAAGGGAGAAATCCAGCACCTGGGCCACATTCGGATGGCGCACGCTCCCCATGATCCTGGCCTCCTGGATGAACCTGCGCTTGAGTTCATCCCGTCCGACCAGCTCGACCAGGAGTTCATCCCGGGGATCGAGCACCTTGAGGGCCACGATTCTGCCGGTGAAGGGTGCGCGGCATTTGTAGACCACGCCCATGCCCCCCCGCCCCAGAAGCCCTCTGATCTCGTAACTGCCGATGGTCTTCATGGTGCGCCCTTACCGCAATCGCTCGGCATATTGCCGCGGGAGGTTTTTTTCGATCATCTTACGATAGGTGGCTGTGTTGTCGTAGGCGATATATCTGACCTCAAGAACCCGCTGCACAGGATCATAAAGGACGTATTTCGCCCGATTGTCCCCGTCCCGGGGCTGTCCCACACTGCCCACGTTGATCAGATACTTTTTCCCCTTTTCCAGCCGCAGGACCCCCCTTCCAAGGGGAAAGCGCTCGGCGCGGATCCCGTCGAAGCAGACCAGCTCGAGTTCATGGGTGTGCCCGACAAAGCAGACATCCTCGTCCATGGAACGCATGTCCCTTGTCAGCTTGTCCGGTCCCAATGCATAGAGGTAGGTCGTGGTTGATTGTGGAGGGTAGCCGTGCACGAACCTCAGGCCCTGCCGCAGGAGAAATCTGGGCAGGCGGGTCTGGATGAACGCTTTGGTTTCCGGGGAGAGCTGCGCAATGGTCCAGTGAAGCGACTCCCGGGCTCCGGGATTGAACCAGCTCATGCGCGCGGGCTCCTTCACCACCATTTCGTGATTGCCAAGCACCGACGGGATCTCTTCACTCATGAGCAGCCGGACCACCGCTTCCGGGTCCGGGCCGTACCCGATGGCGTCTCCCAGGCCTATGCGCTCGGAAACGTCATGCTCCTGCATATCCTCGAGAACCTTTTGGAACGCTTCCAGGTTGGCGTGCACGTCGGAAAAAATGGCCAGCATGATCCGTTTCGCTATGTTTTTTCAGGATCGCTCTGCGCTTTCGTGGTGCCTGTGGCCCGTTTGCCGGAGCGCAGTTTTTTGAGCTTCTGGGCGGCCTTGTCCAGTTCCTCCCCCCTGCCCAGCAGCACCATCTCCCCTTTGGGGCTGATCCAGTGCCACCCCTCGGGTTTGGTCAACAGGATGGCTCCGCACTTCTCCAGGTATGCACGCTCCTTGGCCTTTCCCAGTTCATCCTCCATGGCGGCAAGCAGCTCCTCGGACTCCAGCACCTTGGAGACATGGCGGTACACCTCCAGCGCACCATGAATGATGTCAAAAAGTGGGGCCGTGCTCAGTGGCTTTTTCCGCTTCCCGGAAAGTGAACGCTCAACCACAAGGACATCCGCCTTGAGGTCCTTGATTTCCGTCAGGGCCATCTCCCGTGCTTCCTCAGCCCATTTTTCAATGCGATTGGCTGTCTGCACCGCTGTTTTTTTTGCCATTGCAATGCTCCTGGATTTGCTGCAGGCTTGCACGCTCCCGAGTGTCAGGTCAACCCACTGCCCTGTTTTTTTTGTAGATATTCTCGTTTTGCAATCTTGATATTGCCCCTGAGGGAAAAGTCCTTCCGGCATGAACCACCAACCTTGCGGTGACCTATGGATGCGATCAGAGATTTTTTCATGGAGCGGGACCAATTCGCCAAACTCCTTGGCATACGACTTCTGGAAGTAAGGGAGGGATATGCCCGGGCCTGCATGGAGATATTGGATCATCACCGCAACGGCGTGGGAATCGCCCACGGCGGAGCGATCTTTTCCCTGGCCGATCTTGCCTTTGGTGCGGCCGCAAATTCCCATGGAACAGTGGCCCTTGCGATCCAGGCGGACATCGCCTTTACCAGGCCCGGAACGACAGGGGTGCTCACAGCCGAAGCCCGGGAGATCTCACGGAGTTCGAAACTGGCCACGTACGCGGTCAGCATCTCGGACGAGGAAGGCGGGGTGATCGCCTCTTTTCAGGGCATCGTCTATCGGAAGAAGAACAAGCTTCCCATGCCCGAAGAGACGTAAAACGACTGGTTCAGGAGAATGCGGCCTCCACGGCGGTGTCGGCGTGCATGGCTGTTGTCAACAACACCGGGACATGGATCTGATTCCGGTCCAGAATCTTGTGCAACTCGTAGGAACTGACGACCAGGGCCTGGGCGCCTCTTCTGACGAGACTTTCGACCAGCGTCCCGAATTCCAGACGGGCTTGTTCCAGTCTTTCCTCTGCGCAGGCCTCCCCAAAGAGGATCCTTCGAAGCTGTTCCCGGGTTTCTGAATCCACATCGAGAATCTCGACCCCACTTTTCCGGCAAGGCTCACAAAAGATCGCCTCTTGTTCATCGAGGGTGGACCCGAGCAACGCCACCCTCCCGAACCGCCTCTCTTTCAGATGCATGGCCATGGCATCCCCCACATGCACAAGAGGGATACGCACGGCGGACTGAACCATCTCCGCCACCCGGTGCATCGAACTGTCCGCAATGACGAGCAGTTCCGCTCCGGCCCGCTCGAGTGAAGCCGCGGCCATTGCCATTCTCAGGCCCGCACTGTGCCAGGCACCCATTGAGCGAAAGTTGGCGATTTCCTGATAGTTGAAGGAGTACACGAGGCAAAAGGCAGACGCCATCCCCCCGAGCTTTGCCTGCACACCCCGGTTGACGATGCTGTAGTATTCCTGGGTGCATTCCCAGTTCATACCGCCGATGACACCGATACACTTCATGAAAATGCCGCCGATTGCCGATGGTGAAGAGATTGGAACGACGAGAAACCCCTCATGGAAAATGCCAAGAGCACCATAGCACAGTTGGCAGAGGTTTCAAAAAAATTTCCCGGAAAAATTATTTTCTGCCCCCCAAAAAAACACGGCACCGAACCGGTGCCGCATGTAACCATTTTCTTTTGACTGTTTAAATTTTCTTTTTGGCCTTGTGGAATGCATCCCGAAGTTCACCAAAGGCCTTTTCGAATCCAAGCTTCATTTCGTCCCATACATCGCCACTGCTTGCCCGCAGCAGCTTGAATTTCAGTCTGGCTTCATCATACTTGGGCCGGATATTTTCCTGATACAGATTCCTGGCATCCTCCGGAAGCTTTTCCCGCCGGCCCCAGTAGGTATCGATAGTGGTCTTCATTTCCTTGAGCCGGGCTTCCATGGTTCTGGTGAAATCCCGTTTGCCTTCCGATGTAACTGCCGCTTCCTTGAGGTTTTTGCCTGGAACGAACTTGACGACCTTGGACTCCGGGATCTGGATGGGTGCCCCGGTCTGAGGGTTTCTGCCCAGGCGGGCGGCCCTGGTCACCACGGAAAAGGTCCCGAATCCCCGAAGAGTGACCTGTTCCCCTCGCCCCAGTTCCTCTCGAATCGACGCAATAGTAACATCGTAAACCGTTTCGGCAGCAGCTTTGGTTTCCAATTCCGCTTTTTCCTGAATACTGCCAACAACCTGTTCCTTGGACATGAGAGGCTCCTTGTCTGTTTTTCTTCTCCGGTGGGGATCCGACCTGAGCGTATGTTGTGAATCTCTCGACTGCTTCGTCAAGAAGTGATGGAATACTGAAGACCCGGACGATTTTCCCCTAGCACAAAATTTTCGCCCTGTGAATATGAGGCTCTACTCTTCCGATAAAATCGAAGTTTTCTCTTTGCCTTGATGAATCTTTTCTGTAGAAATGACCAACAATGGTAAAGATACTGTGACGGTCAAACCGGAGAGATCTATGCTGCGTCCAGCCAACGTTCAAAAATTTCGGCTCGAAGCCGGAGTGTTCCTTTTGGTCCTTTTCATTCTCCTGCCTGCATGTGCGACAGCCCCCTACACCGGGCGAAGCCAACTCATGCTCGTCCCGGAGGAGCAGGCCGCTGCAATGGGCGAGCAGGCTGCGGAGCAGATCCTGCAGCAGGAGCGCAAAAGCACCAACCAGGACTACGTCGCAATGGTGGAGCGGGTGGGACAACGGATCGTTTCCGTTACCGAGCAGACCCCCTACACGTGGCAGTTCCATACCATCGCAGGCGATCAGGCCAATGCCTTTGCCCTGCCCGGAGGATATGTGTTCATATACGAGGGTATCTTCAAGTACGCTGATTCGGAAGCAAAGCTGGCTACGGTCATTGCCCACGAGATTGCCCATGTCCTGGTCGATCATGGCTCCGAGCGCATGTCAATGCAGCTTCTCTCGCAGCTTGGGGAAACCGCGGCAAAAACAGCCCTGAGCATCCAGTCTCCCACCGCTACCCAGGCGTTTGACGTCGCCTACGGGCTGGCGTCGAATGTGGGGGTGATCCTTCCGTACAGCCGTCAACAGGAACTCGAAGCAGACAAAGTGGGGCTCGTACTCATGGCCAAGGCTGGATACGATCCCAGAGCGGCGATCGATTTCTGGCAGGCGATGAGCAGTGAAAAGGGAGCGGAACCTCCGGTATTTTTGTCCACTCACCCCACCGGTGCGCAACGAATCGAGCAGATCAGGCAGTTCATGCCGGAGGCCCTGCAGCATTATCGCAGATAGCAGGCCGTTGAAAGATCCTCATGCGAAGCGCGTGACTGAATTACCAGTGATCTTTTCAAAAATCGAGGCAAAGCATCGTGGGGGGAGACTCTTGCACGTGGCTCATCCCTTCACGGCCAGCAGGACAATAGCCCCGAACACGATTGTCAGAAGAATCAACCCGAAGACTTTCTTCGTGTCCCAGATTGGGTTCGGCGAAACACGATCCCGGTCTTCCGGCGTCACTTTGATCATCTCCACCTTGTGAAGCCCTTCCACCCCTCTTCCGGCCACGGTGCCGCACACGCCGCATCGCCACAGCCGCGACCGCCATGCCACGAAAATCCAGATGGGAAGCCAGAGCCCGAGGGTGGCGAACGTCATGATGAGATGGAAAAGATGGTCTGGTGAGGTCTTTTGATAGATGGTCTCCCGCTCGCAGGAAAGGCATTGTCCTCGTCCGTGCACCATGAGGGCTCCTTGTGCTGGAAATCCTGAGGCAATAGTGTCATGTCCGTGTATTTTTTACGGCCTTGTTTTGAAAATGTCGAGGATTGGAGCACGCTGCACCCTCCAGTTCGTGGTGAT
>JBKHAV010000174.1:0-3289 GCA_046542715.1 Desulfovibrionales bacterium
AAGCCGCCCGGATGACCGCCCTGTCAGGGGCCATGGTCCTGGTCTACCCCACGGCTATCGGGTGGCACCCCCGGGAGAAAGAGGAGTTCGGGGCCGAACAGCGGGACGCGTGGATCACCGTGCAGCGGGCCCATGCCATTGCCAACGGAGTCTATGTTGCCGCCATCAATCGCGTGGGTCACGAGCATTCCCCTGAAGGTGGAGAGGGGATCGAGTTCTGGGGGTCTTCCTTTGTGTCCGGGCCGTTTGGCACGGTGCTGACCCAGGGCTCCACGGACGGGGAAGAGATTTTGCTTGCTGAAATCGACCCGGCCAAAATCGAATCCACACGCCAGGGCTGGCCCTTTTTGCGGGACCGGAGGATTGACGCCTATTCCCCCCTGCTCTCGAGGTTTTTGACATGAGCACACCGGGATTTCGCCTCCCTGCCGAGTGGGAGGAGCATGCAGCCACCTGGCTTGTCTGGCCCCAGAACCGGGAGGACTGGCCTGGGAAGATTGTGCCGGTGCAGTGGACCTATGTGGAGATCGTCAGAAAGCTGGCCCAAAGCGAACCCGTCCGCGTCCTTGTCAACGCTGAGGAGGTTCAGGTCCGGGCGGAGCGTATGCTCGAGCGGGCCGGTGCGGATCTGGGCAATGTCCGGTTCGAGATCGTCCCCACGGACAGGGGGTGGGCCAGGGACATGTTTCCGGCGTTCGTCAGGGACGAACACCACGGAAAAATCGTGATGGCTCGCTTCCTGTTCAACGCCTGGGCCAAATACCACAACTTTCTCCAGGACAGGAAGGTTCCGGAGCATCTGTCAACGATCCTCGGGCTGGACATGGTGGAAGTTTCCTGGAAGGGCCGACCGGTTGTCATGGAAGGCGGGGCCCTGGACAGCAACGGCGCAGGCACGCTTTTGACCACGGAGGAATGCCTGCTGGATACCCGTTATCAAATCCGAAACCAGGGGTTCGCCCGGGAAGACTACGAGGGGTTGTTCAGAAAGTGGCTGGGAATCGATCAGGTGATCTGGCTTCCCGGCGGAATCGCAGGGGACGACACCCACGGCCATGTGGACGA
The DNA here is from genome assembly GCA_046542715.1 of Desulfovibrionales bacterium. Lineage (GTDB taxonomy): Bacteria > Desulfobacterota > Desulfovibrionia > Desulfovibrionales > JBKHAV01 > JBKHAV01. The sequence goes on from JBKHAV010000174.1 coordinate 1,066, forward strand.
TGTCTGCCGGTTTGTGAACAAAGATACCGTGGTCCTCTGTCAGGAGACAGATCCGGAGGATGTGAATTATTCGGTCCTCCAGCGCAACCGAACGGTTCTGGAACAGGCCCGGACCGCGGACGGCGCTGCGCTGCACATCATCGACCTGCCCATGCCCGCTCCCCTGACCTTCGACGGGGTGAGGCTTCCGGCAAGCTACGCCAACTTCTACATCGCCAACCGGCTGGTGCTCGTGCCCACGTTCAACGATCCCATGGACCGCATTGCCCTGGAAATCCTTGCCGGCTGCTTTCCGGGGCGGGAAGTGGTCGGGATTCACAGCGTAGACCTGGTCTGGGGTCTGGGAACGCTGCATTGTCTCACCCACGAACAACCAGCCTGAACTTTCAGGCCTGAAATTTGCTTTTGACCTCACCTGTCGCGGCTCGCTTTCTCGTTTTGGCCGGATGTCTTCAGGATTGCCTGATTTCCCGGAACATTGCACAGGGAGTGAGTCGTTACGAGCGCTGCTGGGGCTGACGGATGATCGTCCGTCTATCTACAAAGATTCCGCTGCAAGGTGCGCTAGTCAAGAATACTGTCGGGTTGACGCTCATACTCCTGCTGCTCTTCCTCCCTTGAACTGCTTCTCATGGTGTCGTTCAGAACGCGTCACTTTCATGACGGCTGGATTGCGGAAACAAACAAAAGCCAGGGATTGTACACATGGCGAGATTAACGAATAAACTTTTCGGTCTTTTTTCCAAGGACCTGGCCATCGATCTTGGGACGGCCAACACCTGCATTTACGTTAAGGGAAGGGGGGTGGTCCTGAACGAGCCCTCTGTGGTGGCTGTCAAACAGGAGCGTTCAGGACGCAAAACAATTCTTGCAGTCGGCATTGAGGCCAAGAGGATGCTTGGGCGGACCCCGGGAAACGTGGTGGCCATCCGGCCCATGAAGGACGGGGTGATCGCTGATTTCGAAGTGACCAGCGCCATGCTCAAGCACCTGATTGCCAAGGTGCACAACAAGCGCAGGGGCATTCGGCCCAGGATCATTGTGTGCGTGCCCACCGGGATCACGCAGGTGGAGAAACGGGCGGTCCAGGAGTCGGCCGAGAGTGCCGGGGCCAGGGAGGTCTACCTCATCGAGGAATCCATTGCCGCGGCTATCGGCGCCGGATTGCCCATCACCGAACCCACGTCCAACATGGTGGTGGATATCGGTGGCGGAACCACGGAAGTGGCGGTCATCTCCCTGGCCGGCATCGTGTACTCCAAATCGGTCCGTATCGGCGGGGACCATATGGACGAGGCGATCAGGATGCACGTCAAGCATCGTCACAACATGCTCATCGGAGAGAGCACGTCGGAAGCCATCAAGGTTGCGGTCGGCAGTGCATGGGGTGACGATCACGAGGAGATGGAGATCAAGGGCCGGGATCTCGTCACCGGAATACCGCAATGCATCGTGCTCAGTTCGGGAGAAGTCCGACACGCCCTTTCCGAGCATGTGGACGGCATCATGCAGGCAGTGCGTATCGCCCTTGAACAGACCCCGCCGGAACTCTCGGCAGACATCATGGAACGGGGGATCGTGCTCACCGGAGGCGGAGCTATGCTCAAGGGGCTGGACCAGTTGATCAGAGAGGAAACCGGGCTCCCGGTCATGACCGTGGACGATCCGCTCAGCTCCGTGGTCAAGGGCGCGGGCATGGCTCTGAACAACATCGATCTGCTGCGGGAGCTGGCGCTTCTTTAAAAAGCAAGCAGTAGGCGCAAGCAGCGAGCAGGCAGAAATATCGTGCCATGTCAAGGAGTTATTGACAGGAGCACCTTCTGCCTTTCCGTCATCCCGGCCTTGAGCCGGGATCCAGAGGGAGTGCGCGAAAATGTCTGGATCCCGGATCAAGTCCGGGATGACGACACTATCGATGTGTCATCACCCGGCTTGCATGCCACGGCGTAGCTTCAGCGAAGACGGGACCGGGTGATCCAGGTTTTGCGGCTAAACGTCCGAACCTGGATGCCCCGGTCAAGCCGTGGCATGACAAGAAAAGAACATCGAGGTTCTGGGCAGAGCGCGGTTGTTCGGCTGATTACTGAAGAAAGGCGTCTCTCCCCTCCGTCATTACCCGGCTTGACCGGGTAATCCATGCCTTTGCAGAATTGGGCACAAAGATGGATACCCCGATCAAGTCGGGGCATGACAAGAAAAAGAAAGTCGAGGATCTGAGCGGACG
>JBKHAV010000175.1:0-3261 GCA_046542715.1 Desulfovibrionales bacterium
CGATGTCCAAAGCGTGGATCCAGTCGAAAAAACCGGAGTTCATTCGCGATGTGCTCAGGGATTTTTGCATGGTGCACCGCGAACTCGATCGTCACTTCCAGTTCTATGACCAGAAAGGTCATGTGGAGTTCGAGTTCATGCGCGCCCTGCTTGGCGAAGAGATGAACAAGGGCCAGCTCTGGCGGCTTAAGGATACGGCTCACCTCCTGTTTCGCTCCACAGAGGATGTGCCGCTTGTAGGTAACTTTCTGGACTGGAGCATCGGTTACATCTTCCATGAATGCATCAAGCTGAAAGAAGACGCCTACCAGCGACAGATCTACGGCCCCAGATTCGAGGAGTTCAAAAGGGAACGGATTCTCCGGGACGAGGAAAAGCTCCTGGGACAGGAACTCTTCCAGGTCATCCTCCAGACCAAGGAGTCCATCGACCGGGAGATCACACGTATCCGGTTCATCCTGTATCACTGCCGCAGGATGCTCATCCTCTATCTGGCCGACCATTCCGACAATCATCTCCTGGCCAGATTCATTTTCGACCAGAACGAAATGGTGCAATCTGTCTTCAAGTCGGATTACAATGAACTCATCGACGCGTTGTACGGGGAAAATCATGAAAATTTGTTCGTCTACGCTTCGAAAAGTCTCCGGCAGGGGGGATGGATGCAGGACGCTGCCGCCGCTTTGGAGCAAGCCCTGCAAATCGCGCCCTCCAAGCATTCGGTCTTGCAGGAAAAAAAATTTATTGATAAATGGCGCAATAAGTTGAACAGTAGATCTTAACGGTCCGCACTGGGAAAACACCGGTTCGGCCGTCATGCACAGAACAGATTTCGAACTCCAGGAGGAAACGATGAAAAAATTGATACTGCTCACACTGTGCCTCTCCCTTTTCTTTGCATGGGGCTGCGCCAAAAAACAGGTCACCACCACAACGGAACCCGAACCCCAGGTCCAGGCACCCGCGCCTGAACCGGAGCCGGAACCCGCACCCGCCCCGGCGCCGCAACCCGAACCCGAGCCCGAGGACCCGTATCTCACCCTGCCGACCTCGCACACCGTGGTAAAAGGGGAGTGTCTGTGGTGGATTGCCGAGTACACGCAGATTTACAATGATCCGTTCATGTGGCCGCTCATTTACAAGGCCAATCGCGACCAGATCAACGATCCGGACCTGATCTACCCCGGGCAGACCTTTGAGGTCCCGCGTCAGTTCGGAATGGACCACCTCAAGGAGAGCAGGCGCATGGCCGGAGCTCCCAAGCCCTATTCTCCGCCCAGCGAAGCCAATCTGCCGGAGTACATCAGAGCCGAGCTTGGCTGGGGGAACTAAAACCGCATAAAGATCTGAAGCAAAACACCCCAGCCGCTTATCCGGCTGGGGTGTTTTTTTATTTACTCAGACAGTTTACCTGACGGAAGGAGTGCATATGGGTCAGAATCTTTTCTATCTGAACAAGGCCAGGTCCAGTCTCTCGGTAAAGAACCTCGAGCAGCCGGAGCTCTTCCGGGAACTCTTCCCGTACAAGAACGTCAGCCGGATCGGATTCGACAACACCCTGGTCATGCACCGGCCTGCAGATCCCATGTTCATCACCGACACGACCTTCCGGGACGGCCAACAGGCCCGGCCTCCCTACTCTGTGGAGCAGATCAGCCACATCTTCGATCTCATGCACAAGCTGGGAGGGTTGAGCGGCTTGATCCGGCAGTGCGAATTTTTCCTCTACTCGGACAAAGATCGCAGGGCTGTGGAAAAATGCCTGGCCAAAGGCTACCGCTTTCCCGAGGTGACAGGCTGGATCAGGGCCAACAAGGACGACCTCAAGCTGGTCAAGAGCATGGGTCTCAAGGAAACCGGGATGCTCACGTCTGTTTCCGACTACCACATCTACATGAAGCTCGGAAAAGACAGGGAAACCTGCCTTCGCAGCTACCTGAGCATCGTGGAGAAATCCCTGGAGTACGGCATCGTTCCCAGGTGCCATTTCGAAGACATTACCCGGGCTGATATCTACGGCTTCTGCCTGCCCTTTGCCCAAAAACTCATGGAACTCTCTAACGAGAGCGGGCTGCCGGTCAAAATCCGGTTGTGCGACACCATGGGCTACGGCGTTCCCTATCCCGGCTCATCCCTGCCCCGGAGTATCGCCCGGATCGTGCGGGCCTTTACCGACGAGGCCGGCGTTCCCGGGGAGTGGCTGGAGTGGCATGGCCACAACGATTTCCACAAGGCCATGGTCAATGCGGTCACCGCCTGGATGTACGGCTGTTCCGGTGCGAACGGCACCCTGCTCGGTTTCGGGGAACGTACCGGCAACGCCCCGGTGGAGGGTCTGGTCATCGAATACATCTCCCTGACCGGAGACGACGATGCCGCCGTGACCACAACCATCTCCGAGATCGCCGAGTACTTCGAGAGGGAACTCGGGTATGTCGTCCCGCACAACTACCCCTTTGTGGGCAGGGACTTCAATTCCACCAGCGCGGGAATCCATGTGGACGGACTTCTCAAAAACGAGGAGATCTACAATATTTTCGACACCAGGCACATTCTTGGCCGTTCCGTGCCCATCACCATCACGGACAAGTCCGGCAAGGCCGGGGTGGCGTACTGGATCAACCAGCACCTGAACCTTTCTGAAAAGGAGAAAGTCAGCAAGCGCCACCCTGCCGTGGGCAAAATCTACAATAGGATCGTGGAGGCCTATGAAGGGGGGCGCAACACCTCGTTTTCGCACGCAGAGATGCTCACCCTGGCCAAGCGCTACCTGCCGGAACTCTTCCCCTCAGAGTTCGAGCATCTCAAGAAGCTGGCCCACAGCATTGCCGCCAGAATCATTCTCAAGCTCACGGAAAGCGACGGGTTCAGAACCATGGACAAGGATGTGGTCGATGCGAAGATGCAGAAGTTTTTGGAGAAGTATCCGTTCATCCAGTTCATCTATCTCACCGACACCATGGCCCGGAACATCACCTGGCAGGTCAGCCATCCCGAGGACGCGCCCAAATACGACAAACACTACCCGGACACGAACTTTGCCGACCGGGACTGGTTCCAGATCCCCATGCAGACCGGCAAGCTGCACATCACCGACTTCTACCGGTCCATCTACACGGGAAAGCTCTGCCTCACGGTCTCAGCCCCCCTTTTCGACGACAACGACGAGATCATGGCCATACTCGGCGGAGATATCCGCTTCGAAGAACTGCTGAAGATCCAAAGCTCTGTGGAAGAACAGGTCAAGGAAGACGAAGACTT
>JBKHAV010000005.1:0-54697 GCA_046542715.1 Desulfovibrionales bacterium
CTTTTGCCTGCGGTCCACCCCGCAGGCAAATGCCTTTCCCTTCGTGCCCTCTGTGCCTCTGTGGTGAGATCTGCCTTTCCTACTCCGGATGCCCCCAGTGGATCAGGCCCAGGGAGTGGGGGTCGAGGAGAAGAGGGTGGTGGGGGAGGAGGCGGACGGTGAAGCCGTAGCGGCCGGTCTGGTCCGGGGAAGTGACCCCTTCGAACACGTGCCAGCCGTCCCCGGTGGTGTCCGTGGACTGCATGAGGTCCGTGGTGCGGCTGGAGAAATTCCCCTCGTAGTCTACGGGACCGGAATAGATCTCCGCCTGGACGTCCCCGCGGTCCAGGCCGTTGAGCAGGACCTCGGCCCGCACCGTGAACTTCTCGCCCACGAAGATGTCGCCGGTGACCTTAGCGGTGACGTTGCGGATCCGGATCTGGTTCCACTCGGTCATGATCTTCATGCGCCAGGAGGCCAGGTCCTTGGCGGGCTGGAACCTGTCCTGGGAGAGCTTGTAGAAGTTCTCGTGGGCCGGGATGTAGGTCGAGGCGGCGTACTGCTCGACCATGCGGTGGGAGTTGAACACCGGCCCGTGCAGCCTGAGGCATTTTTTCATCATCTCCACCCAGCGCCGGGGCAGATTGCCATGGCCCCGTTCGTAGAACAGCGGGATGATTTCCCGCTCCAGCAGGTTGTAGAGGATCTGGGACTCCACCACGTCCTGGTAGCCGTGGTCCTCGTAGACCTCGCCGTTGCCGATGGACCAGCCCAGGCTGTTGTCCGGGGCATAGGCCTCGGCCCACCAGCCGTCCAGGGTGCTCAGGTTGAGCACGCCGTTGGCCATGGCTTTCATGCCGCTGGTGCCGCAGGCCTCCAGGGGCGGCCTGGGATTGTTCAGCCAGACGTCGCACCCCTGAACCATGTAGCTGGCCAGCTCGAGGTCGTAGTCTTCCAGAAAGACCATGTTGTAGCGGCATTCCGAGGTGTGGCACAGCTCCAGGATCTGCTGGATGATCTTCTTGCCCTCCACGTCCTGAGGATGGGCCTTGCCGGCGAAAATGAACTGCACTGGATAATGCTTGTTCTCCAGGATCTTCATCAGCCTGGACTTGTCCTGCAGGATCAGGTTGGCCCGCTTGTAGGTAGCGAACCGCCGGGCAAACCCCACGGTCAACGCTGTCGGGTTCAAAATCTCTTCAGCCATCTGCAGTTCCCACCCCCGGCCTCCCCGGGAAATGACCTGCTCTCTGAGCCGTCGGCGCACGAAATCGATCAGCCGTTCCCGCAGCCGCTCATGGGTCCGCCAGAGTTCGGCATCAGGGATGTATTCGGCCTGCTGCCAGATGCGGTGGCAGTCCGGGTCCTCCCGCCAGTTGCTGCCCAGATAGCGGTCGAACATGGTGGCGAAATCCTGGGGCACCCAGGTGGGGATGTGCACCCCGTTGGTCACCGCCCCGATGGGGATGTCCTCGGTGGGATATTGCGGCCAGACCCGGGACCAGAGCTTTTTGGACACCTCGGAGTGCAGCTCGCTCACTCCGTTGTTGAACCGCGAAAGCCGCAGGGCCAGCACGGTCATGCAGAAGGGTTCGCCGTCGTCCCTGGGGTTTTCCCGCCCCAGGGCCAGGAAGACCTTGAAGGCCAGGTTCAATTCCCGGGAGTAGTCGGAAAAGTACCGCTCCATCATGTCCGGGGGAAAGCGGTCGTTGCCCGCCGGAACAGGGGTGTGGGTGGTGAACACGCTGGAGGAGGCCACGAGTTCCAAAGCGGATTCAAAGGTGAGATCGTTTTCAGCCATGAAGACCTTGATGCGCTCCAGCCCGGCAAACGCGGAGTGGCCCTCATTCATATGGATGACCTGGGGCTTGAGGTTCAGCGCCTGCAGCGCCTTGACTCCGCCTATGCCCAGGACGATCTCCTGACGAATGCGCATTTCCAGCCCGCCCCCGTAGAGCTGGGCAGTGATTTCGCGAAAATGGGGCGGGTTTTCCGGGATGTTCGTGTCCAGTAAAAACAGGGAGATCCGGCCCACGATGGCGCGCCAGATCTGAATGATCACGTTTTGGCCCTGCATGGTCACGCTCACCCGGACCGGCTTGCCGTGGGTGTCCAGGACCAGATCCAGGGGCATCTGGTCGAAATCGTTGACCGTGTAGCGCTCCTGCTGCCACCCGTCCTGGGTCAGGTACTGGCGGAAATAGCCCTGCTGGTAGCACAGCCCGATGCCCACCAGCGGAAGGTTCAAATCGCTTGCCGACTTGAGGTGATCCCCTGCCAGCACGCCCAGACCGCCGGAGTAGACCGGCAAAGAGAGCCCGAGGCCGTATTCGGCGGAGAAGTACGCCACCACCGGCTGATTGCCATTCCGGTGTGCAAACGATAAAGGGGATGTCGTTTTCCCGGTATACCTCTTCAGGTCTTTGCTGATCTGGTTGAGCCGCTCCAGAAAGACCGCATCCCCGGCAAGTTCCCCAATGGTCTGCTGGGGCAGATGGTTGAGAAACCAGACCGGGTTTCTGCGGCTTTTTCGCCAGAGGACCTGGTCCATCTGGGCAAACAGGTCCGAGATCTCGTGGTTCCACTCGAACCAGAAATTATACGCCAGCTCCCACAACGGGCTCAGTTCTTTGGGGAGCCTGGGAATGACACTGAATATTTTGAGAGGCTGCATCAGACTGACCTCGCGGTTTCAGGTTCAGATCGGTTCATCGTAGGCACGTAGTCTCCTACCATGATACCTGTCGTCAAGAAGAAAACAACTCCGCCAAAAGGGTAAAGGGATGAATTCCAATACAGAGAAAACGCTCCCCATTCCAACTGTTGACGTCAAATTCAAAATTTGCAACCCCTTGTGGGAAACCCAGGAACTCGCCTACTCCACTCCCTGCTCCGCCGGGGTCGACCTCAGGGCCTGTTTCGATGAGGAGAGCGTCACGATCATGCCGGGACAGCGACTCGCGATCCGCACCGGACTGGCCATAGAAATCACTGCTCCGGGAATCGCGGGCTTTGTCTATTCCCGAAGCGGCCTGGGCACCAAGGAAGGGCTGGTCGTCAGTCAGGGCGTGGGGGTGATCGATCCGGACTACCGGGGGGAAATCATCGTCTCCCTGCTGAACACCTCCCCTGAGCCCAGGACCGTGACCCGCTGCCAGCGCATCGCCCAGCTGGTTTTCCAGCCCGTGGTCCAGGCTAACATTGTTTTTTCCCAGACCCTTTCCGAGACCTCCCGAGGCGGGGGCGGGTTCGGCCACACCGGGAAACTCTAACAGGCCCTTGAAAAATCCTCACGCAAAGCGCGTGACCGCGTTGTCAAACGAGATGCGAACGGCCCGCTGAAAAGGTCTTATTCAAGAGATTGCTTAAGGGAGCGCAACGTGAACACAAAACTCTCAGCACTGCAGGAACGGGAATCCCGGCTCCTCTTCAGCACCTATGCCCGGTATCCGGTGGCGGTAAAAAAAGCCCGCGGCACCATGGTCTATGATTTCGACGGCCGGGAGTACGTGGACCTGCTCGCAGGGATCTCCGTGTGCAATCTGGGCCACTGTCATCCCGAACTGGCCGCGGTCATGGCCGAACAGGCCGCAAAGCTCGTGCACATGTCCAATCTCTTCTATTACGAGGAGCAGTTGGAGCTTGCCCAGCGGCTTGTGGACACCTGCGGGAACGACCGGGTGTTTTTCTGCAATTCCGGCGCCGAAGCCAATGAAGCAGCCATCAAGCTGGCCCGGCGCTACATGCACAAGGTCCGGGGCCGAGACGCCCACGACATCATCACCCTTCAAGGCTCCTTCCACGGCCGGACCCTGGCCACCATCGCAGCCACAGGCCAGGACGCCATCAAGGACGGATTCGAGCCGCTGCCCCCCGGGTTCACCCATGTGCCCCCTGGTGACATCGCTGCCCTAGAGCGGGCCGTGACCCCGCACACGGCCGGGGTTCTGGTGGAGATCATTCAGGGGGAGGGCGGCGTCCGCCCCCTGACCCGGGAGTATCTCCTGGGTCTCGAGCGACTCTGCAGGGAACGGGACATTCTGCTCATGGTGGACGAGGTCCAGACCGGGCTGGGGCGGACCGGGACCATGTGGGCGCATCAGCATTTCAGCCTTGCCCCGGACATCTTCACATCGGCCAAGGGACTGGCCAACGGACTGCCCATGGGAGCCATGCTCGCCACCGAAGAAGTGGCCCAGGGGTTTGCCCCGGGTTCCCACGCCACCACTTTCGGCGGCGGACCGCTTCTTTCCGCAGTGGCTGCAAAAGTTCTGGAGATCATCCAGCGCGACCGGCTGGTGGAGCGCGCCCGGGAAGTCGGAGGGGATTTTTCCAAGGATCTCGAACAACTGCGGCAGCGTTTGCCCGAACGGATCACCCACATCCGGGGCCGGGGCCTGATGATCGGCATCGAACTGGCTGAAGAAGGAAAACAGACCTGGGCCAGGCTGCTCGAGGCCGGGTTCATCTGCAATCTGAGCCACCAGAAAATCCTGCGGCTGCTTCCGCCGCTCACGGTTTCCCGGGAGGAACTTGCCCGGTTTGTGGATGCCCTGGCCCGGATTCTGGAGAATTGATTGTACGGAATTCCTGCTCGAAGCAGCCTCCAGGGTTTTGCCAAAGGGTCTGTTGTTGACAGGAAATGATGCACCTGCGTATGGGGTCTCGTGTATGGAACCCATCAGATCTGTCGATCTGACGCCCACCACCTGGGATCCTCAGCAGAAAGGTTTAGGTAATGGCATTTATCGAGTTCAGAAACGTCAATAAATGGTTCGGCGATTTTCACGTTCTCAAGTCCATCGACGAGCAGGTGGAAAAAGGGGAGGTCGTGGTCATCTGCGGCCCCAGCGGCTCCGGCAAGAGTACGCTCATTCGGTGCGTGAACCGGCTCGAGGATATCCAGAAGGGACAGATCTTCGTCGACGGCAAAGAAATCACCGCCAAACAGACCAATTTGAACCGGTTGCGATCGGAGATCGGCATCGTCTTCCAGCAATTCAATCTCTACCCGCATCTGAGTGTGCTGCGCAACGTCAGCCTGGCGCCGGTCAAGGTCAGGGGAAAGTCCAAACGCGAAGCCGAGAAACTCGCCCTTCAGCTTCTGGAGCGGGTGGGGATCAGCGATCAGGCGCACAAATATCCGGTGGAGCTTTCCGGTGGGCAGCAGCAGCGGGTGGCCATTGCCAGGGCTCTGGCCATGAAGCCCAAGGTCATGCTCTTTGACGAGCCCACATCCGCGCTGGACCCGGAGATGATCAACGAGGTATTGAATGTCATGAAGGATCTTGCCCGGGAGGGGATGACCATGCTCTGCGTCACGCACGAGATGGGGTTCGCCCGTGAAGTCTGCGACCGGATTTTGTTCATGGACCACGGGAACATCGTGGAGCGGGGCACTCCCGAACACTTCTTCACCAACCCGGAGCACGAGCGGACCAAGGCGTTTTTAAAGGAGATCCTCTAAATCGCTCTGGTCGTGGAAGACGGATCAATAAAACTTTTCACCAGGAGATTTATGTCTCCCAAAAATGTATAACCCCGATGGAAACCTCCACCACACCGGCAGTCATGTACGGTACCATCTGTTGGGCCCTCACCTCGCACAAAAGTCGTCTCAAACGCTGGATGTCCCGCTCCCAGGCCCATGACAACTGACTCCCTGAAAACGATCCACCGGCTGGACATCACCCTGCCCTTTGCGGCCGGGGAGGATGATTTGTACTTTCTGCAGGAGCTGGTGCCGTGGGGATGGGAGGAAACCGTCCACCAGGAGCAGACCCGTCTGACGGTCCATTGCCACGACTCGGATCAGGCCCTGCGTATCCGGCGCAAGATCAAAGCCGCCTTTCCCGGCGCCGTGCTTGCGCTGCACCGGCAAGCCGACCGCGACTGGATGGATGCCTGGAAAGAGTTTTTCACCCCCATTCCCATTCGAAACCGGTTTCTGGTCCTGCCCCCCTGGCTCGGTGACACGACAGAACTTCAGGGCCGCACGCCGATCCTGATCAACCCGAAGAGCGCGTTCGGCACCGGTCATCACGCCACCACCGCCCTCTGCCTGGAAGCTCTGGTCGATCTTGCCGATTCCGGCGTGCTCGACCCCCAGTGCGAATTCCTCGATCTGGGCACCGGCTCCGGCATTCTGGGCATCGGCTGCGCCAAGCTCGGTCTGGCCGGTCTCGGACTGGACATCGACCCCGAGGCGGTGCGCAACGCCAGGGAGAACAGGGCGCTCAATGGTGTTCCTGAACACCGTTTCCTGCTCGCCTCCGGCAGTATCGACTGTTTGCAGCATCCCAAGCGATTCAAAATGATCGTGGCCAACATTCTGGCCGGCCCCCTGGAGGCCATGGCCGGCACGATTGTCGATCATTTGCAACCTGACGGCGTTCTGGTCCTGTCCGGGCTGCTCCGGGAACAGGAATTCATGGTCACCACCGCCTATACCCGTCTGGGATTGCCAAAGCCGCATATTCTGCGACAGGGGGAATGGTCCGCCCTGATCTGGGAACTTGCCCCGACCGCAGAACTTTCGTAGACCTGATCAGCTTGTTTCCAAACGATCTCGATTTCGCCAAAGCCTTTTTCAGCACCAGAGCACCCATGATCATGTATGCCGACCGCCAGACCACACTGCTGAACTACTTCACCTCCATGCTCGACCGACTGGGACCCAGCCAGTGGTGGCCGGGGGAGACCCCCTTCGAGATCGCGGTGGGCGCCATCCTGACGCAGAACACCAACTGGCAGAATGTCGAAAAGGCCATCTGGAATCTGAGAAACCACAATCTCCTGATTCCGGAAAGGATGTACACCGTGGCGGTGGAGGACCTCTCGGAACTGATTCGACCGGCCGGCTCCTTCCGGATCAAGGCTGCCCGGCTGAAAAATTTCATCCACTTTCTGCGGCAGGAATGCCGATTCGACTTCCCGGCCATGGGAAAGTGGGAAACCGAGCCGCTGCGGGAGGCCCTGCTGACGGTCAAAGGCATTGGTCCGGAAACTGCGGATTCCATTCTCCTGTATGCCCTCGGGCACCCCACCTTTGTGGTGGACGCCTACACTCGGCGCATCTGCAACCGGCACATGCTCGTTCCCGAGGACGTCCCCTACGAGGAACTCAGAGAATTTTTCATGGACGCGCTTCCCCCTGAGGTGCCTCTGTACAACGAATATCACGCCCTCCTGGTCCGAGTGGGCAAGACCTGGTGCCGCAAGAAGAACGGGCTGTGCAAGGAGTGTCCCCTCAAACCCTTTCTCCTGGAATAACCGAAGAATCATGGCATCTGCAGCGCATTGCTTCCCGCCCCTGGGGTCCGGCTTCTTCCCGATTCTGATGGTATTTGCCCTTTTCACCTTCGGGCTCCCCGTATCGGCCCAGGGTCAGTCCAAGAGCGACATCCTCAAGGAGAACATCAGGCAAGAGCAAAAACGTAGCGAGCAGCAGAAAGCCGCGTTGCAGCGGCTCTCCAGGAAAGAGCGGGCGCTGTACTCGAACCTGGCTGAAATCGAGGACCGCATGCTCGATCTCGAGAACCAGGTCGAGGGACAGCAGGAGAACCTGGACCGGATCCGGGCCCTGAAAACAGAACTCGGCCGGGAACACGACCGGCTCCTTAGGGAACAGGACGGGGCAAGGAAAACCCTGGAAGGGCTTCTCCTTTCCCTCTGGCCGGTTCATATCGCAGGGCTGGATTCCAAACTGCAGTCACTCTCCTCATGGTCGGACACCGATCGGAAATTCACCTGGCTCTCCTCCATATACGAACTGATCGACCGCAACCTGGAAGAGCTGCGGGCCAATGTGGACCGGATCGAAGCAAATCTCGCAAAACAGGAGCAGAACAGAGTTCGTCTCCTTGCAACCATGAGTTCCGTGGAGACGACCAAGGATGCCCTGCTGAAGGAACGGCTGCGCTTCCTGGCTCAGGTCCAGGAGGTCAGAAGCAGAAAACTTGAGGGCGAAGAGCAGCTGCGCTCCATTCTCGATGCCATCGATGCGCTGCAGTACGAACTCACGACTCTGACCGATCGATCATTCAAAGGGTTCAAAGGCTATCTTCCCTGGCCTGCCCGGGGGAAAATCATCGTCCCCTTCAACACATCGGCCGCCCCTCCCCACCGGGGTATCGGCATTTCCCTGGCAGGCCCCAGTGAGGTCACAGCGGTTTCCTGGGGCAAGGTGGTGCACAACGACCAGCTTCGGGGCTTCGGGCAGGTCGTGATCCTCTTCCATGGAGACAATTACTATACGCTGTATGCCTTTCTCACCGACTCCGACCTCAAGATCGGACAGACCGTTGAAAAAGGCGAGGCCATCGGAACCACCGGCTACTATCCCCAGGCCAAGGGGCCCGGACTCTATTTTGAATTGCGTTCCGGGCCAAAAGCCGTTAATCCGGTGGACTGGCTTTCCTCCACCGGCTAAGTGAAAATTGTCTGATCCCGAGTCAGCCGTGCACGAATCTTCGCGCATGTGTATAGGGAGCCATGTGAAGAAAAATCAGCAACCCCGGGAGAGGCGCCCTTTCATCGCTTTGGCGATTCACGACGTCCCGGAATTCTTCTGCTCCCGGTATCTGATCAACCCCGTGCGTCTGCCGGAGACCCTTCTGCAGACCGCCTATGTTCAATGAATGACACAAAACAACTTTGGGAGGCGTTCATGCGTCTGAACAGATATCTTGGAACCGGCCTTCTCCTGTTTGCCCTGATGATCACCCCCGGGACAGGGCAGGCGGAAAATGATCCCTATCTTCCGCTCAAGCGGTTCAGCCAGATTCTGGATCTGGTGGAGCGCAACTATGTGGAGGATTCCGAGCGCGAGGAGCTCATCAACGGCGCCATTCAGGGCATGCTTCATGAACTCGATCCGCACTCCGCCTATCTGCCCAAGGAAGAGTTCCAGGAAATGCAGATGGACACTTCCGGCGAGTTCAGCGGCATCGGCATTGTCATCAGCATGGAAAACGGCAGGCTGACCGTTGTCTCTCCCATCGAAGACACACCGGCCTTTGAGGCTGACCTCCGGGCCGAGGACATCATTTTGGAGATCGACGGAAGGCCGGCTCAGGAACTGACCCTGAACGAAGCGGTGAAAATGATCCGCGGCAAGATCGGCACCACAGTGGAGCTGACCATCCTGCACAAGGAGGAAAACTCCCCGGTAACGGTCACGTTGAAACGGGCCAAGATCCCTCTGCACTCCGTCAAAGCCCAGGTTCTGGAACCCGGCTTTGTGCTCCTGCGGGTGACCCGGTTCCGGGAGAACACCACGGATGAACTCTTGGATGCCCTGGCCAAAAACGGAAACGGAAACGACCTCAAGGGCATCATCCTCGACCTGCGGAACAACCCCGGAGGACTGCTGGACCAGGCCGTGAGCGTTACCGATCTCTTCCTGGAACAGGGCAAGATCGTCTACACCAAGGGCAGGCAGTCCAATGCTCAGATGGAGTTTACAGCCCAAAAGCAGAAAGAAGACACAAAGGTACCCGTGGTGGTGCTCATCAACGCCGGGTCGGCATCCGCCTCCGAGATCGTTGCCGGAGCGCTCAAGGACCACAACAGGGCCATTCTCCTTGGAGAACAGACATTCGGGAAAGGGTCGGTGCAGTCCGTCATTCCCCTGTCCGACGGTTCGGGTATCAAGCTGACCACGGCCCGTTATTATACGCCCAACGGCACTTCCATTCAGGCCCACGGCATCGAACCGGATATATTCCTGCCCCTGGTCCTGCCTGCCAGGAATGCCGGTGAGGCAGAAAACAATCACCAAATCCTTCGGGAACAGGATCTGAGCAATCATTTGGAGAGCATTGTCGACGATCCCGACGGAAACATTGACATTGATCCTGAAGTCAAAGAAGTGCTGGAAAAGGACAACCAGGTCAGGATGGCACTGCAGCTGGTCAAGAACCTCCCCAGGTTCCAGGTCATCAAATAGTCATTTCATTTCAAGGACCCCATGGGAGAGTCACCCAAAGCCCGGCCGAAAAAGAAAAGGCCACGGAAAAAAAACGGCACCAAAGTCCCCGGCCCGGGACGGAGCCTTCTGCTCTGGGCCGGGGCCGTTGTTCTCACCTTTGCCTGCCTGGTGCTCGTGCTCAAGCTGCCGTCCATTCAGCCGGAGCCGGAGCAACGAGCCGCCCGGGAGGTCTCGGAAAAGAACCTTTCCTCCGGCAGTCCGGGCCCATCCTTGACCACCTATGAGGAGTTTCCGTCCCAGGACCTCGAGCAAACGTCCAGGGAGATCGATCTCATCCTCCTGCAGACTCTGGTCTCCCGGGGGGTCAAACCTGAACATCTCAAGCACAAGGATGTCGCCCTTCGCAGGGACGGGCACCAAACCTATCATTATCAAACCCTGGTCATCCACTCTCCGGTCAAGGAACAGCCTTTTGTCGACCATCTGAAGAGCACGCTTGAACAGTGGTCCCCTGACTCCAGCCTTGTCCGGTGTGACTCCGGGAAACGGGAGTGGGAAGTTGTCGTCTCCGGCCATCCCACTCACAAAATAATTTTTGACGGCATCGTTCCCACCCCCCCGGTTCCCCAAGGCCGGCAAGGACGGCTGGTCATCGTCATCGACGATTTGGGGGAGAGCCTGCGGGATGCCCGGGCCTTGGCCGCCCTGGATCTGCCCATCGCCTTTTCGATCCTGCCCAACAGCACCCGCACCAACCAGGTGGTGGAGCTCGCCAGGGCCACCAACAAGGATATTCTCCTGCACCTGCCCATGGAACCGGCAGGATATCCGGAGACCGCCAACCCTGGAACCGACGCGCTTTTTGTACACATGCCGGATGAGGACATCTTGGCCGTTCTCGCTGAAAACCTGGCCCGAATTCCGGATGCCATCGGCGTGAACAACCATATGGGCTCACGATTCACCGAAGATCCCCGGTGCATGCATCTGGTTTTGAACGAACTCAGAAACCGCAACCTGTTCTTTCTGGACAGCCTGACATCCCCCAGGACAGCCTCTCCCAGAATCGCCCGGGACTTGGGATTGTCCTTTCTCAAGCGTGACATCTTCCTGGACAATGTGCAGGATGTCGACCTGATCATCTACCAATTGCAAAAAGCCGAAAAGCTGGCCCTGCGGCACGGTTCGGCCGTGGCCATTGGCCATCCCTACCCCGAAACCATCATTGCCTTGAAACGCTGGGCAACCATGCGCAACGACGCCCTTGTTGTCACGTCCATCAGGGATCTGGTCGGGGCACGCATGGTTGCCAAGACCCAACCCTAACCGTACACCTTTTCAGGAGTCCTTATGGTCCGCCACATTGTCCTGCTCTGCCTCATGCTTTGCCTGACCGCTCCCGGAGCGGCCGTGGCCCAGCCATTTGCCGTTTCCGTGAACCAGTTCGTCGAGCACCCAGCCCTGGATTCCGTGCTTTCAGGCTTTCAGGAACGGTTGGAGCAACTCCAGGTGCCGGTGACGTACAGGATCCACAATGCCCAGGCCAACATCGCCACGGCAACGCAGATCGCCTACCAGATCGCCGGAGAAAAGCCCGATCTTGTCCTGGCTATTGCCACGCCCTCGGCCCAGGCCTGCGCCCAGGCCATCAAAAAATCTCCCCAGCTTTCCCGGACCCCCCTGCTTTTTACGGCCATCACCGATCCGGTGGGAGCGGGCCTGGTCACTGATCTCGACCGCCCCGGCGGCATGATCACCGGAGTTTCGGACAGGCTCCCCATGGACGAGCACATGGCCAATCTCCGCCGGTTCGTCCCTGACCTCAAGACCCTGGGAGTCATCTATAATTCCGGGGAGGCCAACTCCAAGACCAATGTGGCCCTGATACGGGAGGCTGGAAAGCGCATGGGGTTTTCCGTGATCGAAGCGACAGTGTCGAAGTCAAGCGAGGTCTATCAGGCTGCCAAGAGCCTGGTGGGCAGGGCGGATGCGGTCTTCGTGCCCACCGACAATACGGTCATTTCCGAAATCGAGGCTGCCGTGAAGGTCTGCCGCCAGAACCGGCTGCCCTTGTTTGCCGCGGACATCGACACGGTGAAGCGTGGTGCCGTGGCCGCCATGGGCTTTGACTACCATCAGCACGGCCGTCAGACCGCCGACCTGGCCCTGCGCATCCTCAACGGCGCCGATCCCGGTGCCCAGCCGGTGGAATTCCAGCACGACCTCCTGCTCTATATCAATATGGATGCGGCCTCCAAAATGGGGGTTTCCGTGTCTGATGAGCTGCTCTCCGAAGCGGAACAGGTCTACCGTTAACCTCGGCAGTTTGGCATGACCTGGTACGCGTTTCTCGGCTCCATCGAGCAGGGCATGGTCTACGGGATCATGGTCCTTGGGGTGGTCCTGACCTTTCGGATCCTGGACTTCCCTGATCTCACGGTGGACGGCAGCTTGCCTCTGGGCGCTGCGGTCTCCGCCGTGTGCATCACCTCCGGCATGGACCCCTTTCTCTCCCTTACCCTGGCCATGCTCGCCGGGTTCGCCGCCGGGATGGTGACCGCCCTGCTCAATACCAAGCTGCACATCCTCCACCTCCTGGCGTCGATTCTCACCATGATCTCCCTGTATTCCATCAATATCCGAATCATGGACGGCCCCAATCTGACGCTGCTCGGCCACCGGACCGTGCTCGATCCCTTCATCGAAGCGGGCATCCCCGGATATCTGGCCGCCCCGTTGCTCTTCACCGGTTTCGGGATGCTGATCTGTGGAGGGCTCATCTGGTTTCTGCACACTGAAACCGGCCTGGCCATGATGGCCACCGGGGACAACCCGCAGATGATCCGCAGCCAGGGAGCCAGTACCGATCGGTTGATCATCATGGGGGTGGGCCTGGCCAACGGAATTGTGGCCCTGTGCGGGGCCCTGGTGGCTCAGAACCAGGGGGCGGCCGACGTGAATATGGGCGTGGGTACGATCATCGCCGGCCTGGCCTCGGTCATTGTCGGCGAGACCGTGTTCGGGAGGCAGACCATCGCCCGGGCCTGCATCGCCGCCCTGCTCGGTTCCATCCTCTACAGACTGGCCATCGGCATGGCCTTGGGCATGCATTGGGGCGGCTTCTCCTTCACCCCCAGCGATCTGAACCTGATCACCGCCCTGCTGGTGGTTGCGGCCCTGGTCTCCCCTAAAATCAAAAAGCGGTTTGCCGTGCGATGATCACGCTTGAACATCTCACCAAGTATTTCAATCGGGGCAGCGCCAATCAGGTCCTGGCCCTCGACCGGATCGATTTGACAATTCGGCCGGGGGACTTCATCACGGTGATAGGGTCCAATGGGGCGGGAAAATCCACGCTGCTCAGCTGCCTGGCAGGGTCGTTTCCCCCAGACCAGGGACGGATCATGCTGGACGACCTGGACATCTCAGGCTGGCCGGAACACCGCCGTGCCGCCTTCATCGGCCGCGTTTTCCAGGATCCCCTCCGGGGCACCTGTGCGTCCCTGACCATCCGCCAGAACATGGCCCTGGCTGCTGGGCGCGGCGGTTCAAGAGGGCTGTCGCCGGGAGTCAAACGCAGGGATCTCCCTGCTTTCCGAGAGAAACTCGCACAGATCGGCCTCGGCCTGGAGGACCGGCTGCTCGACCGGGTGGGGCTTCTCTCCGGAGGACAGCGCCAAGCCCTGACCATGATCATGGCCACCCTGATCCGGCCCCGGATTCTTCTTTTGGACGAACACACCGCTGCCTTGGACCCCAAGACCGCCGGACGGATCCTGGAACGTACCGAACAGCTGGTCCGGGAAATGGAGCTGACCACGCTCATGGTCACCCACAACATGAACCAGGCTATCCGGCTGGGCAACCGCCTGATCATGCTCCACCGGGGGCGAATCATCCTGGACCTCGCCGGGCGGGAAAAGGCGGATCTGACCATGGACGACCTGCTCGCCTATTTCTACGAGCATCGCGACGATGACGTCGTCTCCGACCGTATGCTCCTGCTCTGAACTTTCGGCCTTTCCCCTGAAACTGTTTTTTCGCTAGACTTGGGAGGGTTTGCGCGTTAGGGGTCCCAAAAAACGAAAGAATGGAGGATTGTTATGGCTGAACGCACCTTTTCCATCATAAAACCCGATGCCGTGGAGCGGAACCTTCAGGGCGCCATCCTGAAAATGATTCAGGACGCAGGTCTCAAGATCGTGGCCTCGAAAATGATGCATTTGACCCCACAGCAGGCTGAAAAGTTCTATGCCGTGCACCAGACCCGGCCATTTTTCTCCAGCCTCTGCGAGTACATGTGCTCCGGCCCGGTCGTTGTTTCCGTGCTGGAAGGCGACGACGCCATCAACCGCTACCGCACGCTCATGGGTGCCACCAACCCGGCCAATGCCGAGGAAGGGACCATCCGCAAAACCTTTGCCCTGGACGTGGAAAAAAATTCTGTTCACGGTTCCGACGCTCCGGAGACAGCGGCTCAGGAAATCGCCTTTTTCTTCAGCCAGATCGAGATCGTGGGATAATGAAGACCACTGTAGGGTTCATCGGCACCGGCAATATGGGCAGCGCCATCATCACAGGGCTGTCCCACAGGTCTGACGTCTCCCTTCTGGGATTTGACCTGAACCGGAGCAAGCTCTCCGCCCTGGCCGAGGATACCGGGCTCATCCCTCAGGGCTCCTTGGCCGAATTGACGGGAAATTGCCGCTATCTCGTGCTGGCGGTCAAGCCGCAGCACATGAAGCCCCTGCTTGGCGAAATCGGGCCGATGCTCAGAGCGGATCAGTGCATCATCTCGGTGGCCGCTGGCATTCCCGTGAAAAAGCTCAGGAAGTGGTCCGGGGAACAGTGTCCCGTGGTCCGGGTCATGCCCAACACCCCTGCCCTGGTGGGACAGGGCGTGTTTGCGCTCTGCCTGGAGGATCCCTCCCTGAGCAGCGAGCAGCAGGAGATGGTCTCGGGATTTTTCACTGCCCAGGGGGCGGTGCACGTTCTGGAAGAACGGCTCTTTGACGCCTACACCGCCGTGATCGGCTCCGGTCCCGCTTATGTCTATTATGTAATGGAAGCGTTGATCGAGGCGGCCGTCACCCTCGGCATCCCCCGGGACAAGGCACTGGACATGGTTCTTGGGCTTTTCAAGGGCTCTGTCTCGCTGGCATCGGGAGACGAGCACACTGTGGCCCAACTCCGGGAAATGGTCTGCTCGCCCGGAGGATCCACCCTGGCCGGGCTGAATCATTTTGACCGACAAGCCGTCCGCGGCGCCATCATCGACGGCGTGACCCTCGCCTGGAAGCGCAACCGGGAGCTTGGGGACTGACCCCGCCTCCCTTCTTCACCCGAACACCCACGGCCCCCTTTTCTGGGGGCTTTTTTTATGCTCGAATTTGCCTTGGCCCTGAATTCTGCTATAACCATCGAGCATGTTTTCAAGAATCGATTCATCAGCGTGAAAGAATCCTTCCCTGAGGAAGTAACGCGTGTACGACCGACTGCTCAAATTCTGGGATGCCCTGCGCACCAGTTTCTGGTTTATCCCAAGCCTCATGGTCCTGGCCAGTATCGTCCTGGCTCAGGTCTGCCTCGCACTGGAGGACGCATCCTTTATGAAGAATGTGCCCCAGCTGTACTGGATGTATACCGGAGGCGCAGAGGGAGCCCGGGGGGTGCTCCAGGTGATCGCCGGCTCCATGATCACCGTTGCCGGCGTGGTCTTTTCCATTACCATTGTGGTCTTGTCTCTGGCCTCGTCCCAGCTCGGACCACGGCTCATTCGCAATTTCGTACATGACGCGGCCAACCAGTTCGTTCTGGGGACGTTCACCGCCACATTTGTGTTCTGCATTCTGATCCTTCGGGAGGTCAGCAGTCTTCCAGGCGAAATTTTCGTGCCCCACCTCTCGATCAGCGTGGGGTTCATCCTCGCCCTGGTCAGCATCGGTGTGCTCATCTATTTCATCCATCACATCGCCATCTCCATACAGATCCCCAATGTGGTGGCCGCTGTGGGCAGGGAACTGGACCTGGCCATCGGGCGCAATTTTGTCCAAGTGTCGGAACCGGTCACCGGGTATGATGCACTCCTGGCCCAGGCTGCGCTGCCGCAGGGATTTCCCGATTCCGGCCTGCCGGTGGTGTCACAAGGCCAGGGGTTCGTCACCCTGGTGGAGGATAGTTTTCTGGTTCAGACCTGCACCTCCAGGAATTGTCAGATCCAGCTGCTCAAAAAGCCTGGCGATTATGCCATTCCTGGGGGCACCATCGCCCGAGTCTGGGGTGTGGACGAAGTCGATGACGACCTGGAGCGGGAGATCAATTCGGGATTGACCCTGGAAAACACCCGCTCTCCAGTGGAGGATCTGGAGTTCGCCTTCAACAATCTGGTGGAGATCGCGATCAGGGCTCTTTCTCCGGGAATCAACGACCCCTTCACCGCCGTGAACTGCATCAACCGTATTGGGGTAGGACTGTCCAGGATCGCCCGGGAGGAAAAATTCTACTCGCCCTATGTCTATGATGATAAGGGTGTTCTGCGCCTGATATGCAAACGCTTTTCCTTCAGCGAAATTGTCGATTCCACCCTGGCCCCCATCCGCAATTACGGCTCCTCAAGCATTCTCGTCACCAGAAGACTCCTTGAGGTAACTGGGGAACTGGCCCCAGTCTCCTCGACCGAGCAGCGAAAAATTCTCCTCTCCCATGCCCGCTCCATTCTGGACGCGTTTCTGGTCGAGCAGAAAGAAACCTCCACCCGAAAGGCCATGCAGGAGCATTTCAAAAGGGTACAGACCGCCCTTGAGGCTTGAACGATCCCCCCAGAAGTTCCCGATTTCTCCCCCTATATGCCTAGGGAAAACACCCATGAAAAATGAGGAAGACAGACACTGGACAAGACGACCTGAAAACATGGTAGGGAAGAGGTGTTGTGCATTGTGTGGCTGTTGTGTTTCATTGTGCTTTTCTTCGATTCCTCCAAGGCCGAAGCCGGGGTAACCCGGCTTCTGTCTTTATGACCCTCTGAATTCCCCTCGTTTGCGATCCGCTCTTTATTCCCGGCGGAATCCCCTGTATGCTTGTCTTCGGCAAAAAGTCATGAACACTGCAGCAGTTCCTTTTACGACATTCGACCAATCGGTTCGCGCCGCTCTCGACAGAATCAGGGCTCAAGAAGTCCTGGCCCTGGAGGAACGAATCCTGATCAAGCCGAATCTTGTCAATGATTCCCCGCCTCCCGTGACCACGCCGGTTTCCTGTTGTGACGCTCTCGTCCGCTATATCCACAGTTGCTCCAGCGCTTCCATCGTCATTGCCGAAGGGTGCGGCGACGTCTGCCGGGAAACAGAGGAGATATTCCGGATTCATGGATACGACCTCCTCGCCAGAGAACACGGTCTGGAGCTGATCGATTTGAACTCCGCTCCGTTGCGCCGACTGGAAAATCCTGCTTGCCCGGTCTTTCCTGAAATGCACCTTCCGGAACTGCTCTTCACCCACTTCCTGATCTCCGTCCCCGTGCTCAAGGCCCATTCCCTGGCCGAAATCACCGGGAGCCTGAAGAACATGATCGGCACTGCCCCCCCGAGCCATTACAGCTCCAGCCATGGCACGTGGAAGAAAGCGGCCTTCCACGGCCGTATGCAGCAGTCCATCATCGACCTGAACCGCTACAGAAGTCCGGACCTCTCCCTCATGGACGCTTCCGTCGGGCTTGCCCAGCATCATCTTGGCGGCAGAACCTGCGCTCCGCCCCTGTCCAGGATCATCGCCGGGTGGGACCCCTGGGACGTGGACAGGAGAGGTGCCGACCTCCTGGGGCTGGAGTGGCAACAGATCGCGCATCTCGCCGACCGGCCCGTCACTTTGTAGCGGATGCCGCGGCACGAAGCGCTCCAAACCGGGCCGTTCCCGTCATTCTTACGTGTTGGCGATGACGATCTCCACCCGCCTGTTCTGCTGCCTGCCGATGGCTGTTTCATTGTCGGCGATCGGCCGGCTTTCACTCAACCCCTTGGAGGTTATCCGTTCCGGGTCTATTCCCCGTTCCACCAGGGCGGTGCGCACGGAGGCAGCACGGGCTTCAGAGAGCTGCTGATTGTATTCGTAACTGCCCCTGCTGTCGGTATGGCCTTCCACGATAACCCTTCTGTCAGGGAATTTTTCGAGCACTGAAGCTACCTTGTCCAGCTTTTCGCCGCTTCCGGACACAAGCTCGGATTTCCCGGTTTCAAAGAGAATATCCCCAAGTGTCAATATCAGCCCCCGTTCTGTGGGCCTGGCTTCCAATTCCTGGAGTTCTGCGCGAAGTGTTTCAAGGCGCTGTTGCGCCTGCTCTCCCTCTGCCTGTCGCAGCTGCCGCAGAATCTGTTCCTGCTCCCTGAGCAATTGTTCACGATCCCGGGTCGTAGCTTTTTCCCGGGCCAGTTCCTGGGCCACCTGAGCTCTGCGCTCTGCAAGATAGGCCAGGTGCCGCATTTTTCTCTCGCCGGAAGCTCCTTCGGCCTGCCGCAGGGTCCTTTCCGCCTCCGCGAGCTCCATGGGTGCATATTCCTTCGTGTACTCATAGGATTCGGCCTCCGAGTAGGCCAACTCGGCATCCCTCAAGATGTCCTGTTTTGCCCCGGGAGACATGCAGGCCGCAGCGGTCAAGGCCAAAATGATCAGCAGGCCTGCGATCCGATTGTTCATCCTTGCGTTCATGACCAAATACCCCCTCATTGTTCCTGCTCCTGCATGCGGCTGATCTCCTGCCGGAGTTCCTCGATGTCGCTTCGAAGCAGTGTCAATTCCTCCTGTGCCTTGGCGGATTCCGCCCGGGCAGAGGCCAGCCGCGCGTCCGCAAGGGCCTTCTCGGCCAACCGCTCTGCCTCGTCGTAATTTTTCAGCTCCACTGCTTCCCGCGCTCTGTTCAAATTATCCCTGGCATACCGCAGTTCCAAAGTGGCATACTGCGTGGCATTGCGCTGCTCCGCCTGGTTTACGGCAAATGCGGCCGTTTCGATCTTTTCCTGCGGACTGTGCGCACAGCCTCCTGTCAGGCCCGTTCCCAGGAGCAGGAGGAGAAAGATTCCATACCATCGCCCTGTTCTCTTCATGGTTACCCCCTGTAATCCGAAGTACCGTTGAAAAACCATGTGCCAGTATATCAGCTCAAGGGAGAGAGACAACCAAAATCCAAATCGTTCCGGGATCTCAAATCCGTAGGATTTCGGGGAATTGACAATTCCGTTTGGGTTTGTGTTAGATTAGATGCTGCTTTTTTTGCATTTCACCTCGTAACTCCAAGGGAAAAGCATCCATGCCCACACCAAAGAAGAGACCACCGTCTCCCTGGAAACCGCAGACAAGTTCGCGCCGCGGATCATTTTGGCCCTTTTTGCTCATGCTTCTGCTTCTCTGGTGGCTGTTTTCCCTGTTCAACATGCCTGCAGGCAGACAGATCAGCTACACCGAATTCCTCACGCAACTCGATCAGGGCAATGTGGACCAGGTGGTTATCCAGGGAAACGAACTCCGGGGAGAACTGGAGGAAGAGGTGACCGTTCAGGTTCAGGGGGAGCAGAACGCAACATATCAGCAGTTCACAACCTATGTTCCCACCATTGAGGAAACAGACCTCTTGCAGACCTTCCAACAGCAGGACGTGGAGGTCACGGTTGAACCGGAAAGCGACTTCAACTGGCTCACCCTCCTGCTGTTCGCCTCCCCGTTCCTGCTTCTCCTTGGACTTGGCTATCTGCAGTACCGGCGCATGGGGGGCGGCGGTCCCGGGGGAGGAGTGTTTTCCATCGGCAAGAGCAAGGCCAAGCATTACGACCGCAGCGAGGTGAAGACCACCTTTGATGACGTGGCCGGAGCCCAGGGGGCCAAGACCGAGCTTCAGGAGATCATCACGTTTTTGAAGGACCCGGGGAAGATCAGAAAATTGGGCGGGGACGTGCCCAAAGGCATTCTCCTGGTCGGCGCCCCGGGGACCGGCAAAACGCTCCTTGCCAGAGCCGTGGCCGGCGAGGCCGGAGTTCCCTTTTACATGATTTCCGGCTCGGATTTCATGGAAATGTTCGTGGGTGTCGGGGCATCCCGGGTGCGCAGTCTCTTTGAGGACGCCAAAAAGGAGGCCCCGGCCATCATCTTTATCGACGAACTCGACTCCATCGGCCGCAGAAGGGGCGCCGGACTGGGGGGCGGCCATGACGAGCGGGAACAGACCTTGAATCAGCTCCTCTCGGAAATGGACGGATTCGAGCCCCATGAGGACGTCATCGTCATGTCCGCCACCAACCGGCCTGATATTCTGGATCCCGCCATCCTGCGGCCGGGCCGGTTCGACCGGCGGGTGACGGTCGAACTTCCCAATATCAACGACCGGCTGAAAATTCTCGAACTGTATGCTGAAAACAAACCTTTGGCAGATGATGTCGATCTTGAACGTCTGGCCAAGGGGACTCCGGGGTTTTCCGGCGCTGACCTGGAAAACATTCTCAACGAGGCAACGCTGCTTGCCGCCAGGGCGGACAGGGAGAAGATCACCCGGGAAGACATAGATGCCGCCCGGGACAAGATCATGATGGGGCTCAAACGCCAGGGACTTGTGCTCACAGACGAGGAAAAACGCATGATCGCCTATCATGAAGGCGGCCACGCCGTGGTTGCCGCTGTCCTGCCCAATGCCGATCCCGTGCACAAGGTCTCCATCATACCCCGGTCCCGGTCCATGGGTGCGACCCAGCAGCTACCGGAACGGGAGAAATACCTCTACGAGCAGCAGTATATGCTCGACAGACTTGCCGTCATGATGGGCGGCCGGGCAGCCGAGGAAACCATTTACGGGACCTCCACCAGTGGTGCCGGAAACGACCTCAAGGAAGCCACCAAGCTGGCCAGGAAAATGGTTCTGGAATGGGGCATGGGCAAAAAATTCATGCACATGGCTCTGGGAAGCGAAAGGGAGGACGTCTTTCTCGGGGAACAGCTTTCCAAACGCAGGGAATACAGCGAGGAGACCGCCCGGGAGGTCGACCAGGAGGTGCAGATGATTCTCGGAGAGTCCTATGACCGGGCCGTCGAAACCATCACGTCCCACAGGGATGTCCTCGATCAGGTGGTGGACAAACTCATGGAAGAGGAAGAAATTCCCGGGGAGGATATCCTGCAGATACTCAAGCAGCATAAACCCGGTGACCATACATCAGAAGATTCCCTTCCTGCAAAATAAACACAGAGTTCCTCCATGACACACGTCCCCTCCCTGATAGTATTTTGCGCTTCCGTGTTCCTCGTGGCCCTGTTCGGGTCGCAGTTTCAGCCTGACGCATGGTACCGCTCCCTGGACCTGCCTGCCTGGCAACCCCCTGGATGGGTCTTTGCGCCGGTATGGACGGTCCTCTATCTCTTTATCGCCCTTTCCGGATGGATGGTCTGGAAGGAAAGGGGCAGGAAAGCCCGAATCGCCCTCGGCTTCTGGGGCGTGCAACTCCTGATAAACGGCCTCTGGTCCTGGATCTTCTTCGGTCTTCACCGACCCGGACTCGCCCTGGCGGACATCGTGCTCCTGCTGATCACGCTTGCCCTGACCCTGGTTATGTTTTGGCGAATTTCCCGTCCCGCGACGCTGCTCCTTGTTCCCTATTTTCTCTGGGTGGCCTATGCCGCCACCCTCAACCTGGCCATCTGGAGGATGAACCCGTGAAACTTTTTTCCACTGCCCCCTCGTCTCTGGTATTTCTCGTCTGGATGTTCCTGATGTTCACCACGTCCTGCACCGCTTCGCAATCGCCCGACGTCCCCCCCCAGGGAAACGATGTTCCCGGGCAGAGCATCACCATTACAGGCATTGTCCGGCATGTTCCTCTGGAGGGCGGGTTCTACGGCATCGAAGGCCGGGACGGGACGAAATACGATCCCGTAAACCTTCCAGGCGAATACCGGCAGGACGGGCTCGCGGTCCAGGCGAAGGTCACGCCCGTAACCGACATGATGTCCATCCGGATGTGGGGCCGCATGGTCAGGATCGTTTCCATCCAGCGCATCGGGCAGGAAGACTGAAATGGCTGAAGCGCAGATCCCCCTCGCCCTGGCCAGCGATCACGCCGGCTTTCGGTACAAGAAAGCGATCAAAGAGCATCTGCAAAACCGGGGATACGTTGTACGGGATTTCGGCACCGATTCCGAAGATGCTGTTGATTACCCCCTGTTCATCAGGCCTGCTGCCGAAGCGGTTGCCAAAGGAGAATGCTCCTGTGGGATCGTGCTGGGGGGAAGCGGCAACGGCGAGGCCATGGCCGCGAACAAGGTGAACGGAATCCGGTGCGCCGTGGTCTGGAGTGAAGAGACCGCCACATGGGCCAAAGAGCACAACAAGGCCAACATGATTTCCATCGGGCAGCGGACCGTTCCTCTTGAAACCGCCCTTGCCCTGGTGGACACCTGGCTCACGGCGCAGTTTCAGGGCGGCCGGCACCAGCGCCGCATCGACCAGCTCGAGCCGGAATCAGGAGGCTGAATCTTGGAAACCGGCTCCCAGAATCCGGTGCTGGTGAAAAAGAGGGAGGCGGTTCGCCCCCCTTACTTTTCCGCAGCGGGTTTTTGAAAGAGAGGATTTATCAAAACTGGATGGAGGAGCGTTTCCTGCGCTGGATGCGGCCCATGATGAATCCAAACAGCCAGGCCACGCTGATGACCCCTGCACCGCTCAGAAACCACATCAGGTTGGTGTTGGATCGAAGCTCCTGATTTTCGATGCTCAGCTCGTCCACCCTCGCGGAGACGGAGTCCAGCCGGCCCTTGGTCTCGGTGTACTCGTTTTTGAGTTTGAGCACATTGGCGGTATCGGCTTGAAGGGCCGCATGCTCCTTGTTGACACGCTCGAGTTCCCTGCGGGTCTGGGCCAGTTCGGTCTCTAGTGACGTGTTTTCCTCTTCCAGTGCATCGAGCTGTGTGGCTGCACCGCCTGACAGGGCGGTCAATTTTTCGTTTTTCTCCTGCAGCCGCTGCAGCTGAATGCTCTTGGGCAGACTTTTTTGTGTGAATCGGCTCAAGACCCATCCTTCCTTGCCGTCCCTGGCCCTGACACGAATCCAGCCGTCCTGCTCCTCCAAGACCTCCAGCGGGGCATCGGAGCGGAGCATCTTGATGATCTTGTTGTTGTTGCTCGGTCCGGTACGCATGGTGATCTCAAACGAATCCGTGACAAAGACCGTGTTCGCCTGGGCCGTTCCCATGCACAATATGACGAAGAAACTGACGCTGCATAATGTGAGAACAATTTTTTTTGACATCTTCTCGTATCCGCTCGGGTTTTCCCCTCCGCTACGGAGGTGGTGTTTTCAGACTCCAGGAGATCCGTCACCCCCGGAAGAAACGTGGTTTCAATACCTTGGCCTGCATTGGACCTTTGCCAGGTATCCGGCAGGTCCCAGCTTCTGCATGCGATGGTCGCCCTGCATCCGCCTCCTTTTCAAATTCTGATCCAGTTTTTCGAAACGCGGGAAAATCGTGGCTTTGCTCCCTGCATCTTTGCCTGAAACGCTCGTTGGCAAAAGCCATAATGTGAGAGGGCGACAATGGCAAAGAGCTTCTCCGGAGGGGATGTCCGGAGAAGCTCTCCCTGTGATAATGACTACCTGCGGATAAAACGGACCGGGCGCTGTGCGCCTTCGTTCAAGTCGATCAGGTGGGTTGAACAGGAGATGCATGGATCATAGCCCCGCACCAGCATGCTCAGCGTAAGCTCGATCTCTTCTTCGCTTCTGTCGGCCAGCATGGGGACAAGCCCGTCCATGTCCTTTTGGATGTTCGCATGGTTCTGGTTGGTCGGTATCACGCAATCCGCCTCCAGGACCCGCCCCTCACGGTCGTAGGTGTAGGCATGAAACAGGATGCCTCTGGGAACTTCCACCGCAGCAACGCCTCGACCTTCCCGGGGAGTGACGGCAACCGGTTTTTCGTCCCGTATCCCCCGTGTCAGGAGAACGTCGATAAGGGCGATGGAATCCTCCACAGAGTGGAGGCATTCGACCAGCTGGGCGACCGTGTTGTAGAAGGGATTGGTGCAGACCGCTTTCAGGCCCAGCCTGTCCGCGGCCTTTCGCGCCCTGGGGCTGAGCAGGCCGGAGTTGATGTTGAACCGGGCCAGGGCGCCCACCATATAGGATTCTTCCACATTTCGCGTATATTTGGCCGTGGACTGCGGCACACAGTACTCGTTGACCAAATCTCTGTACTGGTTCACCGATCGCCGCTGATCTTTGGAGGAACCGAGTTCTCCCCGGTAGAGCGGATACTCGGCCGGGGAGACCAGAGCCACGTACTCCGTGCCTCTGGTGAACCGGGGCCACTTCGCATCCAGGGAGGCGAAAAGCTCGACCACCCGATCCAGCTGCGGCAGACTGTCCTCCAGCTTTTTCTTGAGTTCCAGCAGTTCTGTTGGTGAAGGCATCTTGGCCATGCCCCCGGGCACAAGGGATTGCGGGTGCGTTGTCCGGCCGCAGATGAGCTTGCTGAACTCGTTGGCCACCCTCCGGCTGGCGATGATCGTCAACAGCTCTTCCTTGTGGGTTTCTGCAAGGGGCAGGATCGAGCCAACGCCCACGAGGTCGGGCAGGACCAGATAGCCGATATGCAGAATATGGCTTTGCAGATTCTCCGCATGCAGCGCCAGCTTTCGCATGATCAGCGTCTGCTCGGATACCCTGACTCCGAACGCCTCTTCCGTGGCCTGCAGCGACGTGAGCTGATGGCCGATGGAGCAGATGCCGCAGATGCGGGATGTTATCTGGTGCACGTCCTTGAAGGGCCTCCCCTTCAGCATGGCTTCGAAAAACCGCGGGGCCTCCGGCACCTCCCACCGGCACTCCAGAACCTTTCCGGTGGAATCGATCTCCACCACGATATTGCCGTGCCCTTCCACCCGGGTCAGGTGATGGACATCCACGCGCTTTGCAGTGTTTTCCATGACTTTTCCTGAAGCCTTTCCCTTGGCGCCATCATTTTTGCTCTGTTTCGTTTGCCTGGCGCTCATAAAGCCTCCCTGCTGTCGCCCAGGTACATGCGAAGAATATCCTGGGTTTCCGGCCAACTAAACCCGTGCTGTGCCATGACCACTTTGGCCGCGTCCAGGTTTGCCCCCGGGGCAAGCCCCCGGCATCCCCAGCAGACCGCGCCCTCGGTGACGCAGCACGCCCCGCACCCGGCCCGGGTGATGATCCCCAGGCAGAGCTGCCCGGTGTCGTAGCAACAGATGTTTCCGGCCTTTTTGCAGTCCACGCACACCGGATAGTCCGGCGGCTGATAGATTTTCCCCAAAAGCAAGTCCTTGACCGCCCTTGCGAACTCGTTTTTGTCCACCGGGCAGCCGTGGATCTCCAGGTCGACGGGGACGACGCTCTTCACCGGGCGGGCCGCGTAGGTGGAGTACCATCCAGCCTGTCTGCCGTAGACCTCCTGCCGGTAATCGGATTCCGGAAGAAAGTTCTTCAGGCAGTTGATGCCTCCAATCGTTGCGCAGGCGCCAAAGGCAACCAGAGAGGTGCACTGTTCCCGTATGGCCCTGATGCGCCCCTCGTCTTCCGGGCGGGTGATGGACCCTTCCACAAAGGCAATGTCGTATTCGTCGGATCGTTCCGTCATCACCTCGCGGAAATTGACGACTTCCACGTGGGACAGAAGGTCCAGGAGACGTTCCTCCAAATTGGCGACCTGGAGCTGATCCCCTTCGCAGCCGGCAAAGTCAAAAAATGCTATTCTCGGTTTTTCAGCCATGATCCGCTCCCGGTTAAATAGCCTCTTCCAAGGCCTGGATATCGGTGCAGCGAAACACCGGTCCGTCAATGCAGCAATACGCGCCATTGATCTGACAGTGACCGCACTTGCCGAGACCGCACTTCATTCTCCGCTCCAGGGAGACATAGATCTGGTCTTGGCTGATGCCCAGCTTTTCGCACTCCATGAGCACGAAACGGTACATGACCGGGGGTCCGACCATGGCCACAAAGGTCTGTTCCGGAACAATGGTGATCTGGGGCAAAAGGGTGGTGATAACGCCCACGTTTCCTGTCCAGGAGGGATCCGGCAAATCCACGGTCTCCAGAACCTCGACATCTTCTCTGGCCCCGAGTTTGGCGAGCTGGTCGATGAATATCCGCTCCTGGGGATTTCGGGTCCCCACCAGGACGATGATCCTGCCGAATTCCGAACGGTGCCGGAGCATGTAATGAAGAAGGCTGCGCAATGGAATATAGCCCAGCCCGCCGGCCACGAACAGGACGTCCTGACCCACGAATTTCTGGACCGGAAAAAAAGAGCCGTAGGGCCCCCGCACGCCGATCTTGGCGCCCACCTCGAGATTGTGCAGGGCAGCGGTCACTGTTCCCGTGCGCCGGACTGCGATCTCGAAGTGGTGGTCCGCCCGGGTGGGTGGGGAGCTGATGGAAAACGGCGCCTCGCCGATTCCGTGGACCGACACCTGGATGAACTGGCCTGGCTTGTGGGCCAGGGGTTTGCCGTTGTCCTGCGCAAATTCGAACAGGGTCACGAAATCGGACAGGGTTTCTTTGGCCATGAGTGTTGCCACCCGGGGAACGTAGGCGGAAAAAGGCTTATTTCTCATTGTGCGCGTCCTCCCAGAGCTGGTTGTAGATGGCCATCGGATTGGCAATGTCCGCGGTGCAGGCCCGGACGCAGCGACCGCATCCCACACAGCCCAATTCCCCCAGCTTGTCGAAAACATACTTGCCTTTCTTGAAGTACCGGTGGCGGTAGCGCTGCCATGCGCCGGCCCTGAAATTATGACCTCCGGCAATGGACGAAAACCCCGTGAGCATGCACCCGTCCCAGGTCCTCGACCGACGCCCCTCGGTGATCAGATCATCAACATCATCCTGGATGTCGAAGCAATAACAGGTGGGACAGACCATGACGCAGGAACCGCAGGACAGGCAGTCTCTGGCCCGCTCCTTCCAGAGGGGGGAATCCCAGCTTTTCGCAAGGAGCTTCGACGTCTCCTGCCAGGGATACTGCAGCCCCTTGTTTCCTGCCACCTTCATGGTTCGGGACCGCTCCCGCCTGGCCGCCTCACGTTCGGCAAGGGAAGCCTGGTGATGCTGCACCCTGCCGTTCGTGGTCAAAAGCTCCTCACCCTTGGAAGAGCCGACTTCCACATAAAAGGAGCCCGTGCCGATCCTGGTCCAGAAGAGATCAAACCCGTGATCCACTCTGCCCGAGCCCACGCTGGACCAGAACGCCACCGGAGCAACGCGCTGCGGCTCCAGCCCAAAGACGATGGTGGCGTCTCTCCTGGCCCGGTAGTTCACGTCCAGACTGCCGGTCTCCATGAGCTGATCCAGCTGGTTGATGGCCTTGATGTCGTAGGGGTGCACCCCAAAGAGAAGATTTTTGGGAGCGGCGATCACCGGTTCGGCAGAGTAGTCCTTGAGATCGAATCTGACCAGGTCCTCCCGGGGGGGGAGAAAGAACCGTTTCAAGCTGTTATAGGCCAGATCGTAGTCCCAGGCGATCTCCACCTCTTCCGTCCAGGGCACAAAATCGTAGAATTCCCCTCGTTTGGCCGGAACATACACGGTAAACTGTTCGGACCATTGCCTAAGGAGATCCTGGATTTGTTCGAAATACACGATGTAAGCACTCATAATCCACTCCGCGTTGGGGGCTGTTCAACCTTCTTCATGCACTTGTCTGAGTGCCGGGATTTCTGCAGCTTCGTATCCTGCAGATCCCTTGCTGCCATGCTTTCCCGCTTGACGATCGGGTTCTGCCGAAGGATCCCCGAAATCGCGCCCCGGTTTATGCTTGAAGCGGATCCGCCCAGGGGGCGGTGCGCTCGTGTGGAGGAAATCACCCGGCGTAAAGTGGGGAGCAGCCTTGCGGCTGAGAAATTCGGCCGGTACGATGATTATGTAGAGTCGCAACCTTTCCGTGCGTCAATAAAAAGAATATTTTCACAAAGAAATCGCATCGATACTCCTCGGACAAGGGCTGAACTCTGTCCAGAGCGTCAGGATGCACCAGCGAAAAACCCCTTCCAACATTGGCAAGGGGTTTTTCGTTTCATGATGCAACCAGGTGTTTTTCACTCCTTGGCATCCAGAACTCCTGTCTGCCGGAATCCTTCATACAGGAGTATGGACGCGGCATTGGCAAGGTTCAGGCTCCTGACCTCCCCCCAGATGGGGATTCTGACCAGGTGCTCAGCCCGGTCGAGGATGCTCTGGGGAAGACCCATGGTTTCTGGTCCCAGCACGATCATGTCCTGTAAAGAAAACCGGAAACGATGCAGTCCACACCCTTTCCTGGCGCTGGAAAACACGAGCCGTTGCTTCTCGGTTCGCTTTTGCAAAAAATCTTCCCAGGACGGCCAGACCTTGAGATCGACATGGGGCCAGTAGTCCAGCCCGGCCCGCTTGAGATAGCGGTCCTCCAGGCTGAACCCCAGGGGATAAATGAGATGAAGAGGGGTTGCGGTCGCTGCGCAGAGCCGGGCGATGGACCCGGTATTCGGCGGAATTTGAGGCTGATAGAGTACGATTTCCATGGCGTTGTGCGTCGGGTGAATCCCTTGAAAAAAAAGGAGCCCGGATCAGCCGGACTCCTTGAGGAAAGCGTGGTGGTGGGCGGTCGGAGATTTGAACTCCGGACTTCCACCGTGTGAAGATGGCACTCTAACCGCTGAGTTAACCGCCCAAGATGCAAAGAGCTATGAAAAAAGATTCCCCTTGGCAAGATTTTTTTTCGCATCCAGATTGTGTTTCTTGTACTCCAAATCTTCTTCTGCAGCAATATCCTCCGCCATCACCAGCCCTGCCCCCTCCTCTGATCCGTAGGCGTCCAGTGGTCTGCAACCATTCCCGCTCCCCTGCAAGGCCCTGATTGACCCTGAGCAGGGCTGCCTATATGGTCGGATGCGGTTGTCCCAACGTTGAAATTCTTAGAAATGACGTAAATACAAAGCAGGAAAACACCATGCGCCTTCTGGTTACCGGCGGATGCGGTTTTATTGGCACCAACTTCGTCCTGTACATGCTCGAGCACCACCCTGATGTGGAAATCGTCAACCTCGACAAGCTCACCTATGCCGGCAACCGGTACAACCTCGTGGATCTGGAAGAGAAATCCCCCCGCTACGCGTTTGTGCATGGAGATATCGGAGATCGGATATTGGTGGACGGCCTGCTGGACCGCCACGAGTTCCATGCCGTGGTCAATTTCGCGGCTGAATCTCACGTCGACCGGTCCATTGACGACTCCTCCCCCTTTGTGGAGACCAATATCGCGGGTACACATGTCCTTTTAGAGGCCGCCCGCAGGCACAATCTTCCCCGGTTCGTGCACATCTCCACGGACGAAGTCTACGGTTCCCTGGGGCCGGAAGGCCGATTCACCGAGTCCACCCCCCTGGCCCCCAACAGTCCGTATTCCGCATCCAAGGCCTCGGCCGATCTTCTGGTTCGTTCTTTCCACAAGACCTATGGCATGGACACGGTGATCACCCGCTGCTCGAACAACTACGGCCCCTACCAGTTTCCTGAAAAGCTGATTCCCCTGATGTACGGCAAGGCTCGGTCAGGCAATTCCCTGCCGGTATACGGCAAGGGAACCAACATCCGCGACTGGATCCATGTCCTGGACCACTGCCGCGGAGTGGATCTGGCTCTGCGCCACGGAAAACCCGGCGGGATATACAATTTCGGAGGGGACGCCGAGCGCACCAATATCGAGGTGGTCCGGGCCATACTCAAACACATGGGCAAACCCCAGTCCCTGATCACCTATGTCACTGACCGCCCGGGGCATGATCTCCGCTACGCCATGGATTACTCTCTGGCCACCCGGGAACTGGGGTGGATGCCTGCTGTTGCGTTTGAAGAAGGGCTGAAGACGACCCTTGCCTGGTATGATCAAAACCAGGAGTGGATGGAGCAGGTTCAATCCGGGGCCTACCGCACCTTCATGGACCGCTGGTATGGGGAGCGGACATGAGAGAACGGTCCAGAACAGCCCTGGTCCTTGGCGGTGAAACCGGGCTGCTCGGCCAGAGCCTGGCGTTCGTCCTCGAAAAAGAGGGCTGGACCGTCTTGACTCCCCCCCGGGGGGATGTGGACATTTTCGACACCGACGCGGTGGCGGAGTTCCTCGACCGCGAGCAGGTCGGACATCTCTTCAATGCCGTGGCCTACACCCGGGTGGACGATGCCGAAGACAACAAAGAGGAAGCGTTCCGCGTGAACCAGTTGCTGCCTGCGACTCTGGGCAGGGCAGTGCGAAAAACCGGAACACGGCTGGTGCACTACAGCACCGATTTTGTCTTCAGCGGCCGCAAGGATCTTCCCTATACCCCGGAAGACGAGCCTCATCCCGTCTCCGTGTACGGCAGCAGCAAGGCTGCCGGGGAAAAAAGCCTGCTGGAGCTCGATCTTCCCGGGCTCATCATCATCAGGACAGCCTGGCTCTTCGGCCCCGGGAGAATGAATTTTGTCGACAGAATCCTGGAACTGGGGCGGGAAAGGGACACGCTGCGGGTGGTGCACGACCAGGTGGGATCCCCCACCTACAGCAGGGATGTGGCCTTGCACTCTCTGCACCTGGTCCAGGCGGATGGCCGGGGCATCTTTCACATCGCCAACAGCGGCAAGGCCAGCTGGTGCGAACTCGCCTCTGAGGCGGTGTCGTGCATGGGCCTGGCGTGCAGGGTCGAGGCCGTCACCTCGGATCAGTACCCCACGAAGGCCACCCGGCCCGCCTACTCTGTTTTGGACACTGCAAAATACAGCGAACTGACCGGCAGGACACCCCGATCCTGGATCAAAGCCCTTCGCACCTACCTGTTCCAGAAAGATGCCAGGGAGATCCCTGAAGAATAGCCGTGGTTCACAAATCCAACCGCTCGAAGCTCATCTCCAGAAAATCCATGGCCAGCAGCCGCCCCCGCAGGGCTGGATTGCCACCGGTCAGAATGCGCACGGCCTCGGCACACTGGGCCGCGGCCGCTCCGGTAATGGCCGGGGCCAGACACCCCAGCTGCAGCTCTGCCCCGCCGCCGTCCATGAACTCGTAAGGGTCGGGGTCACCCGGCAGGACGGTCGTGACAAAACAGGTCCACCCGGCCACAGCCGCTGTAATGACAGGGATGTTTCGCTCCTTTGCACACTGGAGCAGCAGTTTTTTGACCGCTATGCCCCCCAGTCCGTCCACCACCAGGTCCACTCCCTCCAGGGCCGCGGTGAACCCGGTGCGGTCCAGCATGAATGGCAGGGACTCCAACTCGACAGCAGGGTTGATCAGCCCGGCCCGCTCCCAGGCCGATGCGGCTTTGCCCCTGCCCAGGGTCGTTGCGGTACACAAAAGTTGCCGATTGGCATTGCACTCCTCGAAATGATCACCGTCCGCCGCTCTGATCCGGCCCACGCCCATCCGGGCCAGAATCTCCAGGATGTTTCCGCCAAGCCCCCCAAGACCGATCAGCGCCACCCTGGAGGACAACAGGGCGATCTGGTTCTGGTGATCAAACCCCTTGAAGTTGCGCATGTACCGCCGGGGAACAATGCCCTCCTGCAACACCCGGATCTCGGTCTCCCGCAGGGAAAGCCCCAGTTCCCCGGCAAAACGGGCAACCTGCTCCCCGGACAGGGTCAAGAGGGGCGCAGCTCCGTCACACTGCTCCTCGTGGGCGGCCTGGAAAAAGGACGAGGAGCGGTTTGCTCCCATCCTACCCTCCACCCACGGGAGGAAAGAGCCCGACCCGGTCGCCGGCATGAAGCACGGACTTGCTGTCGGCCCGTTTCCCATTGACGAAAAGAAGCTTCACCTCCTCCTGGGGCATGTTCAGCTGCTCCATGACTCCCTGGAGGGTGATCCCCTCCGGAACCTCTATGGTGCCGTCCCTGGGGCCGTACTCGGCCAGGGTGGCAAAACACTTGATGTGTATCTGCATAAATCTCCTGTGTTTTCTGCTCCAGCACTCATGCTTCGAGACGGAGCCGGATCAGCTCCCCTTGGGAAAATCTGCCGGCCAGATCCTCGGGAATCGGCGGCACACGTTCTCCGTTGATGAGAATTCCCGTGCAGGAGTGGAGAAACGCAGCCTCAAAGAGCATGTCCAAAAGCTCTTCCTCATAGACGAGCACCCCCTGCGCAAGGATCAGGGGACCCAGTGTCCGGACCAGAAGGTTGAAGAGTTTCACCCTGACCAGAGCAGGTTTCCCCCCGGCTTTCACCCCGGACTGCCCCTGCAGCGTGACCGAAGACCGCATGGAGGCGAAAAACCCTTCCCTCCGGAACGTGGCTCCCACCAGCCCGGGAAGCGCTGCGGACAGGGCCAGGATGTCGCCGTCCTGCACCCTGGCCTCGGCCATCTCGTCCACGGCCCGCCCGTTCAAAAAGACCGTCTGAATGTCGTCATCCACCACTTTGCGGGAGAGCTTGAGGTCCCGGAGCAAGAACTCCAGGACCGTGGTGCCGGAAGTGGTCCTGATGAAAAACCCGGTCTGCAGCAGAGGCTGGAAGCAGGAACAGTCGTCGTGTTTCAGGACAATGCGCAGGTCTTTACTGTTCTCAGGGGGGGCAATGGATTCGGGCATGACGCAGCTCCTCGAAAAAAAGGCCCGGACTGCATGCAGCCCGGGCCGGTGAACCATTGTCGTAATACGTGTGGCCCTACCAGTTGAACACGTCGTCCAGCTCGGCTTCCGGCACATCAAAGGTCACATTGTGCGGGCCCAGCTTTTCCCGGCTGAAAAAGCGGGGCAGCCGGTCGTCCATGGCGGTGAACCCGGCCCGCTGGTTGAAGTCCCGTTCATTGGACAGAATGGATTTGCCCAGGGCGACGACATCGTCGCCTGTGAGTTCCAGCCCGTAGCAGGCATTGATCAGATCGATCAGGGCCTGGAACGTTTCCGGCTGATCCAGAACCGCAAAGGCGATGAACAGACACATGCCGGTGGCGTCCACCGCAGCCGTAGCGACCTGAAGGTTCCTGGAAAGCTCGGCCTGCCCCTCAGGGGCAAGGGGGTCTACCGACCCGCCCACGCCCAGAATATTCGTGGCCACGGCATACCCGGCCGTATGATCTGCGCCCTGGGGGCTGGTGGCATAGGTCACACCGACCCCCTTCACTGCCCGGGGGTCGTAGGCAGGCATGGCCTGGCCCTTGACCACTGGTGCCCGCTCGATGCCAAAAGCCTTTGCCGTGACTTCCGTTCCGCTGCCCAGAATCCTGCCCAGCGGCGTGCCCTTGCCCACCTCATGGACCAGATCGATCGCTCCCTTGCCGTCACCGAACTCGAGCAGACCGGCTTCCATGGCCACGCCGATGGTCACGCCCATTTCAATGGTATCCAGCCCGTAAGTGTCGTCCAGAAAATCCAGTCGGGCGATATCGTCCAGATCACAGATTCCGCAGTTGCCTCCATGGGCCCAGACTGTTTCGTACTCGGGCTGCTTGGTGACGAAGTGGCCGTCCTTGTCCACGAACTCGCCCGAGCACCGGATAACACACCCTCTGTGGCAGCCGTGGGTCGGATTGCCCCCGCGTTTGGTCTCCAGCTCGGCCTGAGTTTCGCCGCTGATCTTTGCCGCGTCCTTGTACCGGCCTTCCTTGAAATTGTACGTGGGGTATCCGCCGGCCTCGTTGAGCACGTTGGTCAAAACGTTGGTCCCGTAGGTGGGCAGCCCCTGGCCGGTCACGGCATGGCTCTTGAGCCCTTCCACAAAGCGCTTGTTGGCGTCCTTGAACTTTTCCGGATCCTTGGGCTGGCGGTTCTTGGTCCCGGTCCCGTCGAGCAGGATGACCTTGATGCCTTTGGAGCCCATGACCGCTCCGACGCCTCCCCGCCCGGCATGCCGGGTGGGCCTGCCCTCCGGGTCGGTCACCGCGACCGTGGAGTTGGCCATGCGCATTTCCCCTGCAGTCCCGATGGAGATCATGGCGCCGTTTTTGACGTACTGATCCTTGAACTTGTCCATGAGCTGGTAATTGGTGAGCATTTTCAGCGAATCGTCTTTTTCGATGCGCACCCCTTCCGAAGAGATCATCACCTTGAAGAGATCATCACCCTGGCGTTCTCCCTCCAGCACGATGGCGGCATATCCCAGTTTGGCCAGGACCTGGGCTCCCTGCCCTCCGGAGTTGGCTTCCTTGATGCCGCCGGTGAGCGGGCTTTTACACCCCACGGAAAGCCGGCCGGACGTTGCGGCCGCGGTTCCGCTGAGCATTCCGGGAGCGATGACCAGTTTGTTCTCCGGCCCCAGGGGATGGCAGTCTGCAGGAACCTCTTTATTGATCAGGGCAGAGGTCAGCGCCCTTCCGCCCAAACCGGCATAGTCGCCAACGTCAGTCACTCGATAGGAAGGACCTCCCTCCGCCCCAACGTCAATGCGCAAGATCTTGTCCATGATCGCCCTCCGGTTGATGCTTCACCAATGTTTTGCAAAATAGAATTTTCCAATCAGATACCAACTTCATCTGGAAAAGGAAAGACACCAGCCAGAGTTCCTGTCTGCCGCGGCTCGTCAGGCTTGCGCGTCACGCCGCAACGTGCGATGGAAGTTTCCGACGACCGGGTTGTTCGACTTTCTATTACGGAGCCCCTTT
The DNA here is from genome assembly GCA_046542715.1 of Desulfovibrionales bacterium. Lineage (GTDB taxonomy): Bacteria > Desulfobacterota > Desulfovibrionia > Desulfovibrionales > JBKHAV01 > JBKHAV01. The sequence continues at coordinate 34,512 of JBKHAV010000005.1, forward strand.
ATGATCACACTCTTGAGAGCGTTGCCCGCCCCTTGCGTTCTGATTTTGATTCTGCTTCCCCTCCTGCTTATGGTCAGCGGGTGCGCCAAAACCATTTCCAGCAACTCCTACCCCCAACGCCCCAAGGAATCGCGACCTCCCCAGCCCTCGAACCAGGAGCTCAAGGGAACCTATAAACCCTACTCGGTCTTTGGGCAGACCTATCGCCCGCTGCTGTCCTCCGACAATTTTGTGGAAGAAGGCGTTGCCTCCTGGTACGGGACCAAATTCCACGGCCGTCCCACTGCGTGCGGGGAACGGTACGACATGCATGCCATGACCGCTGCCCACCGTGTCCTGCCCATGCAGACGCGGGTCCGGGTGACCAATCTGGAAAACGGCCGGGTCGTGGACCTGCGCATCAATGACCGGGGACCCTTTGCCAAGAACCGCATCATTGACCTCTCCTATGCGGCGGCCCAGAAGCTCGGGATTGTCGACAAGGGCACCGCACGGGTACGGGTCCAGAGCTTGAGCCACGTCCCTGAGGACATCCCCGGACGTTTCTACATCCAGACCGGTTCCTTCCTCGAACAGGATAATGCCCTCCGGCTGCGGCGCGAACTCCTTTCCAGCTATCCCGGGTCACGCGTGGTGGAAGTGAAAATCAACGGCAAGCGGTTCTGGCGTGTGCAGGCAGGATTGTTTCAGGGCTACAAGTCTGCTGAGCGGGCGCTTCCAAGGTTACTCAACGTGAACGGGTCCGCCTTTATTCTTGCGGATTGAGCTCCGCCCGGAATTTTCGGGACAGACGGAAAACAATCACTTTCCTGGCCGGGAGCGTTATGGACTCCGTGGTCTGGGGGTTTCTCCCCTTCCTGGCCTTCTTCTGGTACGCCTCGAACTTTCCGAACCCGCTGACCAGGAGCGAATCGTCGCTCTTGACCGCCTCTTTCATGGTGTCGAGCAGGATTTCCACCTGATTCTTCACCTCTGCCCTGTTCCTGTCGGTCTGCTCGTAAATCTGGTCGACAATGTCAGCCTTGGTCAAGGTCTTTCCCGGCATATCACCCTCCACTGGCTCTTGGTAAGCCCATTTAAGAAATCGATCAGTATTATCAAGGTTTTATCTTAGAGCCTTTATTTTATCAAGGGAGTTTTGTTCTTTTTCTTCACTATTTGCATTTCTTCGGGTCTGCAATCGGGATTGCAGGGAATTGATCCCGGCACTTTTTCAGCGTAAGGTCCCACCCCACATGGCCCTCAGGACATTTCGCCACCCCGACCCCGCCCGCTCCAAAACCGCAATACGCCCGGTCTTCATTCCCTTTCTCGGCTGCCCCTCCCGGTGCGTCTACTGCTCACAGCACCTGCTAACCGGCGTCGGCCCTGTGTCCCTCGAAGAATGCTACCGCACCCTGGAACACACCCTGCGCCAGGCCCAACAGAGGGCACAAAACCCCATGGAGATCGGGTTTTTCGGGGGGACATTCACCTCTCTGCCCGATACCTGGATCGAACGCTTTCTCCTGCTGGCCCGAAAATATTCCCGGCAGGGGTTGATCACCCGGGTACGCTGCTCCACCCGCCCGGACGCGGTAAGCAGAGACAAGCTCCTGTTCTTGAAGGAACTCGGTTTGTCCATGGTGGAATTCGGAATCCAGACCTTTGACGATGCTGTGCTTAAAAACTCCAACAGGGCATATTCGGCTCAGGCCGGAATTGCGGCATGCAGGCTTGTCAAAGAGTGCGGACTTGCTCTGGGCATCCAACTCCTGCCTGGACTGCCGGGCCACTCCCGCAGGCAATGGCTCCTGGACGTTTCCATTGCCTGCGATCTCCTGCCTGAAGCCGTGCGGATCTATCCTTGCCTGGTGTTGCAGGGCACCGTTCTGGAGCAGCTCTGGAAGCGTGGGGAGTATACACCCTGGGGGCTGGAGCAGACCCTGTTCGGGCTGTGCCTGGGCGTCCATGCATTCTGGCGTCAAGGGATCCGGGTGATCCGAATGGGGGTTGCCCCTGAGCAGAACCTCGGGCACCACATCCTGGCCGGTCCATGGCATCCGGCATTGGGCTTTATCGTCCGCAGCAGGATTTTGCGGACACAGGTGCGATACCTTGCGGCTGCCCTGTCTCCGGCGGGCAGGACGCTCGTGGTACCGGAGCGTTACCTTCCTGAGATCATCGGCTATAAGGGGGAAGGAAGGCGCGCCTTTACCAGGGGAGAGGGGCCGGAGCGGATTTTCACGTGGGAGCGTGATGACTTTCTCCTGCATGACGCATCCCCTCCTGGTGCAGAATCCGTTCTGCAAAGCGTCTCGACTTTCAAACGGGTCGTCTAAGATGAAGAGGCAAAGACGTTGGATCGGATAACAGACAATCAAAAAACCCTTCGCGGAATCCGAGCCCGCCGCATCTGGACCATGGCGGAGAACGATCCTCTGATCGACGACGGCCTGCTTGTCCTTGACAGCAGCACGTCGCGGATCGTGGACGTCGGGCCCTTCCGCGCGGTGAAACGAACGTTCCACGGGGAAATCACGGATCTGGGGCCGGCCACCCTGACGCCGGGGGTGATCAATGCCCACACCCATCTGGAACTCAGCCATTTGCAGGGCAGAACCGTCCTCGGCCAGGGTTTTGACGCCTGGGTCCGCAGCCTCCTTGCCCTGCCCATGAATGATGTGCGCCGGGATGATTTCAAGACGCCGATCGCCCAGCTGCGCGGCTGCGAAACAGCGCATGTGGCCGACCTGACCAGCCGTCATCCCGACCTCGTGCTCCAGATACTGGAGCAGGAGGAGATCGGGTTCACGCTCTTTGTGGAGTTTTTCGGGTTTCCCAAAAAGGACCCTTCGCGTCTGATCTGGCCCCCCAAAACCCCGGGCAGAAAAAAGGCCAACAGGATCTGCGCCGCCGGACACGCCCTGTATTCGACCCACCCCCAGATCCTGCAGCTTGCCAAGTCCTGGGACAGCCGGAACAATCTTCCCTTCAACATCCATCTGGCCGAGCACACCGGCGAGATCGAATTTCTGGCTACTGGGCGCGGCGGATTCGCCGATCTTCTCAAGAACCGCCTGGTTCCGGACACCTATGTTCCCCCCGGGGTCTCTCCTGTGGTGTATGCCGATCAGCTTGGTCTGCTGGATGATTGCACTCTGGCCGTTCATTGCGTACATCTCACCGGGGACGATATCGACATCCTGGCCCGCACCGAGACGAACGTCTGCCTCTGTCCGAGAAGCAACGCCGGGCTGGGGGTCGGCAGGGCTCCCTGGGAAGCGATGATGCACAGATCCATTCCCCTCTGCCTGGGAACCGACAGCCTTGCGTCCACCAGTGATCTCGATCTCTGGAAGGAAGCCGAATTTCTTCTGCGTGACGCCCAAACAGGTGTGAGCCAGCACCGGATCGTCTCCATGCTCACCCGCAACCCGGCCCGCGCCCTTGGGCTGGAAAAGGATCTGGGATCGATCGAGCCCGGAAAACTGGCCCGGTGGTCGACGCTTCCCCGGTGGGCGCACGACCTGGAGAACACAACGTAAGGACAGCAGACATCCAACATACCAGCAGGGAAAAAATGGGAAGTCCCCCTCTTGTGCCGCTCCTCCTCTTTTCATGCGACGTCATGAGCGTTGAGCATTCGGATGCATTCCCAAAGGCCCTCCAAAACGAGGAAGGTATCCATGCGCTGGCCCCATAAGGATCTTCTGGACATCTCCCAGCTCAACAAGAGCCAGATCCGACATATCTTTGAAGTTGCCAGCCGCTTTGACGAGATCAACACCCGACCGGTCAAAAAGGTTCCCATTCTCAAGGGCAAATCCGTGGTCCTGTTTTTCGCCGAACCGAGCACCAGGACCAAGACCTCCTTTGACATGGCCGGAAAACGGCTCTCAGCAGACACCTTTTCCCTGGGGTCGACCACGAGCAGCCTGACCAAGGGCGAAAGCCTGAAGGATACCGCCTTGACCCTTCAGGCCATGCACCCGGATGCCATCGTCATCCGGCACTCCCTGAGCGGGGCGGCCCAGTTTCTTGCCGAGCGTTTGGACTGCAGCATCATCAATGCCGGCGACGGGTGGCACTCCCACCCCACCCAGGCTCTTTTGGACGGCTTCAGCCTCAGCCGGCACTGGAAAAACTTTCGGGACAAGACCGTGCTCATTCTCGGAGATATCGCCCACTCCAGAGTGGCCCGTTCCGACATACAGCTTCTGAACAAGCTGGGAGCCTCCATCCGGGTCTGTGCACCACGCACCCTGCTCCCGCCGAAGATCCATTCCTGGCCGGTTCAGGTCTTTTCCGACCTGAACCAGGCCTGCCGGGGAGTCCATGCCATCATCTGCCTCCGGCTTCAGCTGGAGCGGCAACAGGCCGGGCTCTTTCCCGATGTCCGGGAGTACGCCCGAACTTTCGGGCTCGGCAGACGACACATCGAGCAGGCAGTGGCCGGGGTCAAGGTCATGCATCCGGGACCGATGAACCGGGGAGTGGAGATCGACTCCTTCCTTGCCGACGCTCCGGACAGTCTTATATTGGACCAGGTCTCCTCGGGCGTGGCCGTGCGCATGGCCTTGCTCTACCTTTACCTGACCGGCAGAAGCGAGGAGCAATAAGGTGGATATCGAACTGATCATAGACAATGTCGTGTGGAAGGGGGAAGCGCATTCCGTTCTGGTGGCAGGAGGAAAAATCGCGGACTGCATTCCCCGGCGGGCCACGCCGGACACCCTCCAGGCCCCAAGAATCGACGGCAAGGGGCTCCTGCTCCTGCCCTCGCTCATCGATGCCCACGTTCACCTCAGGGAACCGGGCCAGGAATACAAGGAAGACATCCAAAGCGGCCTGTCCGCTGCGGCGGCCGGAGGATTCGGAACGGTCATGGCCATGGCCAACACCAGCCCGGTGAACGATTCCGGGTCAGTGACCGAGTTCATGCTGCGCCGAGCCGCCGAGGTGCATCCCCACGGGCCGCGGCTGCGTCCCGTGGGGGCGTTGACCAAGGGTCTCAAAGGGTGCGAACTTGCCCCCCTTGCAGAGCTGGCCCAGGCCGGGTGCGCGGCATTTTCCAACGATGGGGTCCCTGTTTCGGACACCGAACTGTTTCGGCGGGCCGTGGAATATGCCTCCGATCTCGGCAAGGTGGTCATCGACCACTGCGAAGATCCCGATCTGGCCCGGGGCGCGGTAATGAACGAAGGCGAGATAAGCAGCAGGCTCGGGCTCAAGGGGCAACCGACCACCGCAGAATCCATTCAGGTGGCCAGGGATATTCTGCTGGCATCCTATCTGGACCAGCCGATCCATCTGGCCCACATCAGCTGCCGGCAGTCCGTGGAACTCATCGCGTGGGCCAAGCGCAAGTCCATTCCCGTGACAGCGGAGACCTGCCCCCATTACCTGCTTTGGGATGAAAACCAGGTCCTGGGGTACAACACCATGGCCAAGGTCAACCCTCCCCTGCGGACCAGAGATGATGTCCTGGCCGTGCGACAGGCCGTGCGCACGGGCGTGATCGATATCCTGGCCACGGACCATGCGCCCCATGCCGATTTCGAAAAGGAGGTCCCGTTCGACCAGGCGCCCAACGGCATCTCCGGCCTGGACACGGCGCTTTCGCTGACCTGGAGCCTGGTGACAAAGGGAGTGCTGTCTGTGGAGGATTTTTTGAATCGATGGTGTTATCGCCCAGCCGAAATCTTCGGGCTTGCCGCCAACAGCATGACTCCCGGCGCTCCCGCCGACCTGCTGCTCTGGGATCCGGGACCATCATGGAAAGTCCAGCCCGGCAGACTTCGCTCCAAAGGGAAGAACACCCCGTGTCTGGGAAAAACTCTTCACGGCAGGGTAAAATCCCATTATTTGATGGGAAAACTCGTTTTTTCGCAGTAGACAAAGCGATGCACCCCCGGTATCGCTTGAGGCAGGAGGGGAAATCGTAAAAAATCAAACACCGGTGCGAGTGAGTTTATGGCAAACATTCTCATTGTAGACGACGATCAAAGCTTGCGCGAAGTCCTGGACATCGCCCTTTCCAAGCAGAAACACAAGGCCTGGCCTGCTGCCAACATCAAGGCCGGGCTGGAGATCCTGTCCCAGCGCCAGATCGATTTGGCCCTGGTGGATTTGCGCATCGGTGCGGAGTCCGGCATTGATCTGCTGCGTCGCATTCGCGAGAAATGGCCTGAACTTCCGGTGCTCATGATCACCGCCTATGCCGACTCCAAGAGCGCGGTCGAGGCCATCAAGCTCGGTGCCCGGGATTATATTTCCAAGCCCTTTGAGTTGGAGGAGTTCATTCTCCTTGTGGACCGCACCCTGGAACATTCCCGTCTTGCGCAGGAAAATGCCTGGCTCAAGGACCAGATCCACGGCAAATACGGTCCCATTATCGGCAGCTGCCACAAGATGATGGCCGTGTTCGAGCTGGTCAAGCGGATCGCCCCCACCGCCATCAACGTGCTCATCACCGGCGAGTCCGGCACCGGCAAGGAGCTTATCGCCCGGGCTCTGCACACCCAGTCCCTGCGGGGCGACAAGCCGTTTATGGCCATCAATTGCGGCGGCCTCCCCGACACCCTGGTGGAGAGCGAGCTTTTCGGCTTCCGCAAGGGCGCCTTCACCGGCGCGGACCGGCCCAAGAAGGGCCTGCTCGAGATCGCCGAAGGCGGAACCGTCTTTTTGGACGAGGTGGGCGAACTCGCCCCGGCCATTCAGGTCAAGCTCCTGCGGGTCATTCAGGAAAGGACGTTCATCCCCCTGGGCGGCACCGAAGAGATCCATGCCGACGTCCGCATCATCGCCGCCACGAACCGCCCCGTGGAGTCCGAGGTGCGAGAAGGCAGGTTCCGCGAAGATCTCTTCTACCGGTTGAGCGGGGTCATCGTTCACCTGCCCCCCTTACGTGAACGCGGCCAGGACATCCCCCTTTTGGCAAACCATTTCCTCGCCCATGCCAATCGGGACCAGAAAAAGGACATCAGGGGGTTTACCCCTGAAGCACTGGACAAGCTCAGCAAATACCATTTCCCGGGCAATGTCCGCGAACTCGAAAACATCATCGAGCGGGCCGTGGCTCTGGAGCAGACCGAACTGATCACCCCCTACTCCCTCATCATCTACGAGCAGCTTCAGCCCAATCAGACCAAGGGGCCGGATTTCTATCAGGTTCTCAATGGGCAGATGAGCCTGGACGAGTACCTCGAACGGATGGAATCCGAGATCCTGGAGTCGGCACTGGAAAGAACCGGCGGGCACAAGGGCAAGGCCGCCGAACTGGTGGGGCTGAATTTCAGACAGTTCCGCTACAGGCTCAGCAAGTACGTTCCCCAGGACGACACCGAAGACGTCGATCAATAAAATAATTCCCTACTCACAGGTTATCGAAAGGAGTTTCCCATGGCCGATCCTATCAAGGAAGCCGCTGGAATCTGTAAAACCATCATGCGCAACGGGTTTGAAGCCTATATCGTCAACGCCCCGTTGCAGGAACAGACGGTACGAACCTCCCTTGTGAACGAAGTGGAGATCTGCTCCGACCTGGACTTTCCTGGGCTCATAAAACTCTTTCCCAACGCCCAAAAGTCCGGTGATCCGGACATGACCGGCTTTTTGACCGAAGCCGGCGTCACGTTCAATTTTTACCCCACAGACCTGGAGGAGAGTTCCTGCATCGACGCCACGGTGTCCCGGTTCACGGCCAGGATGCTCAAAAAGCTCGAAGCCCAGGGCGATCTCTCCCTGTCCATGGCCTGCCCGTACATTCCTTCCCCCGCGGAAACCCATGACGGATTCACGGATTTGGGTTCCGGGACCATCATGCTGGAAGGGCTGCCGGACGAAACCTTGAAGCGCAACTATCTTCGCGCCGTCCGGGCGCTGCGCTTTTCCGCCAACTACAATCTGCCTATTGAAGCAAATACCTGGATGGCCATTGTCCGCTCCGCTCAAAATGTCCTGGACCACGTCTCCGTCACCGAAATCATGGATGAATGGCGCAAGGTCGAGGCTGAAAACATGTGGACCTTTGTTGAGTTGCTCTTTGAGTCCATGATCCTGCACGGGTTCATCCCGGAACTCGCCGCCCTGAGCCGGGTCAAGCAGATCAAGAACCCCGAGGAGGGCGAGGAGTCGGTCCTGGAGCACACCATCCAGAAAATGCGCCGCTATCCCGAGGAGCTGCCCTATGACTGGTTCGGAACCCTGGCCTGCCTGTTCCATGATGTGGGCAAGCTGTATACCGGCGAGCTTCACAACGGAAAAATCAGTTTTTATCAGCACCATATTGTCGGGGCCAAGGTGACCCGGACCATTTTGCGCCGGCTGCGCATGGAACCCGAGGACATCGACCTGATCTGCCATCTGGTGCGCCACCACATGCGGTTTCATTTCATGCTCACCGACCGGGGCATCCGGCGGTTCAAGGCCCTGGACGAGTACCCCCGGCTCATCGAAATGGCCCGGGCTGACGTCAAGGCCAGAAACGGGGCCTATACCGAGTTCAATCACAACATGAAGATGCTCGACCGGGCCGACATCCATGAGGACATGATCGAACCCCTGCTCAACGGCCACGAAATCATGCAGCACACGCAGATCCATCCCGGCCCCTCTGTGGGACTCATCCGCGACGCCCTGCTCCAGGCGCAGATCGCCGGTGACGTGACCAGCCTGGATGAGGCCATCGAGTTCGTGAAGCGGTATGCCGCCAGGGAGAAGCTCCAATAGAACTTTTAGACATTTCCTTTGAGGAACTCCATCGACAGATCCAAGACATGGGCGAACCTGCGTTCCGGGCCAGACAGCTCTGGCAATGGGTCTGGCAGAAGGGGGTCTTTGATTTCGAGGCCATGACCGACATGTCCAAACCGTTCCGGGCCAGGCTGAAGCGAAAGTTCGAAATCACCCTCCCTACTGTTACGGACACACAGATTGCATCTGACGGCACGGTCAAGCTTCTCCTTGCCCTGGCGGACGGACGGCTGGTCGAGACGGTGCTCATTCCAGAGGAAGATCGGCTCACGCAATGCCTCTCCACCCAGGTGGGCTGCCCTTTACGATGTTCTTTCTGCTCCACCGGGGCCATGGGACTGGAACGCAACCTGACTTCCGGGGAGATTCTGGGGCAGGTTCTGGCCGGGAGACAGCACCTGGCCCGCACGGAAACCGGCAAGCAGATCAAGAATCTCGTGTTCATGGGCATGGGCGAACCGCTGCTCAACTGGGACAATGTGCACGCGGCGCTGCTCACCTTGAACCACCCCCTGGGGCTGGATTTCTCCACCCGAAGGATCACCGTCTCCACGGTCGGGGTCCCCGGCATGCTCGGCCGCCTCGGCGCCAGCGGACTGGCCTCCCTGGCCGTCTCCCTGCACGCTCCCACGCAGGAGCTTCGGGCCCGCATCATGCCCAGGGCAGCGGCCCTGATCTCCCTTGAGGATCTGATCCGGGAACTCAAGGAGTACCCCTTGAAGCCGCGGCAGCGGATCACCATCGAGTATATTCTCCTGGACCGGATCAACGACTCTCTGGATGACGCCAGGAAACTGGTCCGGCTGCTCACCCCCCTGAAACACAAGGTCAACCTCATCAGTTACAACCCTTCACCATGCCTTCCTTACGACGCCCCAAAGCCGGAGCGGGTACTGGACTTTGAGCGCTATCTCTGGTCCAAGGGGGTAACTGCAATCTTGCGAAAAAGTAAGGGGCAGGATATCTCCGCCGCGTGCGGACAGCTCAAGACCGATCACCTCAAGAACCATTCAGCGCATTGACCCTCGCCCCGGAAGTTTTTTCGGGGAGCGGGTCGCGTTGTGAACAGTGCGGAGTGCAGACGCATGATCAGACCGGATTTCGAGAAATGCAACGGCCTGGTGCCGGCCATCGTTCAGGACGCGGGCAGCGGCGAGGTGCTCATGCTGGCCTATATGAACGAGGAGGCCTGGGAAGAGACCTTGCGCACCGGAGAAGCCCATTTTTTCAGCCGCAGCCGCAACTGTTTGTGGCGCAAGGGCGGAACTTCCGGCCATGTGCAGAACGTGAAGGCTGTTCGCATCGACTGCGATCTGGACACCATCCTGCTGCAGGTGGAGCAGCTCGGCGGCGCGGCCTGTCACACTGGATACAGAAGCTGCTTTTATCAGGAGCTCGACCAGGGTGCATGGCGAAAATGTTCACCAAAGATATTCGATCCCAAGGAGGTGTATAAATAATGGACGGCAAACAGGTCCTCAGACTCGGAATACCAAAGGGTTCGCTTCAGGATGCGACCATCAAGCTTTTTGCCAGATCCGGCTGGAAGATCAATATCCATCACCGCAACTATTTTCCGGAAATCGACGACCCGGACCTGTCCTGTTCGATGTGCCGGGCCCAGGAGATGTCCACCTATGTCGAATCCGGCATTCTGGACGTGGGCCTCACCGGCAAGGACTGGATCCTGGAAAATGAATCCGATGTGGTGATGGTCGCCGACCTGGTCTACTCCAAGGTGAGCAACCGGCCTGCCCGGTGGGTCCTTGCCGTGGCCGGGGACTCCCCCTACAAACGACCCGAGGATCTCGCAGGCAAGGTCATTGCCACGGAGCTTGAGCATTTCACCCGGACCTATTTCAAATCTGCGGGCATTCCAGTGGACGTCGAGTTTTCCTGGGGCGCCACCGAGGCCAAGGTGGTCGAAGGCCTTGCCGACGCCATCGTGGAAGTCACAGAAACCGGGACCACCATCAAGGCTCATGGACTGCGCATCATTGCCGAACTTCTGCAGACCAACACGCAGCTCATCGCCAACAAAAAGGCCTGGGAGGACCCCTGGAAACGGAAGAAAATCGAACAGATGCTGACGCTTCTCCAGGGAGCCCTGCATGCGGAAAAGCTGGTAGGGCTCAAGATGAACCTCCCGGAAGAAAAAATCCCGGAAGTCATGGAACTGCTTCCCAGCCTGACCTCTCCCACCATCGCCCATCTGTACAACAAAGACTGGCTGTCCGTGGAGATCGTGGTCGAAGAGGCAACCGTGCGCGACCTGATCCCCAAACTGCAGGCCAGGGGCGCTCAGGGAATCATCGAGTATTCCCTGAACAAGGTCATCTGACGGGAACATGTGCAAAGCCCCATGGAGGCGCTCAATGGCAAAAGTGTATCAAACTCTCGTTCTTTCCCTGGTCGTGACCGTGCTTCTGGGAGCCGGGCTTCAGGGGTGCGCCACTGTCCCGGGTTCAGGCAACACCCTTGATACGAACATCTCCTCCCAGGAGGTAAATATTCGTCTCGACCTTGCCGAGTCCTATCTCAATTCCGGAGAGCCCAGACGTGCGCTTGCCGAGCTGAAGCTCATCGAAAAAAGGGCCCGGAACCAGCCCCGTTTCCAATACGACCTGGGGTTGACCTATCTGGGTCTCAAGGAATGGGAACAGGCCGCCCAGAACTTCCAAAAGGCGGTCAAACTCGACCCGGAATTTGCCGAGGCGTCCGTTTCCCTTGGGCATGCCTATGCGGCCATGGGCCAGCTCGATCGGGCTGAGGAGGCGTTCAAGTATGCCCTTGGTATTTTGACCTACCTCACTCCGGAGTATGCAGCCTACAATTTGGCCCTGGTTTACAGCGCCCAGGGCAAGACAGAGCGTGCCGAAGAATACGCCCGCATGGCCATTGAACGGAACTGGCGGTACACTCCCGCCTATCTGCTGCTTTCCGATACACTCGTCGCTCAGGGCAAGACATCGGAAGCCATCGCCTGGCTCAAGCGGGGCACCGAGGCTGATCTGGAAAATCCCGCCCTTTTGCTCAGACTCGGGGAAAATCTGCTCCGCGAGGGGGAACCTGAGGAAGCAAAACAGTGGTTTGCACGTGTCATCGAGATCAGTGCCACAAGCAAAGAGGCCAAGGTGGCCCGGGATTATCTGGAAATCCTCTAGTCATACCACGTGCTCCGGGGATTCGACACCCCGGGTGTTAGGTATTGCTCCCTGGATCCATGATTTTGCCGCCTTCAACCTCTGGAGCCGGCCTGTGGGCCTGCTGTCCTGCCTGGACATGCTCGGTCGCAGCGGATGCAGCGTGGCCCTCGTGGACTGTCTGGACTGCGCAGGGGAAGACTCCCCCCCAGGCCCTCGGCGGTTCGGCGCCGGCCCGTACCCAAAGGTTCCCATTTCCAAACCCCCTTGCCTGAGCGCCGTACCCAGGACCTACAGCCGATACGGACTCCCCAGGAAGCTGGTCCGTGGGACCCTGGAACGCTTGACTCCCCCACCGGACCTGATCCTCGTGTCCGCGGCCATGACCTACTGGTACCCCGGAGCGTTCGAAGCCCTTGAGATGGCCCGGGACATCTGGCCCCGGGTTCCCCTGGTCCTTGGCGGACCGTATGCCACCCTGTGCACCGGGCACGCCAAAGCCAACGCTCCGGCCGACTGCATCATCTCCGGCCCTTTGGAGCGGGAGGACAATTGGGAGCAGTTGTGGCAGACCCTCGGTCAGTCCCCTCCCAAGCTTCCGGACGACGCCGGCTTCGGCCTTGCACTGAACTGGTATGGCCGTTCCCGATACGCCCCGCTCCTGCTCTCCCGAGGGTGTCCTTTTTCCTGTGCCTATTGCGCCGGGAAACAGCTCTATCCAGGGTTTGCAACAGCGGATCCCCAACGGGTCTTTTCCATGATGCAGGAGGAATACGGAAAAGGGGTGCGGGATTTTGCCTTTTACGACGACGCACTTCTCATCCGTCCCGAGCGCTGCCTCATTCCGCTCCTGGACGACATGGACGCGGCAGGCATGCGGGTCAGGCTGCATACCCCCAACGCCCTGCACGTCCGGGAACTCACTCTTCCCATGTGCTCCCGTCTCAAACGTGCCGGACTGACCACGATCCGGCTGGGGCTGGAAACCGCCGACTTCGGTACCAGGCTGGATTCCAAGCTTTCAGCGGCCCAATGGGAGCAGGGAACGGAAAACCTCCTTCGTGCAGGGTTTCACCCCCGGGAGGTGGGCGTCTACGTCCTGTTCGGCCTCCCCGACCAGGATGAAGACGACCTCCTTCAGACCATTTCTTTCGTCAAAAAGGCGGGGTTCACCCCCTTCCTGGCCCAGTACACCCCCATTCCCGGAACCCCCCTCTTTGAGAAGGCCTGCGGCAGTTCACCATATCCTTTGCGGGAAGAACCACTTGTGCACAACAATTCGATCTGGCCTAGCTATCCCGGTGGATTCACCTGGAAGGAGCACACCCGGTGGAGGGACATCCTCGCCCGCTGAACATCCTGCAGAGGCTTTTCATGGCACTTACTGGAACCATTTTGCGAAAGAAGACTGCAACTTCCTGAAAGGTATCAATTTTATTGAATTGACAAAACGATTCATAATGGCTGTAATCTGTGCCATTCTCTGCCAGGCTAAAATTGAAAAACCACGAACCGAGGAGTTCTCAATGCATCACATATCTGTACGTTTCGCTGTCCTGGCTCTATGCCTGTCCATATTCATCGCGGGATGCAGCACCACCAACCCCTACACAGGGGAGCGCCAGACGAGCAGGGCGGCCATTGGGACCGGAATCGGCGCGGCCGGCGGAGCAATTGCCGGGGCGGTGATCGGCGGCGGGGACTGGAGAAAACGGGCCCTGCTGGGGGCCGGAATCGGTGCACTGGCCGGAGGATCGGTCGGATATTATATGGATGTACAGGAAGCCAAGCTTCGCGAACAGCTCCAGGGAACCGGCGTAAGCGTAACCCGGAACGGGGACCAGATCATGTTGAACATGCCCGGCAATGTCACCTTTGAGACCGACTCCGCAGCCATCAACCCGCAATTCTTCGATGTGCTCAACTCCGTGGCTCTGGTCATCGATGAGTACAAGAAAACCTATGTCGACATTCTCGGCCATACGGACAGCACCGGGAGCGACGCTTACAACCAGCAGCTCTCCCAGCGCCGTGCCGAATCTGTGGCTGCCTACCTCAGGTCCCAGGGCGTGCTTCCCGAACGGATTTTGACCAGGGGATTCGGAGAATCCAAACCCATCGCCTCCAACGACACCGCTGCCGGAAGAGCCCAGAACCGGCGCGTGGAAATCCTTCTCAGCCCCATCACGCAGTAGTTCTTCCGCCCTTGTGATGACAAAAGCGGCCCTGCTGGAGCAGGGCCGCTTTTTCGTCTCTGTGCGGGTTCACCTTAGAGATCGAGAAGCGCGACTTTCAAGGTCTTTTTTCCGAACTCCAAGGCGTCCTTCTTCTCCCACATGAACACGTCCACGCGGGAGGAAAACCGTTTGTTCATCAGATCGTTGATTTCATAGATCCCATAACCTTCGATGTAGACCTTCTTGCCGAAAACCCATCCTTTTTCGAACAGATCCCTGGAAACCGCAACCGTGCCCAGTCTGACCTTGCGCATGCTGGCGGCAATGAGCGGATCGTCATCGGTTTCCTCGACGCACGGGGTATACGCCGTCACATCCATCGTGTTCACCTGGGTCACCACGGATGTGGCCTGCTCCTGCAGGGCCTGCTGTCTTTGGACAATCTCTTCAAGCGACTCCCGATTCTTTTGGGCTGCATCCTGCCATTGATCGATCTGTTCGGACAATTGATGAATGACTTTTTCCTGACTGAAGACCTGATACACCGGCCAGACAATGCCGATCAGCCATACCGCCATGCATCCGTAAAGCAATCGTCTTGAGACAAACATAGCTCACTGCTCCCTATTCCCGGTGCCCTCTGGCCGGGCCCGCCCTCTTGATTCTTCACTGCAGCCTCAGCTCAACTGTGAACTTCATCGAACTTCATCCATGCCGGATCAATTGCATTTGAAACCCGATCACCTCAGGGAAGAGACCCTTCCCCTCTGCAATGTGTCCCGCCCGGCAGGGATTTGACTTTCCGGGCAACAAGGCACTGTGCAAAAGGGGTGAATTGTATGATATCATACCCTTACCTTTTTGAGCAACAGGATCTGCAAATTCTTTGAGCGAGTCACGTCAAAGGAAGCAGGCAGCCCTTGGGGGCAGTTCCAGTTCTGCCCAGATCGAAAGTATCTGCTTAACAACGAATTGGAATTTCATGTAGAATATGTTCGTCAATCCCCGTGGAGAATCGTATGCAACATTCTGAACATCCGCTGCGTAACAGCGCCCCGGTGAAAGCCGTCAGCAGACACAAGAAACTGTCGATCACCCTTGTCTCGCTCCTCCTCCTGGGGCTGATTACGCTGCTGCTTCTTCCTTTTGCCGTCCGCTGGGGGCTTGAACATTGGCTGGAAAGCCACGGCGAACTCGAGGTTCGGATCGAAAACGTGGATTTCAACCCCTTTACCGGCAGGCTGTTGGTCCACTCCCTAATTGCGCAAAGAGAGCAGACAGGGACCATGGAATGGGTCCGGGCAGGGGTGGAGATCGTCTGGTGGCCGATATTCAAAAAACGGATTCAACTGGACGATGTTTCTCTGCAAAACGCAGCCATCCGCGTGCGGATGAACGAGAAGGGAAGAGTGTTCATCGGAGGAGTGCCTCTTCCTGCTGCGCAGGAAGAGACCCCGGATGAAGACGGCTGGGAAATCGGGTTCGGTGAGATCGATCTGAACAATGTCACGGTGCTGTACCAGAGTCCGCGGCTGAACCAGCGGGTGATGATTACGACCGCTCACATAGATCCGATGCAGAGCTGGAACCCTGAATCAGAGGCGGATTTTCGTGTCCAAATGACCCTTGAGGAAGGCCGCATCGACGTCTCCGGCAGGACGAAACCTTTCGGTGCCACACCTGCGGTGCAGGGCCGCATTGAGATCGCCTCTCTCCCCCTGGCCTGGGTGAACCCGCTTGTCCCCGATTTTCAGATCACCCGGGGGACCCTCATGACGGACATCGCCTTCTCTTATGAAACCCGGCATAAGGAACCGCCCCTCCTTCAGACCGATGGAGTTCTGACCCTCCAGGATTTTTCTGCTGAAGCCAAGCGGTTCGGAATACGTCCCAAAACCCTTTCCTGGAACGGCCGAACCAGTGTGACATTTTCTTCCGGAGAGGATCAGCCGCCCTCGATCACGGCACAGGGGGAGGTAAACGCCACGAACATCAGGGCCGCCATTGCCGAACCCCATTTCCGTTTCCGGGCTGAGGAGCTGCACATCGGCATCGAAGACGGCACCGCGGTTCCAGGAAACGGTCCTTTTCAGCTCAAAGCCGGGTTGCGGGCCAGGGGCATGGAGCTTTTCGATGTCGAGCAAGACGTCATCCTTGCCGCAACACAGGCTGTGGATCTTCAAAACCTCCAAGCCAGCGGCACAAGGTCCGCTTCCCTGGGTTCCGGCAGCATGACGGATGCCCGGCTCCTCCAGCGCAATACGGACGAGCAGGATGAACCTCCATATACCATCGAGCTGTCCTCCTTCATGTTGGAGAACAGTTCGATAGATGTTTCGAAGCAGCGTCTGGATCTCGGGGCGGTTTCCCTTTCCGGAGCTCGGCTCACGGTAGTCCGAACCGAGAAAGGGGGAATGGAATTTTTCGAATTGCTGCCTGAACTGCCCGGAAGGACGGGGGAGAACGCTACAGCCGAGAACGGTATACAACCCACGGAAGGGGAGCCTTGGGCAACCGGATTCAACTCGCTTGCTCTGGACAACGTACTCGTACAGTATCGCAGCCCTGAAATCGATCAGGACATCACCGTGACACGTGTCCGGGCAGAGCCCATGCAGAGCTGGAATCCCGACGCCTCTGGAAATTTCCGGGCCCAATTGGCCATTGACGGCGGCAATATCCTCCTTCAGGGCTCGGCCACCCCGTACGCCTCAACCCCAACGGTCCAGGGACGCCTCGAAGTTGCCTCGCTTCCCATAGCCTTGACGAATCCGTTTGTCCCAAACCTGGATATGGACGGCGGGACCCTCGAGGCTGAGTCAGAGTTTCTCTTTGAAGCCGGACAGGACGTTGCCCCCATTGTTCAGACAAACGGAACCATGACGGTCAGGGATATGTCCCTCACCACGGAGCAACTCGGCATACGACCCCGCACGCTTTCCTGGGACGGCCGAACCAGTGTGGAACTCCCCTTTGGAAACCGGGACGGTTCGAAAATACAAGCATCCGGAAATTTGAACGCCTCCGAGTTCAGGGCCGCCCTGTCCGATCCCCACCTTCGTACCCAGGCGGACGCAATCGCTGTGGATCTCGATCTCAGCATGAACACCCGGGAAGCCGGTGCCCCTCCGGATTTCCAAATTCAAGCCGCTGTGGACGCCAACACCCTCCAAATTCTTGACCCCGACCAAAACCTGATTCTGACTGCTGCAAATTCCCTTGAGCTTCGCAATGTGCAGTTTTCCGGGATTGAAACCTTTGCCATGGGGAGCGGTACGCTCAACAATGCCCGGTTTCTCCAACGCAACGCGCAAGAGGGCGAAAACCAGCCCTATGTCCTGGACATAGCCGCCCTGAACGTCCGGGACAGCCAGGTGAATATTCCGGCACGACGCATCGAGCTGGGCTCGCTCCAGCTTTCCGAAGTCCGGGGAATCATCCTCAGGAATGAAGAGGGCGAGATGGAAATCCTACGTCTTCTGCCGCAATTTCTCATGGAAGAAGAAGACCAGGAGGAAGGGGAAAAAACAACTGTCGCCCTTGGGGAGGGATCACTTGACAAAAACAGCGCCGTGCGTTTCCGGGACGATTCCGTGGACCCGCCGGTGGACCTTACCTTGAATTCTATTGAAGCGGGCATCCAAAACCTGAATACGGCTGATTCCGACCGGAAACTCCCGGTCAGGTTCCAGGCCGATATCGGCCGGTACACCTCCCTGCATTTCGATGGCACGGTCCAGCCATTCACGGACCTTATTTCTGCTGATGTTCAGGGGGAAATTCAGCGGCTGAGCCTTCCTGAACTCACCGGCTACGCCGAGCGTCATACCGGGTATGCCATTCAGAGCGGGCAGCTCTACTCTGATTTTTCCGTTCTCATCGATCGAGCCGAGCTGGACGCCACGTTCAAGCTCTTTATCACCCGGCTCCAGATGCGCGACCTCAGGCCTGAGGAAGAGGACAAGTTCACCGAGGAGATCGGTGTTCCCCTGAGTACCGCAGTCGGTCTTCTCCAAAACGACGACAAGGAGATCGAGCTGACCATTCCGGTGCAGGGCAGTATCCGTGATCCGGATGTGGGAACCGGCGGTGCCGTAGCCGAGGCGGTCCAAAGCGCCACGTTTTCAGCCATCAAGACCGGGGCGCTGGCCTATTTCGCCCCGCTCGGGGCCGCATATGCCGCGGGCAAGCTTCTGGGCAAGGCTACGGCGCTACGCTTCGAGCCGGTCATCTTCACTCCGGGAAATTCCACGCTCGATTCTGAGGATCGGCAGTATCTGAACCAAATGGCCGAGAAGCTCAAGAACCGGCCGGAGGTGACGCTCCTGCTTTGCGGGATGGCCGTTCCTGCGGACAGGAACGCCTTGCAACAAGCAGCGGAGCAGCAGGATTCGTCCGACAACGAGGGTCGGATCCCGGATGAACTTCTCAACGATCTTGCGGAGAGCAGGGCCGAATCCGTAAAAGACCACCTGGTACAACAGGGAATCGACCCGGGCCGGCTCTCCATCTGCGACCCGGAAATCGAAACTGACCAGGATGCCCGGCCCAGAGTCGAGGTGGGCATATGATCCTGTTTTGAGGATTGCCGTCCCTGCTTATGACGACGGGGAATGGACCACTCTCTCAGGTGTCGGGTACATCCCTCCGACAATGGCCCCGGCCACTCCATACTCGACCCAGGTGCCCAGAAACCAGGTCAGGGCGAAGATGTAGGGCATCGGCAGGATCGCGTAACTGGCATACCCCATGGAAAACCCTGCGGCAAAGCCGTAGAGAAGACCAAAGGCAAGCCCTGCTCCCATACCCCTGCGCACCCCGAAAATGGCGTAGAGCAGGACGAACACCGTGGCTTTGATAAGGATGTTCAAGTAGAGCAGATACGTTTTCGTGTCGTGCTCGGGTCGAAACAGCTCGGTGGCCTCATAGGCAGAACGCAAGATCAGCCCGTGAATGATCAGATCCATGACAAACCAGATCAGGGCGACCACCAGAATGCCGATGATTGTCCTTCGATAATCCATGATGTTCCTCCATGCTTCCGTGGATCACAAGCGTTTGAAACGCCATGATCTTAGCAGAATTTCTACAGGAATCATCCCCTCTTGAGCAAATTATCTTGAGTTCTTTATCCATATGACGTGTACAGGCAGGGCGTGGAGCAGGCACCCTACGACACGCGTCCGCGGGCGCAGGACCATGTCCCCGCGGGGAAGAGGGTCCCTTGAGAATGCTCCGCACAAAACCGGACAGGTGCCGCTCTGAGTCAAACCTCGGCATGAAGCAAAATCCCACGCAACCGCGGGACGACCCACTCGCCGTCAGGCAAAGCATGACCCTTCCAGATACTGGGAGCAGCCTGGATTCGTCTCGCGCCACGCGCTTTGCGTGAGGATTTTCAAAGATTGTTGTGATTATGCTGGAACCGGTTCGGAAACATCCTCTTGCGGAGCGGTTTCCGTGATCTTTCGGACCTCGAGAACTGCAGAGGTCAGCGAGCGAACATGGGATTCCTTTTTGAGCAAAACTTCGAGCATGTCATCTGACCTGAAAATGACTTCTTCCTTTCCTCTTTGAATGAGAACGAGTTCATACATCATCGATCTTCCTCAGCGTATGGTTATGGGTGTTCACAAAAAAAATGAACCCCTACCCTACCACTTTTCCGGAAGAAGTGAAGAAAGAATCGACCCGCAGTGGACTACTTCAAAGGGGAACCAGGGCGTGGATTCCGGTCACGGTGCAAAAACCGGGTCTGTTACTTCTTCCCCCAGATTTCCTCCAGCCGGCGGTCCCGGCCGCATCCGTAGCGATAGAATCTGTAGCGGATGGGATTTTTTTCGTAATACTCCTGATGATAGTCTTCGGCCGGGTAGAACGGTCCCGCTGGAACGATTTCCGTGGCAATCGACCTTTTGAAACGCTTCTCCAGATCGTCCTTAAAGGCACGGGCCATCTGCTCCTGTTCCTCGTTGTGGAAGAAGATGGCGCTGCGGTACTGACTGCCCCGATCACAGAACTGCCCCCCCGCCTCAAAGGGGTCGATGTTGCGGAAGAACACGGAGAGAAGCTCTTCATAGTCGACCTCGGAAGGATCGTAGACCACCTTCATGGCTTCGATATGACCCGT
>JBKHAV010000006.1:0-54686 GCA_046542715.1 Desulfovibrionales bacterium
TGCCGCTAGCCTTTTCTTCGGGTGGCGGAGAGGGCGTCAGTGCCGGAAGATGTGCCCTGAATATGTCCGCACGGCGATTTTCGTGCTGCGGCAGACTGGCACAGGAGGAGAGTTCACGGACATGCACTCAGACCTTCCAGCGGAGTACGCCGAAACATTCAGCCGGAACCGATGGAATTTCTTCAGCCTTCCTGACGTGGGCTATTCAACCACCCAGACCGTGCAGTTCCTGGCCGAGTGGATGATCTTCGTGGACACGCTGCCAAAGAGGAACTCCTCGGCCTTGGAAACACCCCGTCTGCCCACCACCACTGTTCCGAACCCGCCCCGTTCTGCAGCCTTGAGGATGTTCTGGGCAATGGAATGGCCGAGACTGCAGTCCGGCGGGGGGTCGTAGAACGGGGAGCGACAGTGCACGACGTATTCATCGGATATGGAGGACTGAGCAACACCCTTGTCCAGAAGTGTTTTCCGGCCGTTTTCCAGAAATTCTCTGACCTGGTTTTCCTGTTTTTTGCAGGCATCCTTCCACGTGTTTTCGTCAGGGAAAAGGTCCCGTTCCGGAAGCCGCTCCACATAGAGGAGTTTGATGTGAAATCCAGAGGTGCTTCCAACGATATCGCCGGCATAGGATATCGCCCGCATAGCATTTTCGGAAGCGTCCACAGCAACGAGGATTTTTCGAAACTCTCGTGTTTCCATGTCATGCTCCTTTTCGAATGAGATCGAGGCATGGACGAAGATCATCCAAAAACTCGTCCACGGTCTCATAAAATATATTTGCCCCGACAGAGAAATGCAAAAGAATGAAGTTCAGCTGTTCCGGTACATAGGGGTAGATTCGTTTCAGATTCACCAAACGGTTTCGAAAGAGCAGGGCGAAATCCTCTTCATAGAACGCGATGGAATCCACACCCGGGAAGCTGGTGAGATTTTGTAAGGTATGATTGCCCTTGCCGGCGAGAAAGAGCAGGATCTGGCCCAGACCGAAAATGTCGAATCTAAACGGGTTTTCAGATGTCTTATAGGCATAATCGAAGTCAATCCAGCGGTATCGGCCTGTTTTGTGCTCGAGCCAGAGATGGTCCCGGCGAATGTCCCCATGCTTTTCGCCGTGTTCGTGCAGAAACCCGATGGCTTCACAGGAAGTGATGAATTTTTCGAGGATCGCAGGGAAGTGTTCAAAAAAATAGGTCTGGTGGTCCACCTGCATCTCCTCGATGCGCTCGTCCAGCCGTCGTCCCCGGATCAGTTCCAGGATGCGGACATTGTTCCCTTTTGAATCCTCGTAGGACTCTCCCTGCATGAACCGCCAATCCCCGCGGACCCGGTCGAGGATCCGGGCCTCTTTGCGCGGACTGCGAAAGCATTCGATGGTAACGGTCCCGATCTTGACGGGAAACTGCTCATAAAACACCAGTTTGAGGATGTGGCTTTCAGAAGTTTCAAGGCACGTGCACCGCTTCACCCAATACTTGGGATCCTCGAGCCCGAAACGCCGTTCGGCTTCATCTCTCAGGACAAAATAATGTTTTCCTCCAAGGGCAATGACATCACCGTAAGAGATGCGTGAAAACTCTGTCGTGTCCGTATAGACTTTGCCCAGGTATCGGGTCGGAAAAGAATGATCCGGACGGTATGTATCGAGCAGTTCCTTGACACTGGGGGGCATGAAGATCTCCTTTCCTCTATCCATAGCGCACCGACAAAGAAAATCAAAGGCCGCGCAGAAGTGAACGGTGACGGCTGAGTTCCGCCAATGAAGTTACTTCGAAATCAAAGGAGGTTTGAGGAACATCAGGAGGAACAACATCTTTGAATTTTTGGGAAAAGAACGGAACAGTCCCCAGCGTTCTCAAGGGGCGACGAACGCCAGGTTCAGATGAGCACGATCGGCTGCCCCAAATCATGCATAAGCTGTCATCAGGAGGAACTCACCACTGTCCACTGTCCGTCCTGCAGGCAGGCTGTCCCCTCACTTTCCTCAGGGCTGCCAGCCTCATATCGTGTCATGGTGAAATCACGGCACTGCTGTCCGCTTTCCTGATACGTATTCAAAGGAGTGACAGCGAACTCTTCATTGGTCTGGTTGTTTCTCCAGTGCAGGGTTTCGCCTGCATCATTTTCAGACAATGCATGGCTGACGGCGTCCTGATCATCTTGTTCCATTCGTTCAGCTATCCAGTACCCCAGAGCCCCGCCGGCAATGGCTCCGCCGCCAACAGCCAGTCCTCTGCCGACACCGGAGCCGAACATGGAACCAAGTGCTCCCCCTGCGGCAGCGCCGAGAATGGTGATTCCAGGTTTTCTGTACTCCTCAAAACCATCACCGCCTGTGCCGGCACAACCGATGCATTGCAGGGTGAGCAGAAGACACATACACATCCAGGTCAACGTTTTCATGATACCTCCTTTGTTTGCATTCACTATCAGTCTACATGATCCCGGAGTTTTCGGGCAAGGAGATTCAAGGGAAGTCTCGTGAATTTCCAAAGGATCAAATGGGCATCTTTTCCGATACCGGCATGAAGATCATGTCACTGCAGTACCATATCAAGCTACCTTGAAACTTCCTGAGAAAATGTTCATGATGCGATTTGTCTCCTTGATTATCAAAAATTTCTTCTTCTTTCACTCATCGTTGACGGGGTAGGAGCATACCTTTTTTCCCATGCTTCAATGAGGGAGCTTTATGCGTGGCCAAAAAAAAGTATTGATCGTCGATGACCATCCCCTGTTTCGTGAAGGGATAAAGTTTCTGATTTCCAATCATCCCCATTTCACCATTGTCGGCGAAGCAGGGAGCGGAAAGGAAACGATCGAGATTGTAAAGGATCAAAAACCTGATCTCGTGGTCATGGATATTTCACTACCAGACAAAAGCGGCATTCAGGTCACCAGGGAGATTCTCCGCATACGTTCGAAGATCAGAATCCTCTTTGTGAGCATGCATTCAAAAATCGAGCATATTGTCGAGTCCTTCAGGAGTGGTGCGTTAGGATATGTGCTCAAGGATTCTGTCTCGTTGAAACTGATTCAAGGATTGGAAGCCATTTCACGAGGAGAGTATTTCTTCGACAGTACCGTGGCGCACAAGATTGTACAGCGCCTGCTTGAAGTTCCGCTGGAAGAGGACCAGATCATAAACGGCAACTATCGCAAGCTGACCGCCAGGGAGCGTCAGGTCATGCACTTACTGGCAGAGGGGTTTTCGACCAGGGAGGTTGCGGAAAAGCTCTATATCAGCCCGAAGACAGCGGAGAATCACCGTTCCAGTATCATGAAGAAGCTGTGTCTTCACAATTCTGCCGAACTGATCCGCTATGCCGTACAGCTCGGCCTGGTCAGCGGTAAGACATGGGAAGGAGAGAACTAGACAGAGGATGAACAGGGAGGGGAAACCCCTCCCTGTCTCTTCAGGATTTTTTTCCTTCGATCAGATCATTGATGACCGTAGGGTCGGCCAGGGTGGAAGTGTCCCCGAATTCGTTCGTGTCGGTGACGTCTGATGCGATTTTGCGGAGGATGCGACGCATGATCTTGCCGCTTCGGGTTTTCGGCAGTCCGGATGCGAACTGAATAACCTCCGGCGTGGCAATCGGGCCGATTTCCTTGCGCACGTGAGTACGGAGTTCCTTGAGGAGTTCAGGTGACTCATCCACATCGGCCTTGAGGGTGACATACGCGTAAATGCTTTCCCCTTTGATCTCATGGGGCATGCCAACGACAGCGGCTTCGGCTACCGAAGGGTGGGCAACCAGGGCAGATTCGATTTCCGCGGTTCCCATGCGATGTCCGGACACGTTGATGACATCATCCACCCGCCCCATAATCCAGAAATATCCTTCCCGGTCCACCTTGGCACCGTCCCCGGATTCATATTTTCCAGGGAATCCGCTGAAATACTGCTGTTTAAACCGGGCAGGATCACCCCATACACCCCGGAGCATACCCGGCCACGGTTTTTCAATGACCAGAAAACCCCCTTCATTCGGACCCATTTCCCGTCCCTCCTGATTGACAATCTTCGGGACGATTCCGGGCAGGGGTTTGGTTGCCGAACCCGGTTTCTGGGGAGTGGCATAGGGAAGGGGTGAAATCATGATCCCACCGGTTTCCGTCTGCCACCAGGTATCGACAATGGGAAGTTTGTTTTTGCCGATGTGCTCATAATACCACATCCAGGCTTCAGGGTTGATGGGTTCCCCTACAGAACCAAGGATGCGCAAGGAGGACAAATCGTTTTTTTGGGTCCATTCAGGGCCCTGGCGCATAAGGGAGCGGATGACAGTGGGCGCTGTATAGAAAATGGTCACCTTGAATTTCTCACAAATCTGCCAGAACCTGGCCGCATCAGGATACGTGGGGACACCTTCGAACATGATGGAGGTGGCACCGAGGGCCAGGGGGCCGTAGACAATGTAGGTGTGTCCGGTGATCCAGCCGATATCGGCAGTGCACCAATGAATATCGTCCTCATGGATATCAAAGACCCATTGGGTCGTATGGGCGGCGTAGGTCAGATAGCCACCGGTCGTGTGAAGCACTCCTTTGGGTTTGCCCGTGCTTCCGCTGGTGTAAAGAATGAAGAGGGGGTCTTCGGCATCCATGGACTCGTAAGGGCAGGAATCGCTGATGTCGGAGTCAGACATGAGATCGTGCCACCATGAGTCCCGGCCCGACTCCATCGAAATTTCGTTCCCCCCTCGTTTGACAACGATGCAATGCTCCACCGTGGGGCATTCGGCAAGGGCTTCGTCGGCATTGCCCTTCAGGGGAATGGTTTTGCCGGCGCGGATGACCGCGTCGGCTGTGACCAGCATCTTGGCTTCACAGTCCTGAATGCGGTTTCGCAGGCTGTGTGCGGAAAACCCTGCAAAGACAATGGAATGGAGGGCCCCGATGCGGGTGCAGGCCAGCATGGCGACAGTCAGTTCGGGAATCATGGGCAGGTAAAGTGAAACGCGGTCGCCGCGTTTGACGCCCATCTTTTTCATGACATTGGCGAAGCGGCAAACCTCTTTGTGGAGTTCTTCATACGTATAGGTTTTCACATCATCTTCAGCTTCTCCCTGCCAGATGATGGCTGTCTTGTCCTTGCGTCCGTTTGTCAGGTGCCGATCAAGGCAGTTGTAGGAGACATTGAGCTGGCCGCCCTTGAACCAGTTGATCTCGGGTTTGTCGAAATCGTATTCAAGAACCTTGTCCCATTTTTTTTCCCAGTCGATGAGCTCCTCGGCCCGTTCGCCCCAGTATTCTTCAGGATTTTCTATGGATTTTTTGTAAAGGGCCTCATACACGTCCATGCTCTGGACATGGGGCTCATTGGCTAGTGATTTCGGCGGCTCAAAGATTTTGCCTTCTTTTTGCAGACTTTCGATTTTGGTGTCGTCACTCATACGTCCTCCTTTGTTCGGCTACATTCAAGTTGCGGACGCGTTCAACGATTATCCCTTGCCCGCAACAAGCGTCTCCTGACGAATTTCAATGGATAAAGAGAATTTCAATTACACCGATTTTTTGGTAAATGGCACGAATTCAAACCGTCAACGGTTTTCCTTTTCCCATAATCTTACAGGACTATGCCACGATTTTCGGGTAAACGGTAGAAAATACCGGAGTGAACGGTAAATCAAAAAAGGAAGTTCAGGTGAGCGTCACCAATCTCGATGCACTCTTCAAGCCCACCTCCATCGCAGTGATCGGAGCTTCCAATGTTCCGAAGACCCCTGGAGCGGTGGTCATGCGCAACCTTCTGGGGGGCAGTTTTCTCGGACCTGTTATGCCCGTGACCGGAAAGGTGGAGGCCATCTCCGGGGTACTCAGCTACAAGGATGTGGACACGCTTCCGCTCACCCCTGATATGGCCGTGATCTGCTCTCAAGTGGAAAAAGCCCCGGAGTATATCAGTCAGCTTGGAAGGCGGGGAACCAGGGCTGTGGTCCTTTTGGGTGGAGGGATAGGAAAGCTCGATTCCCCTTTGCAGCAGCGCACCCTTCGGGAGGCGATCAAAAGAGAGGCCAAGACATACGATATGCGCATCCTGGGTTCAGGGTGCATGGGGCTGCTCGTCCCTGGTATCGGCCTGAATGCCAGTCTCGCCCATACGGATGCGCTCCCTGGAAGGATCTCCTTCATCACACAGTCGGACAGCCTGCTGATTACCGTTCTGGACTGGGCCAAAGCAAACGGTATTGGTTTCTCGCACTGCATATCACTGGGCGATCAACTGGACGTCACCTTCTCCAGCGCCCTTGACTATCTCGGCTCCGACCCCTCTTCCAGGGCGATTCTGCTCTATGTAGAGTCCATAACAGACGCCAGGCGGTTCATGTCAGCAGCCAGGGCAAGTGCACGCAACAAGCCCATTTTGGTGATCAAGTCCCGTCAGACAATCGTTCCGACCCGAGTGGCTGAAGCATGCGAACTCCCCCAGGAAGAGACCGATGCCATTTACGATGTGGCCTTCCGCAGGGCCGGAATCGTCCGGGTGGACGATATCGATTCCCTGTTTGACGGAGCGCAGACCCTGGCCAGGTCAAAGCCGCTGATCGGCTATGGGCTGGCGATTTTAACCAATGGCAGGAGCATCGGTTACATGGCTGCGGACGCTCTGGCCATGGGCCAAGGCAAACTGGCGGATTTATCCGAAGGGACGGTCAACGCGCTGCAGGAGCGGCTGGGTTCAGGGTGGTGCTCGCAAAACCCGGTGGTGCTTCCCTTTAACGCCTCAGGCGAGCTGTATGGGGAAATCTGCAGGATTCTGATCAAAGACAAAGATGTGGGCTCGGTCCTGACCATCCATGTTCCTTTTGCTGACGTGCCGGGAGTGGATGCAGCCAACGCCATCGCTCAGGTCGCTTCCAAGACCAAAAGGACGATTCTGACGAGCTGGCTCGGATCGGAGACCGCGCTCGAGGCCAGAAAGGTTTTCGCTGACACCGGAGTCGCCACCTATGAAACTCCGGACAAGGCGATCCGGGCATTTTTGCACATGGCCAATTACCGGCGCAATCAGGAGCTGCTCATGGAGACTCCTGACTCTCTCCCTACGGACTTTTTTCCGGATACCCCGGGGGCCAGGCAGATCGTCGGAAATGTCCTCAAGGAAAAACGATCGCTGCTGAACGAGGCCGAATCCCGCGACGTTCTGGCCGCATACGGCGTGCCGGTGGTGGAGACCAGGGCATGCATTTCAGCCCGTGAAGCCGTGGAAATAGCCCAGGAGATCGGGTATCCAGTGGCCCTGAAGATCCGGTCTCCCCAGATCCTGCAACCCTTTGAGTTCGGCGGGCTTGCCCTGGACCTCTCTACTTCCGAACAGGTCTTTGATGCGGCGGCGAGCATGGTGGCCAGGGTGCATGTCAATGCCCCGGACGCGTATATCGAGGGGTTTACGGTCCAGAAAATGGGGCGGCGGCCCGGAGCCCACGA
Source organism: Desulfovibrionales bacterium (assembly GCA_046542715.1). Taxonomy (GTDB): domain Bacteria; phylum Desulfobacterota; class Desulfovibrionia; order Desulfovibrionales; family JBKHAV01; genus JBKHAV01. The sequence goes on from JBKHAV010000006.1 coordinate 7,435, forward strand.
ACTCTTCATCGGGGTGTTCACCGATCCGGACTTCGGGCCCATTATCCGGTTCGGCCACGGGGGGATGGCCATGCGGGTCATCAAGGATACGGCAGTGGCCCTTCCACCATTGAACATGAGCCTGAGCCGCGAACTCATCAACAGGACCAGGATCTCACGGCTCCTGCAAGGTGCGGGCAACCACAATGATGCCGATGTTGAGGACCTCTGCCTGACGCTCATCCAGGTCAATCAGCTGATCATCGATATCCCGCAGATTACCGGGGTGGAAATCAATCCCCTGTTCGTAGACGACAAGGGAGTCTTGGCGCTCGGTGCGCGCATTTGGGTGGCCGGAACCAACAAATCCGGTCCTGACCGTTTGGCCATCCGGCCCTATCCCAGAGAACTGGAGGAGTGCGTCACCTTGAAGGACGGGCGCAGAATTCTGCTGCGACCCATTCGCCCGGAAGACGCGCCGGCACATTTCGAGTTCGTAAAAAGCCTCTCCCATGAAGACCTGAGGCTCAGGTTCTTTGGTTCGGTGCGGGAGTTTGAACCCATGGATATGGCCAATTTCACCCAGATCGATTATGATCGGGAAATGGCGTTTATCGCCACGGTCACCGGGGAAAACAACCGTCCTGAAACACTAGGGGTGGTTCGGGCGAGTACGAAACCGGACAATTCATCCGCAGAATTCGCCATTATCATCCGTTCCGAGTACAAGGGGCAGGGGTTGGGCGCGATGCTCTTCGAGAAGATCATCCGCTATTGCAAGTCCAGAGGTACTCGGTACCTTGAAGGGGAAACCCTCCCTGAAAACAAGGCCATGACCGCTCTGGCCAGGAAGTATGGTTTCTCGATCAAGGTTGATTACGACAACGAAATCGTGAAAATGCGTCTTCCTTTGAATCCGAAGTAACGGTGCACACGTGGATCAGGAAGCAGAAAAGGAGCAAAGATGGAAAAAGAGTATGAGAAGATCGAACAGGAGGTCCGGACCCAGCCGAAGGACTGGGGCAAACTCGCGTTGTTCATTGCACTTCTTTCGGTTCTTCTGATGGTCGTTTTATTTTTTGGTCTCAATCAAAACGTGACCGGGATGAAAGCCGCCGTGGAAAGGATTGAATCTGAGGATCTTTCAGCCATGAAAGAACAGATTGCCTCCTTTGATCAGCGGATGAGCGAACTGGAACGGCTGCCTGAAATGGCCAGGCAGGCCATTGTCAGTGCCACCATCGATGAGATGCTCGCCAAGACGGAATACTTGCGCGGGCAATTGCCTGAAGGTCTGGGCAATGAAAAGCTGGAGCAGGTTCGCACCGGTCTCAACGAATTGAAATCTCAGATTGATTCAGAATAACTTCCCTAGTTTTCTGGCGGACAGTACCGCGGATTTTCGAGAATCCCTTGCATTGTTCTTGAACACAAAGAAAGGGGTGACCAGAATGGCCGCCCCTTTCTTTGTGTTCAGCAAGCTGAATCAGGAGTTCTAATGTGCGCAGCCCGATTCTCCGGGCGTCTGAACCAGGCGGTTGATGAACTCTCTGGCTTCGTCCGTGGATTTCCATTTCAAATAGATCTCCTTCCATGAGGCAAAATCCAGAAAACGGCTGTCCAGCTGTTCCTCATGACCTTCCACCCACAAATTGAACACGAAAATTTCCTGGTTCATTCTGGGACTGTTCAAGACACTGGGGACCATTTCGGAATCTGTCTGACGCTGCTCCACGGTTATGCTGATGTGCTCGCAGATTTTCCTTTGACAGACCTCAGGGGAAATGACCTCTCCGTTGAGAGCCTCGGCCAATGGGGCCAAAGCGGGATATTCCTCCCGGATCTTGTCCAGGGCTTTATCCGGAATTTCTACCGAAAGGACAGAGTCTTTTTCCTTGACAAAATAAAAACGGAGCCAGTGTTCGAACATGAATATTTCGAACACCTCTTCCACGGTCTTCTGAAATTTTTTTGATGTCGGTCTCGCCATATTTTTCTCTCACGCAGTTTTTTATCCTGAAATGAACTGATCCAGGGGTCTTGTCCCTACCTGCGAATACTCTTCTTTGCAACGCCTTTTTCAGGCAGGGGGTGGTTGACACAGAAACCCTACCCGAATAGCTTTTGATAATCATTAACTTTAAGGAGGGGAGATAATTGTGCGTGTACGGGAAAACAGGGTGACAATACATGGGAAGCCTCTCACGCTTATCGGCAAGGAAGTAGGTCCAGGTGACAAAGCGCCGGATTTCACGGCGCTGGACAATGATCTGCAGGAGGTTGGACTCGGGACGTTTGCAGGAAAAATACTGGTTCTGTCATCCGTGCCTTCACTGGATACGCCAACTTGTGATATGGAAACACGAAGGTTCAATCAAGAGACCCACTCTCTTGGAAATGCGGTTCAGGTTTTGACGCTCAGCATGGACCTGCCTTTTGCGCAAAAACGGTGGTGTGCAGCAGCAGGAATCGATAGCGTCAAGACCCTTTCGGACCACAGGGATGCTTCCTTTGGGAAAAACTACGGCGTGCTGGTAGAGGAACTGCGTCTTCTGGCCCGGGTGGTTTTTGTTGTCGATCGGGACACCGTGGTCCGGTACCGGGAAATTGTTTCAGAACTGACGGAAGAACCTGACTATGGCCAGGCACTGAGTGCCGTACGAGCGCTTTTGTAAATTCGATTTCACGAAAGACGAAAGTACCCAGACACGCGAAAAACACCAAGGAGAACTCGATGACGAATCACGCTCAAGACATGTTGTGCGATGCATTGGAAATGGCTGAGAGCAGAGCCGATTTCTATACAAAGGCTGTCAACGCCTGCGAGGCGGGGCCTGGGAAGGAAGTGTTCGAGCGCTTGTATGAAGACGAAAAAGCGCAGATCCAACGCATCAAGGAGATTCACGAGAACATCGTTTCCGGAAAAGCCTGGGCCGATGCATGCTCCCTTCCTGAGGAGGAAAGTGTGGGCGGGGCAGCGATGTTTCGGTCCATTGTGGACAAGTATGGGAAAGATCATGCCTGTACCACGGAGATCGGGGCCATCGGCACCGGTCTGGAGCTGCAGAAAGCCAGTGTGGATTTTTTCGAGGAGTGGCTCAAAAAGGCTCAGGATCCCACGGAAAAGAAGTTTGTCGAACGCATGGTTCAGGAGGAGCGAGGACATTTCATGCTTCTCAGTGACCTTCAGTATTTCTATGAGGATCCCCAGGGGTGGTCGCTCAAGGAAGACGACCAGATCCTCGACGGAGCATAAGGAGCAGCAATGCAAGACCCCAGCATCAACATCGTGATCGGCGGAGAAGCAGGCCAGGGATTGGCCACGATCGGGTATCTCTTCACCAAGGCCATCATCAGGACCGGATACGAGGTGGTGGTGACGCAGGATTACATGTCCCGGGTCAGGGGGGGGCATAACACCTTCTGCATCCGCATGAGTCCCGAGCCGGTGTTCGCGCCCAAGGAACCCGTCGACGTGCTCGTGGCCTTGAATGAAAAGACGGTTCGTCTGCACAAGGACAAACTTTCCGAGCGTGGACTGATTGTTGTGGACCAGGGTGTGGATACGGGCGATGCAAAGGTTTACAAGGTGCCGTTCGAGGAACTCGCCCCAAAACCCATCTTCTTCAATACCGTGGCTTTGGGGGTGCTGGCGTCGACGGTTTGCGAGGATATCAACGTATTGGAAAATCTCCTCCGGGATACCTTCAAAAAGAAGGGGGAAGAGGTGGTACAGCAGAATCTCGAAGTGCTGCGCAATGCCTATGAATGGCAGAAGGGGCAAAACGATGTGTTCGAATGCCCGGCCCCCGCCCAGGGAAACCCCGACAGGCTCACCATGCAGGGCAATGAAGCCATTGCCCTGGGAGCTCTTGCTGCCGGGTGCAATTTCTGCTCGTTCTACCCCATGACCCCTTCGACCTCCGTGGCCCTGAACCTGATCGGCAAGGGCGGTCCCCTGGGTCTGGTTTCTGAGCAGGCCGAGGACGAGATTGCCGCATTGAACATGGCCCTGGGGGCTTCCTATGCCGGTGCAAGGGTTCTGGTTCCGACATCGGGAGGAGGATTTGCACTCATGACCGAGGCGGTGAGCCTGGCCGGGATGACGGAAACGCCGGTGGTCATCGTCCTGGCGCAGCGTCCCGGCCCGGCCACAGGGCTGCCCACCCGCACCGAGCAAGGGGATCTCTTCTTGGCTCTGCATTCCGGGCACGGAGATTTTCCCAGGGCCATCCTGGCTCCCGGAACAGTGGAAGAGTGTTTCCACCTGACACACAGGGCATTCGGCCTGGCCGAGCGTTATCAATCACCGGTATTCGTTCTCACGGACCAATTTCTGGCCGATTCATACCGGGCGGTGGAACCATTCGATCTGGAAAGCCTGCCGCAACTGCCGGCCCCTCTTCTGGAGGTGGACAACCCTGAGGCGTACGTTCGCTATGCCGTGACCGAGGACGGGGTCTCCCCCCGGGTCATCCCCGGGTTTTCGGAAGCGGTGGTCGTGGTGGACTCTGACGAGCATACCCCGGACGGACACATCACCGAAGATTTCGGGGTCAGGGTGGATATGGTGGAAAAGAGGAACCGGAAGGGGCAGGGGCTCGTTTCTGAAATCGTTCCGCCGACGTTTGACGGCCCGGAGGATCCGGAGACCCTCTTTGTCTGCTGGGGGTCTTCCCTCGGGGCGGTGAAGGAAACCTGCCAGCGACTTCAAGAGGAGGGCAAACGTGCCGCGCTTGTGCATTTTTCACAAATCTGGCCGCTCGATCCGGAACACTTTTTGGGCCGCTTCAAAGCGGCAGGACAGGTAGTTTTTGTGGAGGGCAACTTCAGCGGCCAATTTGCCGCCCTCGTCAGAATGGAGACAGGGTATGTCCCGGACAGGAAAATTCTTCGATACGACGGTCTGCCCTTTACCCCGGCCTTTATCCTGGAGCAACTTCAGAAGAGCAGCTAAGGAGCGAGCATGGTATCAGTAGAAGATTTTGGAAACTATGAAACCGCCTGGTGCCCGGGGTGCGGGAACTTTTCCATCCTGCGGGCGTTGAAAAAAGCTCTCTCCGGGCTCGATATCGCACCCCACCAGGTGCTTTTTGTGTCAGGCATCGGTCAGGCCGCCAAGACGCCCCATTATCTGAAATGCAATTGCTTCAACGGACTCCACGGCAGAGGGCTGCCCCCGGCCCAGGCTGCCAAGTTGGCCAACCCCGGCCTGAATGTGATCGTCGAGTCCGGGGACGGGTGCAATTACGGGGAGGGCGGCAATCATTTTCTGGCCGCAGTTCGCAGAAATGTGGACCTCACCATGCTTGTCCACGACAATCAGGTCTACGGACTGACCAAAGGCCAGGCCAGTCCGACCACCATGGAAGGGGCGAAAAGCAAGTCCCAGCCCTTTGGCCCACCTTCAACCCCCTTCAATCCCATGGCCGTTGCCGTGGCCATGCGGGCTTCCTTCGTGGCCCGGGGATTTTCCGGGGAAATCGAGCACCTGGTCGACCTCGTGCAGCAGGCCATACAACACAAGGGGTTTTCCCTGGTGGACATCTTCCAGCCCTGCGTGTCCTTCAACAAGGTGAACACCTTCAAATGGTACCAGGAGCATTGCTACAAACTCGAGGACCATGACCCCACAAACTGGGATGCGGCCATGGAAAAGGCCATGGAATTCGGGGACAAAATTCCTCTGGGCGTCATCTACAAAAACGACCGGGATGTGTTCGGGAGCAACATTCCGACGCTGCCAGGCAAGCCGCTGGCCACCCATACCTACGATCCCAAAGACATAGAGGACATCATGCGCAGCTATGCGTAGGAAGCGGCGAGCGGCAAGGGGCTAGAGGCAAGCGGGAAGATAGGGTCGGCGTGCAGCTCTAGCTAGCCCAGCCAGGAAACAAAAACTCCGTCCTTGTTTTCCCTTGGGTCCCTTTTGTCCCTTCGGTCCCTTTCCCACTAAAAAACCCGCGTTCACGCGGGCTTTTTCTCTCCTGCTGGTTCCCGACCCGGGAACCGTCTCTTATCCTCAGCCGCTGGGCTTGCAGCCGGCACCGGCTCCCTTGAACCCTCCGGATCCCTTTGGGATGCCGTCCGCGCGGATATTCCCGGTGGACAGGAGTTTGGTCACTTTGGCGCACCCGCATTTCGGACACTGCACAGACTCGGTCTCAGAAGAGGAGAGGATGATCTCCTCGAATTGATCCCGGCATTTCAGGCATTGGAATTCATAAATGGGCATGGCGTCACCTCGACGTGTTTGTTACGAGAATAAACTCTGCAAGAGCGTGGTCAAGTCCTGCTAATCGTATTCCACGGCGCTGAAGCGCATGAGTTTGTTCCAGGAATGGAGCGAGTCGATATAGCGTACGGTTCCGGTCTTGCCCCGCATGACCAGGGAGTGCGTCGTGGCCCCGGTTCCGGTGTATCTGACTCCCGGCAGGAAGGTCCCCCCGGAAATGCCGGTGGCGGCGAAAAAGACATCCTCACTTTTGACGAGCATGCTCACGTTCAGAGTCTCCTTGACATCGATTCCCGCTTCGGCAAGCGCATTTTTCTCCTCCGGCTTCTGCGGATCCAGCCGGGCATACATCTCGCCGCCAAGAGCCCGTATTGCGCAGGCGGAGAGCACACCTTCGGGAGTCCCCCCCGTCCCCATCATCACATCCACTTCAGATGAGCGGGGGTCCACAGCCATGAGTGAGCCTGCAACATCACCGTCCGTGTGGAGCTGAATGCGGGCGCCAGCATGGCGGATGGCGGTGATCAAATCCTTGTGCCGGGGCTTGTCCAGGACAAAGACCACCAGATCATCCACATCTTTCCCCAGCGCCCTGGCAATTTTGTGCAGATTGTCGGCAACAGGGGCGTCCAGATCAACCACGTCCCGCGCAGGCGCCGGAACCACGAGCTTTCTCATGTAATAGCTGGGTCCCGGGTCGTACATGGATCCGGCAGGCGCGACGCCCATCACGGAAATGGCGTTGGGGCGCCCGTAGGCGAGAAGGTTCGTTCCTTCTACCGGGTCGATGGCCACATCCACCTTCGGCCCTTTTCCGGAGCCTACCCGTTCGTTGTTGTAGAGCATGGGGGCATTGTCCTTTTCCCCCTCTCCGATGACGATGCGTCCATCGATGTCCAGGGCATTGAAGGAGAGGCGCATGGCGTCAACAGCGGCTTCGTCCCCCTCGTTCTTGGCTCCCTTACCGAGCCATCGGGCCGAAGCCAGGGCAGCGGCCTCGGTAATGCGGACCAGGTCAAGAGCGAGATTTCGCTGGGGAATTTCCGGGGATTCCATAGGGACCTCCGAGTTAGGCGAGCAGTTCCTTGATCCTGGACACCAGATTGTCCGTGGTGATCCCGTATTTTTCAGCCAGAATTTTGCCCGGAGCGGAATCGCCGAAGTGGTCCAGCCCGATCACCACTCCGTCGCGGCCCACATACTTGTACCAGAGATCCGGGCTTCCCGCCTCCATTGCCACACAGGGCACCCCGGGGGGGAGCAGGGAATCGTGGTAGTGCTTTCCCTGTGCATCGAAAAGCTCCATGCAGGGGACGCTGACCACCCGGATTTTCCTGTGGCTGAGGATCTGCGAGGCCTCGAGGGCATGGTGAACTTCCGATCCGCTGGCCAGGACAACCAGTTCAGGTTCAGCATCGCAGTCCTTGAGGACATACCCCCCACGGGAAACCCCCTGGGCGATTCCGGTGTACTTTGCTTCATCAAGCACGGGCAGGCTCTGTCTGGAAAAGAGCAAGGCTGAAGGAACATTGTCCCGGGTCAGGGCGACTTCCATGCAATGCTTGGTCTCGTTGGCATCCGCAGGGCGAAATACCAGCAGGTTGGGTATGAGCCTGAGACTGCTTATGTGCTCGATCGGCTGGTGCGTGGGGCCGTCCTCGCCCACCCAGAAGGAGTCATGGGTGAAGATGTACAAGGCCGGAAGCTTCTGGAGTGCGGACATGCGAATGGCATTTCGTTCGTAATCGGAAAAGACCAGAAACGTCGCTCCAAAGGGTATGATGCCGCCATGCAGTGCCAGCCCGTTATTGATGGCGGCCATGGGGAATTCCCGTACTCCGTAGCACAGATTGCGCCCGGTCGGGTTGTCGGATCCGAAACAGCCGGTGGTCTCGCGGAAGTAGACGGTCTGGTTGGAGGGATCGAGGTCGGCGGAGCCTCCCACCATGTGGGGCAATTGATCAATAAGTGCATTGAGGCACATGCCGAACGCCTTGCGGGTGGCAACCGGGGTGTCAGCGGGAAAAGAGGGCCAGGAAATCGAGAGTCCGGATCTGGGTCCAGTTACTGTGCGCCAGAGATCAGCGAACGCTGCATCCGAGGCCTGCCGGTTCGAGAACCGCTTTTTCCACTCGGAAACCTTGCTGCGCAGTTCGGCAAACCGGCTCTGAAAGTGGGTGACGGTCTCCTCGGGCAGATAAAATTCCGTCTCCTTTGGCAGCCCGATTTTTTCCTTGGTGGCGGCGATCTCTTCGAAAGACATGGGGGAGCCGTGGGTATCGGCGTTTCCTTCAAGCGTGGCGCTTCCCTTGGCAATGGTGGTATGGCCGATGATCAGGGTGGGCCTGAAGATGTCGGCGCGTCCCTTTTTGAGCGCCTCCCTGATCTGATCATGGTCATGTCCGTCGATCTCGATCACCTGCCAGCACAGGCTTGAAAAGAGCTGCGCATAATCGGCACAGTCGCAGCGGGACGTGGGGCCTGCCAGCTGAATCTTGTTGGAATCGTAATACACGATGAGCTTTCCAAGCCCCCATTGCCCGAACAGGGCTGCGCTCCCCAGGGCGATGGGCTCCTGCAGGTCCCCGTCGGAGGAGAGCACATAGGTGTAGTGGTCAAGGATGTCCTGACCGAGTTTGGCCCGCAGAAACATTTCGGCCACGGCCATTCCGCCGGACATGCCGAACCCTTGTCCCAAAGGACCGGTGGTCGCTTCCACCCCAGGGGTTACGTCATGCTCGGGATGGCCTGGAGTTCGGCTCCCCAGTTGCCGAAAGCTCATGAGATCCTCCAGGGTCAGAAATCCACACATGCACAGCAGGCTGTAGAGGAGCATGGATTCGTGTCCGGCGGAGAGGACGAACCGGTCCCTGTTGAAGAAGGTTGGATCGTCTGGATCGAATTCGAGAAACTCCTTGAACAGGATGTAGGCGAAATCCGCCGAGGACATGGCTCCTCCAGGATGACCGGAGTTGGCCTTTCTGACCCCGTCCAGGATAAGTCCCTTGATCACGTTGACAGCCAACTGGTCCGCTCTCATGTTCTCCTTGTCCGGCATGGTGCTCTCTCGTGGTGGATGGTGAATGATGGGTGAAGGGTTTTCGTGTTGCGTCTCTTTTGGAGACAAGTATGCTGCTCGAGACGAACGTGTGTGTCTAGAGTTGGCAGCTGGTCAGGTCCGGATCGTCGATCAGGTCGACCCTCCGCTTGTGCCGCCCGTCCTCGAACTCGTTTTCCAGGAAGGTGTCCACAATACTCTTGGCCAGGTCCTGACCGATGACACGGTGTCCAAGGCACAAAATGTTGGCATTGTTGTGCCTGCGGGACATGCGGGCCAGAAATTCGTTGGTGCACAGTGCGGCCCGTATCCCCTTGAACCGGTTTGCGGTCATGGACATTCCCATGCCTGAACCGCAGATGAGGATCCCAATCCTCCCGGAAGCAAGAACATGTTTTGCCACTTCAGCGGCATACACGGGATAATCGCAGCTTTGTTCAGTATGAGGGCCGAGGTCCTGCACGTCGTACCCTTTGGCGCGGAGATACTCTTTCAGGATTTCCTTGAGCGGATATCCGGCATGGTCAGATCCGAACAACACGGTTTTCGTGTCCATGATGCTTCTCTCGAGATTGGTTTGAAAGCGATCTGCTGAACTCTTCAGGACAGTTTCAACTCTTGGATGCGCTTGGCTATAAAATTGTGCCGCGTTTTGTCCAGTTCCTTTTCAAGGTGAGCAATTTCTTCCTCAAGAAACGATATCTGCTGCTTGCAGAGGCGAAGCTCATCCTCGTTTTCCGGCTCATGCAGCTGTGCTTTGCCGATTCTTCGATATTCTGTGTCGAGTCGTTTGCGAAGCTGCCGGATTTCCAGATTTCGCATCGTCCGGATGATGATCCATTTCCATTCGCTCCACACGGTTTGCACCCCAATGGTGAGGATTTCCAGCAGGGTGAAGTCGTGAACTCCATTTCGGGTTTCGTCCATGTCCTTGTCCTTCTGAAGAGTTATCACTGGGGGTAGCGACGGGTTTGAACGTCCTCCGGAAGCGGCAGGGATGTCGAGTTCCGGTCCCAGGGGGAGTCGTACAACTCCGTGGTCTTGACGTAAAGCACAACGCGTTCTCCGGTTTCAAGCGTCAAGGTCAGCTTTTGAGGAACAGCCCGCCCCATGTCGGCCTCGGTCCATCTGTCGAAGTGAATTTCCCAGGAAATACCCGTTCCACCCTGAATGATCAAAGGCCGTCCGGACTGGTCCAGGACGACGGAACGGATGCGCTCGTCATCAAGAAAATATCTCCATCCGCCCTGGGCGGCACGCTCTGCCCGCTGGTATTCAGGGGGGGTGATGCCGTCCCAGCTTGCGGTCAGTACCGCTGCAAGTTCCTGGAAGGAAAAGGGGATATCCAGACCCGGGGAGAGAGTGCTGCCTTGGGTGGAAAGCGTTATCGCCGTATTTTCCGAAGGGTAGAACGCCAGGCGGTGAAGGGAATCTTCCCTCCAGAAGATGAGGTTTGCTCCGATTCCGGCCTGCAGGTCGGCCCGGATCGGGTAATCAAAGTTTCCCCAGGCAGTCAGGACGACCCTTCTGCTCTGCCGCTCGTCTGTATAGCTGATGCTTGTTTTCACTTTGAAGGCCGGCAAAAAATTTTTACCTTCACGGAACAATGTCCAGGCCCGAGGGGCGTTGATCCCCTCATGAGGCGGTGGAATTTGTTTGGTGCATCCGTGAAGATTCAAAAGCAGCAGCAAGCAAAAAAGCAGGAAAGCGCCCGGAAGACAGCGGGACAGGAGGAAACGAAACACCAAAAGCATCTAAAGACTGTCGAGCTTTTTTCGGATGGACGCAGCATCCTTTGGTTCAAGGGACAATGCCGCTTCATAGGCTGATCGAGCCTTGTGAAGCTTGCTGGCTGCCTTGGCGATATCCCCGTAATGTTCCCAGATGATCGGGTCGGAATCGACCTTGGAAACGGCCTGCTGAATCTTTTCCCATGCCAGTTCCAATTCGCCGCGTTTGAAATGCACCCAGGCGAGGGAATCGAGGATGTACCCGTTGTCAGGATCATTTTTGATAGCACTTTGGATCAGAACCAGTGCACGGTCCAAATCCCTGTTCTCATCGGCCAGAGTGTAGCCGATAAAATTCAGCGCATCAGTATGATCGGGTTCAATGGTGACGACTTCCTCCATGACCTTCAGGGCATTGGTGCGCTGCCCTTCCTGTTCCAGAATGATCCCCTTTTGATAGAGAAGATCGGTGTTTAAGGGGAACTTTTCAAGCCCTGCGTCAACAGTGCGCAGGGCTGCGGCATGGTCTCCCTCGTTTTGCAGAAGGGCTGCCTCCAGAAGCCAGAACGAAGGTTTTTCGGGAAAGAGTTCCTGCCCCTTCCTGGAGATTTCCAGCGCCTGGGGAAATTGATTCATGTGCAGATAGAGATTGCCCTGGAAAGACAGGGCCTGCTGGTAGAGGGGGTCTTCGGGGGGGATTTGCTGCAGGTACCCAACCGCTTCCTGCAGATCCTCCTCACCCTCAAAAGCAAGAAGAGATCGGTAGAAGAGATAGACGGCAGGCAGGTTTTCCCGGCCCTCGAGTTGTGTGAAGATATCCCGGGCCTGAGCATAGAACTTCTCCTGAAGAAAAACATGCCCGGCCTCGAGCAGAAAATCAGTGGTCTGAGGGGCGGTGGAGACAAGCTCGAACGCCTTGTCCGGATTGTTCAGCTTCAGGTTGAGCGAGATGATTCGAAGCCGGACAGAAGGGGATGTTTCTCCCAGGTCAAGGATCCGCTCGTAAATTGTTTCTGCTGACGCGAAATCGTTTTCCAGCTCAAACAGATATCCGAGTTCAACGAGAGCATCGATATACTCTGGATCAAGGGCAATGGCCTTTTCGAGGTGCTCGATTGCCTTCTGGTGCTGGCCAAGGCCGCTGGACGCCTGAGCCATGAGATAATGGAGTTCTTCATCGTATGCGGTCTCGGGGATTTGCTTCAACATATCCTTGGCCTTGGCATGAAGCTGGCCCTGGATGGAAACCGCGGCAAATTCCTTGACCAGATCCGGGGCAGGAGAGTGGCGGTCAAGCGCTCTGTTCAAGGACTCGGCAGCCTTGTCGTAACGGGCTTCGGCAATATAGGAGCTTGCCAGGGACCGGTAGAGCTGGGTCTCGTCAGGATAGATCATGATCGCCATGTTCAGCATGTCTCTGGTCTGCCGGACATTGTTCATCCGCCAGTAAATATTGGCAAGTTCCAGATAGAGCTGGGCCGAAGGCTCCAGGGCAATGGCTTTTTCCAGTTCCACACGGGCCTTTTCAAAATCATTCCCCCGTATGTGCTCTTCAAAGAGAAGATAGTGGTATCCTGCTTCGGCCCTGTCGCTCAGGGGCGTGATCATACGCTCGGTTCCGGGCCGGGAATGGGCGCACGAAAAGAGCGAAGTCGCGGCAAGCACAATGAGGAGGCAAAGGTGTCTGGTGATCATGAATTATGGGAAGGGATCAGTTCGGTTGCGAGCGGTCCTGCTTTGTCCCGAACTCCTGGACCCTTCTGTATATGGTCTGTCCAAGCTCCAGACCGATTTCAATGAATTCAGGACCGAACGATCGGCCCACTTCTGTTTGAAAGGTCGGAAGGATTTCCCGCAACCTCTTCATTCCCAGGGGAAAGCGGGCAATCACTTCAGGGAGGGGCCACTCCTGATAATCACACATTTCCCACAGCAGCGTGGAAAAGTTGTCCGGGCCCCAGCGAAATTTATCCGCATCATACAATGCGGCAGACAGAAGCTGTGTTTCGCCGTCTTGAGGGGGATCCACCGGTTGGAACGCTTCATGGTTGCAGATGGCGAAATAGATCATCTCCTTGTCCCGGTCGCTCAAGGGGTAGTCACGAAGGATGATCCTGGAGAGATCAGCGCCCACCCGGGCATGGTCGTCTTCAAGCCTGCAGGTGTCGTGAAGAAGTCCGCTGATCTGTCCGAGCAGGGCGAGATGACGGGTGGTCTTCAGATCTTTTCGGGTTCCGTCAATAAAGATGATGGCCCCGGTTTCGATGGCCACATTCTTGGCGTGTTGAATGCCGTGCCCTGCCGTGTCGTTGAGAAAGGGAAGAGCATCCTCCTGGCACCGGAGAATAAGCGGGTGATCGAAAAACATCTCCCGGGCACAATGGAGTTCGTTGGGAAACTGGCTGTAGAACAGCGGCAGCTTGTTTCTTGCAAGAGCCCGGGCCTCCTCTTTGAATCGGTCGAGACAATCATTCATGGGTAATCCATTCCTCGGAAAAGTCCTTGATGCTGTCTGTGAGGTGTTCGCGCAACTTCTGCAGAAGCCTGGCTTCGATCTGTCGAACCCGCTCCCTGGTGATTCCGTATTTTTCGCCTATTTCACGCAAAGTCAATGGTGAATCCGACAACAGTCTGCTTGTCAGAATATCCTTTTCCTTCTCATTCAAGGTGGGCAGGATTATCTTGATTTGTGCCTGAAGCGCTTCCTGGATCTCACCCTGTGCCAGCTGCTCTTCCACCCCCGCTTCCAGCGCGGGTATGAAGTCCAGCTTGGTTGCACCCGACTCGTCGGTGATGGTGGCATCCAGGGACATATCCTGCTGCCCCAGGCGCTGCCCCATTTCGATGACGTCGCTTTTGCTGACGTTCAGGCTTTCGGAAATCTGGGTGGTGGTCGGGTCGTACCCCATGGACTGCAGGCGCTGTTTCTCTTTGTTCAGATTGTAGAAGAGTTTGCGCTGAGCCTGGGTGGTGCCGATCTTGACCATGCGCCAGTTGTCCATGATGAATTTCAAGATGTAGGCCTTGATCCAGAAGGATGCGTAATATGAGAATTTGATCCCTTTTTCAGGATCGAACTTCTGGACGGCTTTCATCAGTCCGACGTTGCCCTCCTGAATAAGATCCAAGACGTTTTTCATCCAGCGCCGCTGAAAATCCATGGCGATCTTCACCACAAGTCGGAGGTGGGACGTGATCAAACGGAAGGCCGCTTCCTCGTCGCCGGTCTCCCTGAAGCGCGTGGCGAGTTCGTACTCTTCCTCCGGCTCCAAAATGGGAAATTTGTTGATCTCCTGAAGATACAGGCGCAAGGAATCTGTTGAGAGGGTTGATCTCTTGGCGGGGCGAAGCTGAATCGCCTTTTTTCCTGGCTGTTCAGTTTTTTCGTTCATTGATAGCAAGGTACTCTTATTTGGCAGGCTCGTCCAATCCCGGTCCTTCCCAAAAGACAAAATTTAGTTATTTTAGAGGGTTGAATGAAAACAGGCCGTGTTTCTGCGATTTTGAGTCTGGAACAGAGCTCAAAATAATATAGTTTTTATTTGTGCTTTTCAATGATTTTCAGTATGGCCAACCTTTTCTCAAGTATCGGCTACAGCGATTTTTCCGCATTCACAAAATCCCTTCCTTTGTGCGGAACGGGAACACATGGAGAGACGTTCGTTGCAACATTTCAGGGATGCACTGTGCGGCAATTCAATCCTTCTGTTCGATGGAGGCATGGGGACCCTGCTGCAGTCCAGTGGACTCGCACCGGGACAGAGCCCGGAATCGTTCGGCATGCACAACAGAGAGGTGATCCGGAAAATTCATATCCGGTACAGAGAAGCCGGTGCGCAGATCATCACCACAAACACATTTGGTGGAACAGCGCTGAAGCTGGATTCAGGGACGGACGTCGTGGCGTTCAATCGCGCAATGGCTTGTGTTGCCCGGGAGGCCGTGGGGGACAGGGCATGGGTGGCCGGAAGCGTGGGGCCAACCGGAGCAATGGTCAGACCTCTCGGCACCATGGATCTGGAGAGCCTCATCCGGCTTTTTCAAGACCAGATTCAGGGATTGGTCGAGGGCGGTGTTGACCTGATCCTTGCGGAAACGCATTTCGAACTCGCTGAAGTCAAGGCCGTGGTCCTTGCGGCCAGAAAGGTTTGTGACCTGCCGGTGGCCGTGAGCATGACCTTTGAAGACGGGATCAGCCTGACGGGAACCTCGGCCGCTGTGTTTGCAGACACCATGCAAAACCTCGGCGTCAACCTGATCGGAACCAATTGCAGTGCCGGACCGGGGCAGATGTACGAGGTGGTTGATGCACTTCTTTCCCGCTCAAAGATCCCGGTTTTTGTCCAGCCCAATGCAGGTCTGCCGGAGTTGGAGAACGGTCTGACGGTATTCAGGCTGGGACCGGACTCTTTTGCCGACGAACTGAAGCGTTTTGTGGACGCCGGAGTCAAGGGGCTTGGCGGGTGTTGCGGAACCACTTTCGAGCACATCAAGGCCCTGAAAGGGATGGTTCGGGATCGTATCTGGAACCGGCCCGCTCCGGAAGGACTGCCGAATCTCGTCCTGACGTCCAGATCAATCTCGGTCCCCTTTGGCCCGATGGCTCCAACGGTCATGATCGGTGAACGGATCAATCCCACTGGCAAAAAGGAGTTGACCAAAGAGCTTCAGAACGGTGAACTCGGGGCGGCGCTGCAACTCGGTCGGGAACAGGTGGATGCCGGTGCCAAAGTTCTCGATGTGAACGTGGGGGCGCCGATGGCTGATGAAGCCGCCCTCATGTCCGGGCTGGCCCTGGAACTTACGGCCCGGTTGACCGTTCCTCTGTGTTTCGATTCAAACGACCCTGCGGCGTTGCAGGCCGGTCTGCTTCAATATCCTGGATCGGCCCTGATAAATTCGATCAGCGGCGAAGAAGGGAAAATGGCAGCTCTGGGCCCGGTCTGCAGGGATCATGGGGCTCCATTCATACTCCTGCCCCTCCAGGGAAAAAAACTCCCGGTCAGCGCCCGGGAACGTCTGACCATCATCGAGTCCCTGCTTGCAGAGGCTGATTCCCTGGGCATTCCCCGGCAGCTTATCCTTGTGGATGCCCTGGCCCTGACGGTGTCCTCCAAACCTGAAGCAGCCAAAACGGTTCTGGAAGTGATCCGCCACTGCCGGAGGGCATGGGATCTGCCCACGGTTATCGGACTATCGAATATTTCCTTCGGGCTCCCGGCACGAGAACTCATCAACGCCACGTTCCTGGCGATGGCTGTTCAAGCGGGTCTTACCGCCTGCATCGCAAACCCGAATTCCGCCCGCTTGCGGGAAGCTTTGGCCGCCGGCGAGGTTCTTCTCAACCGTGATCCGCAGGCCGAACGGTTCATTGCCGTTTTCAAAGGGTGGCAACCGGATGCTTCCGGTGTCCAGAGCGTTGCGGGCGAAGGTGTTTCCGCTGAACAAGTGCTCAGCATCCGTGATGCCGTCATCCTCGGCCGCAAGGAAACGATCCTGGCCATGCTCGATCGCGAACTCGAAGGGGGTGTTTCCGCCTTTGACCTTGTTGACGGCGAGCTCATTCCGGGGATTACAGATGTTGGGGAGCGTTACGAACGGAAAGAATACTTTCTTCCGCAGCTGCTTCTCTCCGCGGAAACCATGCAGATGGCTTTTGAAAAACTCAGGCCGCTCCTGGAAAAGGGAAGCAGACCCAGCGGAGGGACTGTTGTCATGGCCACGGTGGAAGGTGACATCCACGATATCGGCAAGAATATCGTCTGTCTCATGCTCCGCAACTACGGATTCACGGTGGTGGATCTCGGCAAGGATGTCTCTGCTGAACGCATTCTTCAGGCTGTTGTGGAGCACAAGGCCGATCTGGTCGGACTCTCGGCGCTTATGACCACGACCATGACAAAGATGAAAGAGGTCGTTTTTCTATTGAAGGAGCGCGGGATACCTGCCAAGGTGATGGTCGGCGGAGCGGTTCTCACCCAGGAGTACGCCGACCGCATCGGAGCAGACGGCTATGCCGCTGATGCCGTGTCCGCGGTAAAACTTGCCAAAACCTTGTCTCAGTCACCTGCGGAGCAACGCGAATGAAGCAAAGATTCATCAAAGGGGTTGCCCTCTCCTTGACAATGGCCCTTCTGTTGCTCTGTGCACCGCTTTCACGAGCAGAGATCCCCAGAGTGAATCATCAGGAGTTGCTGGGCACGATCAATAGCGCCAAAGGAAAAGTTGCAGTCGTCAACTTTTGGGCCACGTTCTGCCCCCCCTGCAGAATCGAGATCCCCGAGCTGGTGGAGGTCAGGCGGGATTACTCCGAAGATGATCTTTACCTTCTGGGGGTGTCCATGGATATGTCCGAGAAGGTGATCGAATCTTTTCTGCGCCAACAACCGGTCAACTATCCCATGGTCTGGGCCACTTCGGATGTGGCATCGGTGTTCAGTGTCGGGGCAATCCCCAAGATTCACGTCTACGATCAGCAAGGGGGGCTTGTACTCAAACACGAGGGGTACATGCAGCCTGACAAGCTGCGAAAACTTGTTGACGAACTGCTCGAATCACGAAAATGAATCTCGATCTCTATCTGCGCAAGGCCAAGATACAGGACGTCAAGAGAATCCATTTCCTGTTGATGGAATGCTCGAAGCAGGGGCTTTTGCTCCCGCGCTCTTATAATGAGCTCTACAGCCATCTGCGCGACTACTTCGTGGTGGCGGACAGGGCGACTTCCACAGTCTACGGATGTTGTGCGCTCTCCATCGCCTGGGAAGACCTGGCTGAAATACGATCACTTGTCGTGGACCCTTCCATTCGTGGAAACAGGTGGGGGTCCAGGCTTGTTGAAGCCTGTCTCAGTGATGCTATGACAATCGGGTTGTACAAGGTGTTTGTGCTGACCTATCAGGTTGATTTCTTCTCTTCCGTAGATTTTGGTATTGTCAGCAAAGATATTTTGCCCCAAAAGGTCTGGTCGGATTGTCTCAGGTGCCCGAAATTTCCGGAATGTGATGAAACAGCAATGCTCATAGAGCTTTGATCGACTCGGGTCGTAGTATGGTGTAGCGAAGGAAGGTACGGGAAAGCAGTGCATAAGCTTATTCAGGTCATCCCCCCCGAAGAGATCCAAAAAAGGGTCTGGGAACTTGCAAAAGAAATTTCAGATCGATACGCAGGAGAGCCCCTGCTCATGATCTGCGTACTCAAAGGGGCGTTCCTCTTTTTTGCAGATCTTGTAAAACATATGCACATCGATCCGGAAGTGGATTTCTTGAGACTCTCCAGCTACAAGCAGCAAACCAGCCGTACAACCACGATGGAGATGCTGTCCGATATTTGTGCCAATGTGGCAGACAAAAATGTGCTCATTGTCGACGACATCGTCGACACCGGTCACTCCATGCAGTATTTGAAGTCCGTTCTGGCCGAAAGAGGCCCCAGAAGCATTGCCGTCTGTTCTCTTCTGAACAAGCGGGAGCGACGCGAAAGAGATGTTCTGGTTGACTTTTGCGGATTTACCCTGGAAAAGGGGTTTGTCGTTGGTTACGGATTGGATTATGCGGAACAATATCGTCACCTTGGCGGTATTTTCGAACTCGTTCCCTGAGTTTTCCTTCCAGGCGGTTCCACAGTTTCTATGGTCCCTCAAGATTCCGGAGAGTCCTCATGATACTCCAATGCCCGCAGTGCAAGACCAAGTACAGCATCGATGACGAACAGATCAAACCGGAAGGAACACAGGTCCGGTGTTCCCGTTGCAGGCTTGTTTTCGAGACGAGTCCGGAAGATGATCTGCAGAAAGTTGAAGCAGCCTCCATTCCTGTCGAAGGAACCGCGACAGCGTCCGGTGCCGACATTGATATGGCCGGGAAGGATTTCCTCGGACTTGATGATGAGGACGATTTCGAGTCCATGGTTTCGGGGGCCGACAAAGGGGATATCGGGGACGACCTCTTTGAAGAGGACAGAGAGCCTGCTGCACGGGATGATTTTGGGGCTTCATTTGAAGATGATCTGCTGGGAGGGCTCGGAGAACCCGAGGAAAGCGTCTCCACTAGTTCGGTTCGGGGATCAAAGGCTTCTGAAGTGGATGAATCTGCACTGGCGCAATCGTCTGCGGAACCTTCAGCTTCCGACGAAGAGGTCCAGGAAGACGAGTCGCGGGAGCAGGCCGCCGAATCCGCACTCCTTGCCGAAGAATCCGAAACAAAAGAGCCGACCCGCAAAACCCTATCCGGGCTGACCATTGGGCTTTTGATCATTCTTCTGCTTTTGCTTCTTGGTGCAGGAGGCTATTACTTTTATTCCGACATCAAGCCATATCTTCCTTCCTGGCTGAGCGAGCGAATTCCAGGTTCGGAAAACAGCGGCTATGCCCAGAAAAACGAGCAGCAGTCTGACGGAGTCGAGGACATCTCGCTTTTCGATGTCCGCCAGTATTTCGTGACCAATGACAAGATCGGCCAGCTCTTCGTCATCGAGGGCAGGGCGGCAAACAACTATTCTCAAGCGAAAGATCTGATCAAGCTGCAGGCAAGTGTGTACGACGGGGCCGGCAGTGTCATCGAATCAAAGCAGTTTCTGGCGGGAAACACGATTTCGCTCTTTCAGCTTCAGGTTCTGTCCCGCGAAGAAATCGAATCGGCGTTGCAGTCCAAAGTCGGTGTCCTGACCAACAACAAGAACGTCAGGCCTGGGGCAGAGGTGCCGTTCATGGTGGTGTTTTTTTCCCCTCCCGAGGAAGTGCAGGAGTTTGGGGTCAAGGTCGTGGACATTCAAGAGCCGCAATAAGTATTTTTTACCCGAAAATATGGGGAGGGCAGCCTCCCCTTTTTTGTTGGATCAACTGGAAAGGACTGATGGCTCGAGAAAAACAGTGCTTTGTCTGCACCGCCTGCGGGGCTCTTGCAGGTCGATGGCAGGGACAGTGTGCTCAGTGCGGGGAATGGAACAGGCTGGAGGAGCAGGTTGTCCGGAAAAGCTCCCAGCATTCCAGGACCCTGGGGACGCTCATCCGTCCGGTGCCCTTGAACGAGGGTCTCGATGAAGGGTTTTCAGCGATTTCCACCGGAATCCAAGGGCTGGACGAGGTCCTCGGAAAGGGACTCGTTTCAGGAGGAGTGACCCTTCTTGGTGGTGAGCCCGGGATCGGGAAATCCACCCTTTTGCTGCAGTTGTGCGCTGAAGTGGCATCCAAAGGCAACACTGTGGTCTATGTTTCCGGCGAGGAATCACTCGGGCAGCTCGGGGGCCGTGCGGCCCGTCTCAGAGCGAAAAATCCGTCCCTGATGGCCTTGGCCACGATGCAGGCAGAGCACGTCCTCCCGCTGTTCGAGGAAGATGCTCCTGCCCTTGTCGTGATCGATTCCATTCAGATGATGTCTTCATCGGAACTGGACGGGTTGCCCGGGAGCGTCAACCAGGTTCGCGCAGTGGCGACCATGCTGTCGGAACGGGCCAAAACGGCTGGGACGGCCCTGATCCTGGTGGGGCATGTGACCAAGGAAGGGCAAATCGCCGGGCCCAAGCTGCTGGAGCATATGGTCGATACTGTCCTGTACCTTGAAGGGGACAGGGATCATCTTTTTCGGCTGCTTCGGGTGATCAAGAATCGCTTTGGCCCCAGCAATGAGCTTCTGGTCCTGCAGATGACGCAACAGGGACTCGACCCTGTGCAGGACCCTTCGACATTTTTTCTGCAGACCAGAAACGAAACCCTCAGCGGCTCTGCCGTTGTCATGACCGTGGACGGGAACCGGCCATTTGCCGTGGAAGTGCAGGCTCTGGCTTCCCGTAGTTATCTCGCCATTCCCAGAAGAACCTCCCTGGGGCTCGACAGCAACAGGCTCAACCTTCTTCTGGCGGTCATGGAAAAACATCTCAAGCTCACGCTGGGGCAGATGGACATCTATGCAAAGATCGGCGGAGGTCTTCAGCTCCGCGATCCGGGACTGGACCTTGGGCTGGTGGGGGCGGTTCTCTCCTCGATATTCGACCGGCCACTCCCGGAAAAAGCCATTTTCTGGGGGGAAGTGGATCTGAACGGGCAAATCCGCCCTGTGTTTGCCGAGGATATCAGGAGAAGGCAGGCTGGAGCGTTGGGATACGATCCCATCCTGTGCGCGGGATCCAAAAAACAGAAAGGGTGCGCCACCCTGTTGGATTTTCAGCGCAAACTCTTTGGGAAATAATCCACGCTTCAGTCGCAGATTTTCGTGTCCCGACCCGAATGGCCTATGCACAAACTTTCGTCTGTCAGAGAACCTCCCATGTGGTTCCCTGGGGGGTGTCTTTCACTTCGACGGCCATGGCGGCAAGGCGGTCCCTGATCTCGTCTGATTTGGCGAAATCTTTCGCTTTTCTCGCTTCCCGGCGATCCTCGATCAGTGCTTCGACCTCGGCGGCATCGATCCCTTTTCTTCTGGCTCTGCTGTCTCGCAATTCCATGAGAAAACTCGCAGGGTCGCGCTGGAACACGCCCAGGACCTCACCCCATTGATCCAAATCGGTCAGGATCTGTTCCAGGATGGATTTGGCCTGCTGGCTTTTGCGCAGGGTTTTGTCCTCCATGATTCTGCCGGCAAGACGAACAGCCGTGAACACCTGTCCCAGGGCTCCGGCCGTGTTGACGTCATCCTGAAGAGCCCCTTCCCAGTTCTTTTCGATTTCCCGGAGTTCCGTGCCGATCTCTTCAGGCAGGGGGGTGGCTGACCATTTCTTTTTCGCCAGAGTCTCCTGGATGAGCGCCTTGGCCGAATAGATGCGCCGGAGCCCTTTTTCCGCCTCTTCAAGTCCATCCAGCGAGAAATCAAGAGGGCTTCGGTAATGCTGCGTGACAAGAAAATAGCGCAGCGTTTCAGGGTGGAATTTTTCCAATATATCCCGGATGGTGAAAAAATTGCCCAAGGACTTGGACATCTTTTCCTGATTGATCTGCACGAATCCGTTATGGATCCAGAACCGGGCAAGGTCGGAATTCAGAGCGGCTCTGGTCTGGGCGATCTCATTTTCATGATGGGGGAAGATGAGATCCAACCCTCCGCCATGGATATCCAGCGGCAGGTCAATAAACTTGGCGCTCATGGCTGAACACTCCAGGTGCCAACCCGGCCGTCCTTTGCCCCAGGGGCTCTCCCAAAAAGGCTCCCCGGGTTTGGCTGATTTCCAGAGGGCAAAATCAAGGGGGTCCTCCTTGGCCGTGCCCGGAGCGATACGTGCGCCGGCCCGGAGTTCGTCCAGGTTGCGGTTGGACAGTTTGCCGTATTCTTCCACGGTGCGTACCCTGAAGTAGACGTCCCCGGAAAGGGTGACATAGGCGTGGTCCTTTTCGATCAGAGTCTGGATCATGTCGATCATTTCCGGGATATGCGCGGTGCATCTTGGTTCGATGTCGGCCTTGAGGATGCCGAGTACATCCATGTCTTCGTAAAAAGCCTGGATGTATTTTTCAGCCACTTCTTCAGGAGAGCGGTTTTCCTCATGAGCTTTCTTGATGATTTTGTCGTCCACATCTGTGAAATTCCGGATAAACGTCACATCATAGTCCAGGTGGCGCAGATAACGGACCAGAACGTCAAAGACAACGGCGGAGCGGGCATGGCCGATATGACAGTAGTCGTAAGCTGTGATCCCGCAGACATAGAGGGTAACCTTTCCTTCCTTGCGAGGAATAAAGGGTTCCTTTGATCTAGTGAGCGTATTGTAGAGCTGCATGGAAACTCCGCGTTGTGGGTTCATATCCCTTGTGAAAGGTGTCTTCTCTATCCAATTCGCTTTCAATGGTAAAATCAAAAATGCAGATGTCACCACCCAGGGGTTGTTCCTGAAGCGGACCCGGTATACCGTTGCCCCATGGATGGAATGTGACAGAGCCGTTTTCCTCTGATCGCTGAAAATGTTTCAGGGGCCGCAACAACGTAAAAAAGCCCCCTGCCAGCAGGGAGCTCTCGCCGTTCGACGGATATGCCAGATCAAGCATTCCGAAGCAGGGGGAAACCGGGAGGAGTCTACACGTAGTCCCCGCGGTTGAATTTGATCCGTTCCGTCACCGTGAGGATCTCGAGCTCTTCCAAGATCGGCCCGATATTCGAGGCGCCCCCCTGCTGTTGCGCGTTTTCCTGCATGGAGTTCAACTCCGTGCGGATCGATTCGAGCACCTGATGAGCCTGGCGCAGGTCCGGTGGGGTTGAGCGAAGATTTCGAGTGTAATCGTCCCAGCGGGAGAGCAGGTTGTCTAAGCGTTCCATCATCGGCTGCCGGTTTTGGGGTTCGTTGATCTGGAGGAACGGGTCCATGCGGTGGATGGTCGACCCGATCATGGGACCGGCCGGTTCCCTGGAAGCGGGTTTGTCCTTCTGGGTGATTTCCTGGTCCAGGATGTTCTGAAAGCCTTCGGCAGTATTGCTTCTGGATTTCCTGGACTCCTGTTCTTTCTGAACGGCATTGAGATGTTCGGAATGGATCTTCATGGGCGTCTCCTTTTCCCTTTGCAGGGGAAAAGCAAATTGCTTGCCAATGCTGGAGTTTATATAAGTTGTTGTTTTATCGCATTTTTTTCGAAATGAGGCCGGGAAAAAAATTCCCTTTCCCTTCTCCCTGAACATTCATGTAGCGAGTATAAGGACAATAGGCAATCATGCAAGACCCTGCAATCGTGGCGGGCAGCCGGTGCATTCGCAAAGGCGGCTGCCTGATATACCCGACGGAAACATTTTACGCTCTTGGCGGCAATGCTCTGGACCCCGCCCTGGTCGACCGCGTCTTCAGGTTGAAAGCCAGGCCCGGTAACAAGCCCCTGCCGCTGATCATTGGACACTTCGAGCTCCTGAGCACTGTCGCGGCATCCTGTCCGCCTGAGCTGGACCGGGTGGTTTCCAGATTCTGGCCCGGCCCGCTTTCGGTCCTTCTTCCCGCTCGTAGGGATCTTCCTGATCCACTCACGGATTCTTCCGGATACGTCTGCGTCCGCTGGACGCCTCATCCCCTGGCTGCGGCTCTGAGTCGCGAGAGCGGGACCGCTCTGGTTGCAACCAGCGCCAATAGAAGCGGAATGCCTGCTGTTGCCGATCCGAAAGAATTGGATCCCGGGCTGGTATCCGAGGTGGATATGGTATTTTCGCAAAACCCCCGGCCTTTGGGGCAGGCTCCATCCACGATTGTTCGTTTCGAAGGTGTACTGGCGGTCACGGTTATTCGGGTGGGTGCTGTTTCTGCCCAAGAGTTGGAAAGGGCCGGTTTCATAGTCCTGCCCTCACAACCGGAAAGTTAAAATAATTGAACCCTGAAGATTGCGATTCTCCATGGTTATGCGACGGAAGTTTAAATTTTTGAACTTTTCGTCTCAACTTGTACTGCGCTCACTTGAGGAGAAATTCAAAAAAATTCAAGATGTTCAATGCAAGTATTCAGATTCTCACTCTTTGGTCTGATCCTTGCTTGAATCAAAGCAAAGCCTACCTTCCTATTTTTGCCGAAGCCGGTTCGTTCCAATGGGGGGAACGAACCGGTTTCGCTTTTTTCCCCATCCATATTCGAGAACCCAGCCAGTCCATTCGTATTCGGTTATCTCTTCCCCCTTAGGGGGTACGCAAACCCTAGCGGCTTTGCAAAGAGCGCACGGCCTGCCAAACCTCGTCAATCCCTATAGATTTGATGCAAGCATTCTCCTGACAGCTGATTCGTCCATCCTGTGTACACGGCCGACATGGCGCCTTTCCTCTTATGACACGCATACCAGGGGGTGCCCACTGCCGGGCCGAACTCGGGCCGAACAGGCTGACGCCCGGGATGCCGTTGCAGGAACTCAAGTGCATGGGCCCTGTGTCATTGCCGATGACCATCCCGGCACGTTGGACGAGCCCGTGAAGGTGCTCAACCGTATGTGAAACGACCACAGGGAATTCATCGATACGGAAGTGATCCATTTCCGCCGGACCGAGAATGAAACGGACAGGCGCCCCTGATTCACGGAGCCGGGAGGCCAAGAATTTGAACCGCTCCAGCGGCCAGCATTTCATCGGGTGCCCGGAGCCGGGAAAAATGAGGATCTCTTCACCCCGGTTTCGGAGGGGAGGGAAGACAGCCCGCCAGTCCGGTTCCGGCCCGGTCAGGGCCATTTTCTCGCGCAGGGCCTTTAGGTAGAGTTGTTTCGGGCGGGTGAAAGAATTTTCAACGATGCCCTGCAGGAACCAGAGGTCAGGATCCCTGACGGAAAGAGGGTTGGTGCGCAAACCGAACCAGATGATGCGGAAGTCACGAAGAGTGTTTGGAAGCGTCTCGGCAGCATACAGGGAATTCACACTTTTGAGCAGGGCAGGAGGGAGTGGTTCGATACCCAGGGCGTGCAGCCAGAACTCCCAGTCGGACCTGCCCGCCCAGAACATCTGCGTGTGTGGCAGGGTGGTTCTGATATGGGCGATGCATGGCCATGTCTGGAGAAAATCTCCCATTGCCCCTTTGTGGACGAAAATGATCTTGTCAGGAGTATTCATTTTTCATACTAGATTGAAAGATTGCAGCCTGGTACAAAACATCTGACCGGTTAGAAATCATCGTATTGGAGAAATCATGGAGCCTACGATATCGTGTCCCCACTGCAAAAAACCGGTGACGATTCATCGCAACCCAGTTCCCACGGTGGATGTTCTCGTTTATGTCCCGGACAGGGGCGTCCTTCTTGTGGAACGGAAGAACCCGCCACTCGGATGGGCATTGCCCGGAGGCTTTGTGGACTACGGAGAGTCCGTGGAACAGGCCGCGGTTCGGGAAGCCCGGGAGGAAACCGGACTGGAGGTGGATCTTATCCTGCTCCTGGGAGTCTATTCAAGCCCGGACCGGGACCCGCGAATGCATACCATGAGTACTGTATTCGTTGCTGTTCCGCAAAACATCCAGGCTCTGGAAGCAGGAGACGATGCTCGAAACGCAGCGTTTCATCCCCTGGGCAAATGGCCGGATTCGGTCGTGTTTGATCATGGTGACATTTTACGGGACTTTGAGAACATCTGGGTGAAGCTGAACGGGTTCAAGAGGTGCGCCTGTTGATTTTTCGTTATACCAGGGATACGGGACCGGGACTTGGGCACGCAGCTCAAGGCTTGATTTTACCACATCACAAGAACGGGTCAGGAATGCCATATGAATATTTCGAGTGACATCGTGTTTGTCTCTTCAGAGATGTATCCTTTTTCCAAATCAGGTGGGCTTGCCGATGTCATGGGCATTCTTCCTCTGACCCTGCACAGGATGGGATACTCCGTCTCAGTGATCACCCCCCTCTACGGCAGGTTGTCCACAGGAAAATTTCAGGTGCGGCTCTGCTACGAGAACTGCGATGTCGGGTATCCCTGGCCGAGCACCACCGCGGACATCTACACCTCGGAACTGGAAGGAATGCCGGTCTATTTTATTGACCGGGCAGAATATTTCGATCGACGGCAATATTACTGCACGCACAAAGGGGATTACTTCGACAATTGCGAGCGGTTCATTTTTTTCTGCCGGGCGGCCATGAACTGGATACGGATGATGGATTCACCGCCCAAGATCATCAATGCCAATGACTGGCATGCGGCTTTGGTGCCGGTTTTTCTTCATTTCCGGAAGCAGTACGATCCGTTCTGGTCATCGACCGCCTCGGTTATGTCCATCCACAACCTCGCCTTTCAAGGGCAGTTCTCGGCCAGGCTCTTTTTCGAATCCGGTCTTCCGGTGCAGGCCTGGAATATGGACGGCGTGGAATATTACGACAGTTTCAATTTTCTGAAGGGAGGCATTGCTTACGCAGACGCCATCTCCACAGTGAGCCCAACCTATGCCCGGGAGATTCTCTCCCCTGCATTCGGGTGTGGACTCGAGGGAATATTGAACAAACGTTCCGACAGACTTCGGGGAATTCTCAACGGCGCTGATTACGAAGTCTGGAATACGAACAAAGATCCCTTTTTGAAGTGTAAATACGGGATGAAAACCCTTAACCGAAAGAAGAACTGCAAGCGAGACCTTCTGGGAACGCTTTGTCTGGACGAGTCCCTCATGGACAAGCCGGTTCTGGGGTTTGTGGGCAGACTCCGGCGACAAAAGGGCATCGATCTGATCCTGGAGATTATTCCGGAACTCATGAAGCGGGATATCGGACTGGTGATCCTTGGAGAAGGCAACAGAACCTTTGAGGCGCAGCTCCTGGCACGGGTGGAGGAATACCCGGGCCGCATTGCAGCGTATGTGGGCTATACCGAGGAACTTTCCCACCAGATTCTGGCTGGAACCGACCTCTTTCTCATGCCCTCGCGCTACGAGCCCTGCGGACTGACCCAGATGTACAGCCTGCGGTTCGGGACCCTGCCCCTGGCCAATGCCGTTGGCGGGCTCACAGACACCATTGTTCCCTATCCGGATCCTCAGGCCACAGGCTTTGTCACAGAAATCAGAGAGCCGGTAGATCTGCTCCAGGAAGTGGAAACGGCTTTGACCGTATGGAGGGACACGCGTCAGTGGCAGCAGATGCAGATCAGGGCCATGACCCAAAATTTTTCTTGGGAAAAATCCGCTC
Source organism: Desulfovibrionales bacterium (assembly GCA_046542715.1). Taxonomy (GTDB): domain Bacteria; phylum Desulfobacterota; class Desulfovibrionia; order Desulfovibrionales; family JBKHAV01; genus JBKHAV01. Next base: position 34,980 of record JBKHAV010000006.1, read on the forward strand.
ATGAGTATATTGACATGTATCGGACTGTTTCGGACGGAATCGGCACACCATCTGCAAAAAAGAACACCTGAGATCCTATAAGGAGAACAGCAATGAAAATGCAGGAGATTCGGATTTTAGCCCGGGAGCAGGGAATCAAGTTCAAGGTCGGTACGACCAAGGCCGAAGCCATCAGGGCGCTTCAGCGTTCCGAGGGCAATTTTGACTGTTTCGGCACTGCACAAGCCGGCGAATGTGATCAGGAACAATGCCTTTTTCGAGAGGATTGCCTGCCGGAGGAAAAGAACATTCCAGCTAAATAGAGGTTCAGGCCTGCCATACATTGAGTTCTTATGATCCTTCTTACTCTGGGAGACCCCAACGGACTCGGCCCTGAACTGGTCTGCCGGCTGTCTGCCGCAGGGACGCTCCCTGATGATATCTGCATTATCGGCCCGGAAAGCGCACTTCTGCACCACTGCGACCAGCTGGGGATCGCACCGTTTTGGGCCCGGATAAACACGCCCGGAGAGGTCCGGTCCGGTGTCGGTGTCCAGCTCTTCATTCCCGAGGGACTGGTCTCGTTTTCTCCTACACCCGGAAAACCGAGTGTGGCAGGGGGACGTGCTGCAGGGCTCATCTTGGATCAGGCGTGCAGGTGGTTAGCTGACCAGTCGTCCGGTTCCCTTGGGACAATGAGCCTGGTGACCGGCCCCTTGAACAAGGCCATGCTGCAGGAGGCGGGTTTTGATTTTCCCGGGCATACGGAATTTCTTGCGGAACGCTCAGGAGTCGGTCGCAACGGGATCTGCATGCACCTGCAGGGGCCAAAACTCCGGGTGAGCCTGGTCACGACCCATCCGCCGTTGCGCCACGTCCCTGAAGCGATCTCTGAAGAGAGAGTCCTTCGCTGCATAAAGCTCACCTGCGAATTCATGGCGCAGCTCGGGGAGCATGCTCCGGTGGCGGTGTGCGGACTCAACCCCCATGCCGGGGAGGGAGGGAAAATCGGGCGGGAAGAGATCGAGACGATCATCCCGGCCATTATGCAGGCGCAGACCATGGGGTTGCCTGTCCAGGGCCCTTTTCCGGCAGACACGGTGTTTCGCCACGCCGTGGAAGGCCGTTTTTCCGCTGTACTGGCCATGTACCATGATCAGGGGCTCGCCCCGCTGAAGCTTCTGCATTTCGGGGAGGCGGTCAACGTCACCCTCGGCCTTCCCTATGTCCGGACCTCGGTGGATCACGGGACAGGATATGACATCGTGGGAACAGGAATCGCTTCGACAGGCAGCATGCAGGCGGCACTCGACCTTGCTCTCCAGTTGACTGAAAACCGGAAGTGAACTGTTTCACCCCTTTATTCTACAGGAATCATTCTGCTTTGGCAGGCAGGTCAGAGTTCCTGCAGGCCGGTTTCCAGTTCTTCGCGTTTTGGAAACGAACCCTTGAAGATGATTTGTCCGTTGCAGGCCACCACCGGAAGTCCTCGTTTTCCGACATTCTGCAGAAGGTCGACGATTTCCGGATACTTCCGGAATTGCTGAAGGTGCTGATTCAGGGCAAAGATTTGAAGTGAAAGCTCCCCTTTATGCACCTCTTTCAGTTCCAGAAGCGTTTGCTGGAAGGCCGCAGTGTCAGGATCCAGGACCAGATCAGGTCTGCAGCCGCAGGGGAGAAACGGGACGAAAATTTCCAAATGCCACCTGGCCATGGGATCCTCGCTTTGCCAACTGGGTTTGCCTCATGATATTCAAGGAGAAACCAGCCCAAACAACACTCCTGACATGTGAGGGCTGAAGAGCTTTTCAAGAATACCCTCGGGCTGAAACGATCTGATTACAGGATTTTCCCATGAAGAAAAAGAACTTTGCCGACAGCATAGTTGAAGAAGGTCTGCAGGAGGCGGCGGATAATTTTTTTGGACGCCGGGTTTCGCTGGAAGGCGACATCGACCTTCTCAAGGCAAAAGCAGAGGACCTTCGTTCCAAACTCCGGGAGGTCCATGCCTGGCAAGGGAACCTTCACATTCTCCTCGGGGGTGACGAACAGCATGTCCATTCCTTTTACAACGCCCTTGGTGTCGATTCCCCGGCACTGGACGATCTTCACCTTGAGGATGCAGTTTTAGAACACATTGTTCTGCACAGGGGGCTGACCCTGGGGGGACGATATTTCAATACAGTTTTTGGGGTGTATGCCAGACTGTACGATCTGACCGACGCCTACCTGCACGGCCGGTATTTGAAACAGCAGGACAACCGAAGGATTCTCAGCATCAATTACCGCCTGCTCGAGCGGTTCACGGACGAGGTCAATCAGCGGATCAGGACAATGAACAGCTATTCGAAGCCATCCGATATGCTGCAGTTCACAAAGAAGCTGGATACCATCACCCAGGACAAGGAGCGGTTAACAGACTCAGGAATCCAGTATACCCTGGATGATGAAATGGCATTCGAACCGATTTCGCTTGCATCCCTGGGGCTGGAAAAGATTTCAGAACTCCCGTCCCCTAACGATGCAGCAAGCCGGATAAAAGCATTTTGCCGTGATGCGGCAAAAAACCGTTCCGAACAGATTCAATCCATTCTTCAGGACATCAAAGCGAAAAAAAAGGGCCAATAACCGCGTTGCTATCCGGTTGACCTTTCTTGACTTTGTGTCCGCACGAACTTCCCATACTTTTTTCCCGCCTGCAGGGTGACTTGGGATCTCCTTCATGTATTTCGTTCCCTGCGTTTTTCCATGGGGATGAAGAACAGAAGCAGAGAAGGAATGAGAAAAACAGTAAAGACCGTGGAGACGGCAAGGCCGCCGAGCACCACACTGCCGAGCCCGCGGTAGAGTTCGGAACCGGGGCCGGGGAAGACGACCAGGGGAAGCATGCCGCATATCGATGTGCCGGCACTCATGTAGACCGGACGCAGCCTGGTTCTGGTCGCTTCGGTGACGGCATCCATGGGGCTCATATCGCCTTCTCTGATGTTGTTCAGGGACTGGTGGACAATCAGGATGGCATTGTTGACGACCACACCGATGAGGATGATGAATCCCAGCATGGTCAGCACGTCAAGGGGTTGCTCAGTGAAGAGGTTGACACCGGCAAGCCCCAGAAATCCACCGGCTGCGGCCATTGGAACCGTGAACAGGATTATCAGGGGGTAGAGAAAGTTGCCGAACAGGGCGGACATGAGCAGGTAGGTGATGATCACGGCCAGGATGAAGTTCCACTTGAGCACGGACCACGTCTGAACGAGCTTGTCTGCTGCGCCGCTGAGCCTGATGGTCAGGCCTTCGAGGGACCCTGAGGCTTCCAAGGGGGCGATGACGTCATTTTCCAGGATTTCCATGCCCTCCTGGAGGGGCACGTCAGTGGGCGGGGTGACCTGCAGGGTTACGGTCCGTTCCCGTTCGAGGTGTCGGATTTCAGTCAGCCCGAAGGTGCGATCGATATCGGCCAGCGTGGAAACAGGAACGATTTTCCCTGTCCCGGTAACCATCAGTGCGTCATGAAGGGTTTCAGGGGTGAACAAATCCTCCTTCGGCCCCATGAGCACCAGGTCGATCTTCTTTTCACCTTCCTGCTTGAAATCCCCGATCTTTCTGCCGTCCATGAAGACGTCCAGAGCTTCCCCCAGCATGGCTACATTCATGCCGTTGGCCTTGAGGAGTTCTTCTTGGGGCAGAAAACGCACCTCAGGATAGAGCATCTCCAGAGAAGGCACCGGCCGGATCTGGGCTCCTGGAATTCTTCCGGATATCGAACCAAAGAGCATTCCAGCGGTCCCTGTTATCGCGTTGAGGTCCTTGCCGCTCACATCCACATCAATGGATCTGCCCCCGCCGAGCTGGTTTTCAAAGATTCCTGCCTGAATGCTCACGCCGAAAATTCCCGGAAAGGAATTCACAACTCCCGTGAGGTAGGGGATCATCTCCTTTCCCCGCTGCTCGTGGATACCGACGGTGCCGAAGAGCATGAGGGAGTCAGCGCCGATATAGAAGATCTGCTTGATCCCTGGGACGCCGCCCACATCCTTTCCAAAGTGGGGGGCGGTCTTCTGGAAGAGCTGTTCACCGATGTCCCGGCGTTCTTCAAAGGAGAGTCCCGGGGGCGGGATCATGATGTTCATGATCATGTTCCTGTTCCCTGTGGGCAGATATTCAAGCTTGGGAAAGAGGAGGAAGGCTGTGAGCACTGCCGCACCGGTAAACAGGACGATGGTCGCAGTCCGGGTTTTCCACGAGGCGGTAATTTTTCCAAAGACCCACATGACTCCACCGGCCAGCATGGAACCCAGGGAGACAATCAATCCCTTTCGGACTTTTTGCTTCCGGTTCGACAGGGAATAGAACTGCTTTGCCAGCATCGGAATGACCAGTACGGACACGAAAAGGCTGATGGTAATGGCGCTGGTCACGGCAATGGCGATATCCTTGAACAGCTGGCCGGCTTCCTCCTGGATGAACAGGACAGGCAAAAAGACCGCAACAGTGGTCAGGGTCGAGGTGATGACAGCCCCCCAGACCTCCCGGACACCGTCGTATGCAGCGGCAAAGGGGGATTTGCCCATGGAACGGTGGCGGTCGATATTTTCCAGCACCACAATGGCATTGTCCACGAGCATGCCCACGGCAAAGGAGATCCCTGCCAGGCTGACCACATTGAGATTTCTGCCGAACGCGTTCATAAACATGAAAGTTCCGATGATGCTCGTGGGAATGGCCACGGCAACAATGGCCGTGGAGGAGAAACTCCCCAGAAAGAGCAGCAGAACCAGAACGGCCAGGCCGCCGCCGAGAAAAATGTTCTGTTTGACCAAATCAATCGCGCCATTGATGTAGGGTCGCTGGTCGTAAGCCCAGTCAAGAAAGATACCCTGCGGATTGAGCTTTTCCTGGTTGAGCCGGTTGACCACCACCTCGGCGTCGTTGGTCAATTCGAGAACGTTCACTCCCGGTTCGGGTTTGACCCCGACCACGATGCCGTTCTTCCCGTTGTGCATCATGGCTTCGGTGGGCTTGTCGAAACCGGCTTTAACCTCGGCGACATCGGCTAAGGTCACGTACCGGTCTCCATCGGCCCTGATGATGGTCTCCTGAATCTCCTTCTCGGAGGAGAACTCGCCGATGGTCCGGATGCGGTAATTGCGTCGGTCCAGATTGAGGGTGCCGGCGGAAATATTGGTATTGGCCGCGGTGATGGCCCGGGAAAGGTCGTTTACGGTGATTCCGTAGGCCGCCATTTTCAGAGGGTCCACAACAATATGCATTTCCCGCTCGGTCCCGCCGAATACGAGCAGGTCGGACACTCCAGGGACCCGTTCCAGGTACTGGCGGATCTCGTTTTCGAAAAATGTTCTGTATTCCCCGATTTCTCGCGGATTCTCCTCCATGGTCTTGAGCATCATCCAGATGACCGGGGATGTGGAGGCGCCGGAGGCGTTCAGGACGGGCTTTTCCACCCTGTCGGGATAGGACGGCACCTCGTCCAGCTTGTTCGAAACCCGCAACAGGGCGGAGTCGACTTCGGTCCCGATCTCGAAGCGCAATGTGATCTGGGCGACATTGTTGAGCGAACTCGACTCCATCTCCTTGAGCGCGGGGATGCCCTTGAGGACCTTTTCCTGCTCTTCGATGATTTCTCGCTCGATCTCAAAGGGGGTGGCACCCACCCAGGTGGTGGAAACCGTGATTTCCGGTTCGATGACTGTAGGGCTCAGTTGATAGGGCATCTTGAGGAGCCCGATCGTGCCGAAGAGCAGGACGAGGATGACCCCGACAATGGCCGTGACCGGCCGCGTGATGGAAAACTTGATGGCATCCATTGGAGATTCTCTGAAGGAAGACGCTCAGACCGTCACTGTACAATCTGCACGGGCTGGCCGGGTTGCAATCGTTCATTGCCTTTGATCACGATGTCCAATCCCGGCTGGAGACCCTCCCCGGAAACTCCGATGGAGTTCCCCTGATACCCCAGGATTTGCACGGGAATCATAAGGGCGGCCCCGTCGACCGCAGCATAGATGAAGTTCTGTCCCCTCCGGCTGATCAGGGCGTCCCTGGGGACGATGATTGCTTCCTGTTGCGGCCCCGTAGGCAAAAAGACCCGCGCCTGCATGCCCTGGGCCAGACCGTTGGTCTCATGAACCCTGATCTTCACAGGGATTGTCCTGGAGCTCTCATCACCCAGGGGAATGACCGCATGCACAACGCCTGTACGTTCACTGTCGCGGACCTGCACGATCACGGATGAACCGACACCTACGAACGGGATGACGGCCTCAGGAATGTTGACGATCACATCGGCAGTGCTCGTGTCAGCGATAGTGGCTACGGGATCGCCCGGGTTCACCCATTCACCGGGACTCACATGTCGTTCCAGTACAATGCCTTGAAAGGGAGCGGCAATGGTGGATTTCCGAAGTTCGATTTTCAAACGCTGCAGGTCGGCTTCAAGGGACTCTGCACGTCGGCTCATGGCCATTTCGTTGAATCTGGCCAGGTCGTATTCCTGTTCAGAGACGTTCCCTTTTTGGAAGAGCTGCTCCATGCGGGAGAGAGTGCGCTGTTCACTTTCAAGTTGGGCACGGACCTGCAGGAGCTGTGCATGCTGTGAATGGATCTTCGTTTCAAGAAGTTCCGAATTGAGGCGAACCAGCGGTGCGTTCTTCTGCACAGGACGTCCCTCCTCGAATGTCAGGGACATGATCAGACCGCTGAGTTCGGCTGCAACCTGGGACACCTCGGCAAAATAGATCGTTCCCACAAAGCCTGTGGTCGGATTGATCAGGCCCTGTTCTGACTCGGAAACCACCACCAGCGCCGGCCTAGGGTCCTGCTGGGCTGGTGCCGGATCATGCAGGAACAGGATGAAAGCAAAGGCGAAAAATCCGAAAAATCCTGATCTGAAGATCATGTTCAAACTCTTTGGCTAACGTTTCGAATTCCCTGGTTCGAGAGAATTAGCCGAACCGAAAGGTCAAAGCAACCATTGGGAATTCCTGCCCTGATGAAAGAAGTTTGCAGTTTACAAAGAGAGGAATTTCTTTATACTTAACCAATCATTTGGAATTTTTTAAATACGTTAGGAACAACCTTGATACCTAGACAAAAAAGGAGGTCATGCGCGATGGCCAGAGTTGGAGTTTTCCTTGGGATGTTTCTGTTCATGGTGACCTGTACCGTGGCGCATGCCGAACTTCCCGAATTCACGACACTTGCGGAAAAAGCCGGTTCGGCAGTGGTCAATATCAGCACTGTCAGAACCGTAGAGGGCGGCCAGATGCAGCAGTTTTTCGGCGGACCTTTTGGAAACCGGGGCGGTCCAGGGGGACCCTTTGGTGACCGGGGTGCGCCCTTTGAAGACTTTTTCGAGCAGTTCGAGCGCTTTTTTGGAGAGCGGCAGATGCCTCCCCGGCAGCAGCGGTCGTTGGGGTCCGGGTTCATTATTTCACAGGACGGGCTCATCGTGACCAACAACCACGTGGTGGCTGAAGCGGACGAGGTGAACGTCACTCTTGAGGGCGGCACGAGCTTTACCGCAGAGGTGGTCGGCAAAGACCCTGAAACCGATATTGCCCTGCTCAAGATCGACCCCGATCGAAAGCTGACCACGCTCGAGCTGGGAAATTCCAACGACATGAAGATCGGGCAATGGGTCGTGGCCATCGGCAACCCTTTTGGCCTTCAGAACACCGTGACCGCAGGGATCATCAGTGCCAAAGGCAGGATCATCGGGGCGGGTCCTTACGACAACTTCATTCAGACCGATGCCTCCATCAACCCCGGAAACAGCGGCGGTCCGCTCCTGAATATGGAGGGCGAGGTCATCGGCATCAACACGGCGATTGTTGCCACCGGGCAGGGGATCGGGTTTGCCTATCCGAGTACCGAGGCCAGATACGTGATCAATCAGCTGCAGAAGTTCGGTGAGGTTCAGCGCGGCTGGCTTGGAGTGACCATTCAGGATGTGGATGAGAACACGGCCAAGGCTTTGGGGTTGAAAGAGCCCCGAGGAGCGCTTATCGCTTCGGTTCAGCCCGACAACCCTGCATCCAAAGCCGGATTGACTTCCGGCGATGTCATTGTCTCCGTCAATGGGGAAGAGATCGAAGACGCCCACGAACTGACCAGAGTGATCGGACGGTTTTCCCCCGGCGAGAAGGTCAGCATGAGGGTATGGCGCAAAGGCAAAGAGCGGAAAGTCACCGTTGATTTGGGTAAGCGACCGCCGCAGCAGGAATTGGCCCAGAGAACGCAGCCTGGAGAACCCGCTCCGGAACAGGGTTCTGCAGCACTGGGCATGGCCCTTCGACCGCTCAGCGAGCAGGAGGCGCAGGCCCTGGATATGGAACAGGGGACCGGGCTTCTGGTTGCCGACGTGCAGCCGGGTTCGCCTGCCGGACAGAACAACATCCGCCCTGGTGACGTCATCCTGGAGGCCAATGGAGAGCAGATCAGATCGATGTCCGACTTTCAGGACGTCCTTGAAAACGATGCCCGGCAAAAAGGTGTGCTCATGCTCCTTGTCCAACGCGGGGGGCAAAGCCTCTTCAGGACTATTCCTTTAGAAGGAGAGCAGCAGTAATTGAGGCGGGGGCCCTGGAAACAGGGCCCTTTCATTTCCGCCTGACTCCCGGTACAAAGGATTCATGGTCAGGGTGTCACCGGCAATCGTTCATGCGGGCTGCAAAATCAATCTCTTTCTGGAAATTCAGAACCGGAGGAGTGACGGCTACCACATGCTCCACTCCCTGTTCTATCCGCTTGCCGAGCCGCACGACGAGCTGCTGATTCAACCCGGGCGGTCAGGCGAGGGTCTGGTTCTGAGCTGCTCCGATTCCGAACTGGAAGGTCCCGGTAATATCCTTTATGCCGCGTATGCAGCGTTTTGCAGGGCAGCGGGCGTACAACCGGATCTGCAGGTCAGGCTGGAGAAGTTCATTCCCATGGGGGCCGGTCTGGGAGGGGGAAGTTCTGATGCTGCCGCATTGCTCGTTTTTTTGAACGAAAATGCGGGCAGTCCGCTGGGAGCGGATCAGCTTCAGACCATTGCTCTGTCCCTGGGAGCCGATGTACCCTTCTTTCTGCAGGGCAAACCGGCATTGGCAGGGGGGATAGGGGAGGTGCTCCACCCCCTGGAAGTGGACTTGACCGGAACCGAGTTGATTCTGATCTGTCCGGGGGTGCATGTTTCAACGGCTGATGCCTATCACGCCTGGGACAAACTTCCTCCGGGGAAAGGTCGTTCCTTGACAAGGACATATGGGATGGATAAGAAACCCCTCTGCATTTCAGAGGTTGTGCTCTTCAACGATTTTGAACCAGCGGTGTTTCCCCTTTTTCCCGAACTCCGGAACCTGAAGCTTGCGATGCTCCGATTCGGAGCAGCAGCCTGCGTCATGAGCGGGTCCGGGGCCGCCTTGGTCGCATTGTTTCGGGAACCACAGCACAGTGCCCCGGCGCGACACTGGTTGGAGAGCCGAAAGATCAGCCATTTCGTGCATCAATTTTGAGCACTGGGGTGTAGCCAAGCGGTAAGGCAACGGGTTTTGGTCCCGTCATTCGAGGGTTCGAATCCTTCCACCCCAGCCACTTTATCCCTGAAGGAATTATTCATGTCTGGTCGAGGTGAATTGAAGATCGTCAGCGGTACGGCAAATCCCGATCTGTCCAGAGCAATATGTGATCACCTCGGGAGCAGCCTGACCCCAGCACTGGTCGAGACCTTTTCCGATGGTGAGATCCGGATCGAGATGGGGGATAATGTGCGGGGGGGCGACATTTTCGTTGTGCAGCCCACCTGTGCCCCGGTGAACTACAATCTCATGGAACTGGGGCTGATGCTCGATGCCCTGAAGCGGGCCAGTGTAGCAAGAGTTACTGCGGTAGTGCCGTACTACGGCTATGCGCGGCAGGACAGGAAGGTGGTTCCCAGGGTTCCGATCAGCGCAAAGCTGGTTGCTGACTTCCTCACGGTGGCGGGCATGGACAGATTGCTGACAATCGATCTGCATTCCGGACAGATCCAGGGGTTTTTCAATGTCCCGGTGGACAATCTCTATGCCTCGAAAGTTCTTATTGAATATGTCCGCGGTTTTGATGGAGAGATGGTCATTGTCTCCCCTGATGCCGGAGGAACGGAAAGGGCCCGGGCGTATGCCAAACGTCTCAAGTGCGGACTGGCCATTATCGACAAGCGCAGGGACGCCCCGAACAAGGCCCAGGCCATGAATGTCATCGGCGAGGTCAAGGACAAGGTGGCCATTGTTGTTGACGATATGATCGACACGGCCGGAACCATCTGCGAGGCGGGGAAAATCCTCCGGGACAACGGGGCAAAGGATGTCATTGCCTGTGCAACGCATCCGGTCATGTCAGGGCCGGCAGTGCAGCGTTTGAGCGAATCCGCCTATTCGCAGGTCATCGTCACCGACACCATTCCCCTGCGCGAAGAGGCAAAAAGCGTGAACAAGATCAAAGTTCTCACTGTGGCCAGCCTGCTGGCCAAGGCCATCCACAATATTCACACGGAATCCTCCGTGTCTGTTCTTTTTGAATAGCCCTTGATCACAGGGGCGACATTGCGAGATATTTCAAGAAGTAAACATTATTGAGAAGATAAGGAGTCAGTCATGCCCGAGCAGTTACAGATCGCCGTAGAAGCCCGCAAGGATACCGGGAAAGGCTCAAACAGGCGCTTGCGCGCACAGGGGCTGGTCCCAGGGATCTTTTACGATGGAAAAGGGGAGAATATCCCGGTGCAGGTTGCCAATATTCCTCTGGAGAAGCTCTTCTCCAAGGTCAAGTCGAGCATGGTCTTTGATCTTGTGATCAATGACGGCGGCAAAACCGTGACCAAGCCCGTTTTGATCAAGGAACTGCGGCACCACCCGATCAAACCATTTATCGAGCATGTGGATTTTTACGGTTTGGACCTCACCCACGAGATCCGGCTTTATGTTCCTGTCGAGGTTCAGGGAGAGCCAAAGGGAAAAGAAGCGGGCGGTATTTTCAATCTCTACAGGGACACTCTCGAAGTGAGCTGCATGCCCTCTGCAATCCCTGAATCCATAAAGATCGACATCTCCCACCTTGGAATGAATGACGCCATTCACATCGAAGAAATCCAGTTCCCCGAAGGGGTAACCCCCATTTTCGAGGAAAACTTCACCATTGCCGGGGTGACGCCGTCCACTCTGGACAAGGAAGAAGCCGCTGAGGAAGCTGCGGAAGAAGAAGCCGCAACGGCAGCAGCCGTAGAAGAAGGGACTGCGGAAGAGGAGTAGGCCTGAAGGAATCCGGGGGGCCTAAAGGTCCCCTTTTCATTCCCTCCTGAAATTCACCGCAATGTTTCATCAGTTACTACGGATATGGCTTACGCTGGCCTGATCGTGGGGCTTGGAAATCCCGGCAGACGATACGAGAATACCCGGCATAATATTGGGTTTATGGTCGTGGATGCCCTGCTTTCGGGCAGTGGTGCAGATTGCCCGACCCAATGCGGTTTGCTTCGCGAAGAACGCGAATACCGTCTCTGGACGTGTCGGACTCCCACCGGAGAATGGCTCCTGGCCAAACCGCAAACATTCATGAATCTCAGCGGGCATGCCGTGGCCAAGATTGCCGGCAAATTTTTTTTCGAACCGGAACAGATCCTCGTCGTTCATGATGAACTCGATTTCGAACTGGGGCGGCTTCGGTTCAAATTTGGAGGGGGGCTTGCAGGGCATAACGGGCTCAAGTCCATAGCCGCATGTTTAGGTTCCCGGGATTTTTATCGTTTGCGTCTGGGAATCGGTCGTCCGGAAGGGGGTGGGGACATATCTCGATATGTGCTCACTGCATTTACACCGGATGAGCAGAAAATCGCCGCAAAAGTGATCCAAGCCGGTGCTGAATCCGTGCTGCATTTTTGCGTTGAGGGTTTTGATGCAGCCGTGCACAAGGCGGCTACCTTTTCCCTACCATGAGCTGTTGCGGTTGTGAGACTCAGCATGGACTATTTTTTCCATTTGATATATTTTGCTTTAGTGGTGCGCTTGAGAAGAACCCCCGTTTTCTCAGTTTTTTAGCTCGCACTCCCACAATCGGCATTGGAGGAAATAGTGTTTTCCGTGAAGGAATTGGTGGTCTACCCCGCGCAAGGGGTCGGTCAGGTCGAAGGAATAGAGCAACAGGAAATCGGCGGATCAAAAGCCGATTTTTATATCGTCCGTATTCTCAGCAACCGAGTGACCCTCATGGTCCCGGTGAGCAATGCGGAAAACGTGGGCCTTCGTTCCGTCTGCTCACCCGATGAGGCGAACCAGGTTCTCCAGTCACTGGAAAACCGGTCGGACTTTACCGGGTATTCAGGACAGAACTGGAACCGCCGCTACCGGGAGTACTCTGAAAAACTTAAAAGCGGAGATCTCTCGGAGGTTGCCTATGTCCTCAAGGAACTTATTCTCATCGGCAAAGACAAGGAACTTTCATTTGGGGAACGGCGCTTGCTTGAGCAGGCAATGGGCCTTATCAGTATGGAACTTTCCTTTGCGTTAGGAGAGGATCAGGACACGATAAAAACTCGGATTGAAGATACCTTTGCCGATGTTTTGAAAAAAAATGGTGAATAGTCCTTGCAATTCGTTTTTTTTTTGTTTAGCTATTTAAGAATCACGATATTGGATTCATTCTATGATTTCACATCTGTTGATCTTTCTTTAATCCAATCTCCCAATCTGCGGTAAGTTTATTGAAATTTACATAGATTTATTAGCAATTACGTCGGAACTCTTTATTGCGAGGAATATCCGTTACTGAGCTGTAATGCGCTCGGACTGGAAGTTTTTTGTCGATCAATTGCTTTAACTCCCATTGTCTTATTCTTCTCCTGTATTTTTTACAGAATCAGTTCACTTTTTCGAGGATTTTGATATATCCTGGATGTAATCACTTATCATGAGGTCGTACGATGAATTTATCCGAGCTTAAGAAGAAGAGTATGTCAGAACTCATGCGTCTTGCTAAAGAGTATGACATCGAGAACCCAAGCAGTCTGCGGAAACAGGAACTTATCTTTTCTCTTCTTCAGGCCTGCGCTTCCCAGAACGGCTCCATATACGGGGAAGGCGTTCTGGAGGTTTTACCGGATGGTTTCGGCTTTCTTCGATCACCTATGTATTCCTATATGCCTGGCCCTGACGACATCTATGTGTCACCTTCGCAGATACGCCGATTCGGTCTTCGAAAAGGGGATGTTGTCTCAGGCCAGATCCGGCCTCCAAAAGAGGGAGAACGCTATTTTGCACTGCTCAGGGTTGAGGAAGTCGGGTTTGCCCATCCGGAAGCCTCAAAAAATCTGATCCTTTTCGATAATCTCACTCCTATCTATCCTGATCAGCGCTTCCTCATGGAAAACGGAGCGGAAAATTATTCCACGCGGATCATCGACCTGCTAACGCCGATCGGACGCGGTCAGCGCGGGCTCATCGTCGCTCCTCCCCGAACCGGAAAAACAATGCTCCTGCAGAGCATTGCCAACTCCATCACGACCAATCACCCTGACGCCTTTTTGATCGTCCTGCTGATCGACGAACGGCCGGAAGAGGTCACCGATATGGAGCGCACCGTCAAAGCCGAAGTCATCAGCTCCACATTTGACGAGCCCCCCCAGCGGCATGTGCAGGTGGCCGAAATGGCGCTGGAAAAGGCAAAACGGCTGGTTGAGCGCAAAATGGACGTCATTATTCTCATGGACAGCATCACGAGATTCGGTCGGGCCTACAACGCCGTAACCCCATCATCCGGCCGGGTGCTCTCGGGCGGCCTCGAGTCCAATGCCCTGCAACGTCCGAAACGGTTTTTCGGAGCCGCGCGAAACGTTGAAGAAGGCGGCAGTTTGACTATTATCGCCACGGCGCTGATCGATACCGGTTCCCGCATGGACGAGGTCATTTTCGAAGAGTTCAAGGGAACGGGAAACATGGAGATTTATCTGGACCGTCATCTTGCCGACAAACGTGTTTTTCCCGCGATCGACATCAACCGCTCAGGCACGCGGAAGGAAGAACTGCTCCTGCATGAGGATGTCCTGAACCGGGTCATAATTCTCAGAAAACTCCTGTCACCCATGTCCTCCATCGACAGCATGGATTTTCTCCTCGACAAAATGAAGAGCACCAAGAGCAATCAGGTATTTCTTGACATGATGAACCGGTAGCATCGTCCAGCCGCCGTTCCCGTTGGGGACGAGTTCATCGATGCCGACGCAATCTGTCCCGTCAAGACTTGACCGGCAGTATTGGGGAGCCTATCTGTGATGATGGATGTCAGAACGGATCGGCAACGACTTATCCATCGGGATACCCTGACGTGAAGCATATTCTATGTGTTTTCCTCTGCCTGGCCATGATCATTCCCCCTAACGGATTTCCCGGCCGCACAGGACAGGTCGAGGCATCCCTTCTTGGAGAGTTTTCCCTGAAGGATGAAGTTGAGCTGGGTGAGAAATTCAGAGTCCTCATCCGCTCCAGCTTTCCCCTTGTAGATGATCCGGAAATTACCGGGTACATCAACACTATCGTGGACGAACTCGTCCAGACCATGCCGCCTCAGCCATTCCCCATCAAATCCGGCGTGGTCCGCAATAACGCCATGAACGCGTTCGCGGCCCCGGGGGGATATCTCTACGTTTTTACGGGGATGATCCTGAACGTGGAAGATGAATCTGAACTGGCCGGCGTTCTGGCCCATGAGCTTGCTCATATCTCCCAGCGGCATATTGCACGGCACATGGAACGGGCGAAACTCATCAACATCGGGAGTATGCTCGGAGTCCTTGCCGGGGCACTTCTCGGACCCGGTGATGCCGGAAGCGCCATGATGTACGGGGCACTTGCCGGAGGGCAGAGCGCGTATCTCAAATATTCCCGGGAGGATGAACGTGAAGCCGATCAGGTTGGGATAAATTATCTTGTCGAGGCGGGATATCGTCCGCAGGGTCTTCCTGAATCCTTTGAGAAGATCAGACGCAAAAGGTGGTTGAGCGGAGGAAGCCTGCCTGCCTACTTGTCCACCCACCCTGATGTGGAAGAGCGGATCGAATACCTGTACCAACGCATTGGGCGCTATCCTGACTCCATCACGTCCAGGACTTCTGGAAATGATAAGCTGCGCAGAATCCAGACGATTCTCAGGGCACGGTATACGGATGCAAACGAGGCGCTTCTCCATTTCCAAAAGGAGGAGCAGCAGACAGATCCGTGTCTTTCCTCACTGGGTCGGGCCATCGCTCTGGACAGGCTCAACCGGGTGAACGACGCCAATGCGGCATTTGAGCAGGCCCTCTCCTGCGGGGGGAAGGATTCCCTGTTTTTGCGAGAGGCGGGAAGTTCGTACTTTCTCCAGGGAAAGTTCGACCAGGCGGAGAAACTGCTCAATGAAGCTGTCCTTCGCAACCCGAAAGATCTGATGGCCATGTTCTATTACGCAAGGCTTTTGTCAGAAACGGATCGGACCGAGCAGGCCCTGCCGTATATGCAGCGTGTCATGCGCACCATTCCAGAGGATCCGGAAATTCATTACTATATGGGTCGTATTCAGGGAAAGAAGGGCGATCCCTTTCAGGCCCATCTTCATTTGGCCTACTCGTCGCTGTACAGCAATGATCAAAAGATGACAGGGTTCCATCTTGAAAAGGTCAAGCATCTGGCCAGGTCCGAAGACGAGAAGCAGGAGTTGAAGAGGTTCCAGGAAACGTACAAAGAACGAGCGGAATTCTGGGGTAAATAGCTAGGTCTGCTTGCCTTCCCTGGCCGGCAACGGCAGAGAGGGTTCAAGGAGGCAGATTTTTGCACAGCGGGCACCTGCCCGCCTTTTCTTTTTCAGCGCATTGGTTTATATGCCCCGAGACTTTTCATCATCGGTAAAATTGAATTGAGGAGGATCTATGTTCTGGGATTCAGTTGCATACGCCATGGCACCTTCACAAGGGGCAAATGGAGGCGGAGGAAATCCGATCGGCGCATTCCTGCCGCTGATCATCATGTTCGCCATTTTCTATTTTCTGCTCATTCGGCCTCAGCAGAAAAAAGCAAAAGCGCACAAGGAATTGCTGAGCAATTTGAAGAAGGGTGATTATATTTTGACCGGTGGAGGCTTCTATGGCCGAATCACTGCTGTGAACGGGGATGTGCTTACAGTGGATCTTGGAAACGACAACAAGGTCAAGATCAATCGCGGCTTTGTGTCCGGTCTTGCAGAACCCACGTCCAGTGGAGAAGGCAAAAAGGAAAAAGACTGATAGTCTGACGATCCGGTTGGATTTGAGCCTGCTCCCGCCAATGCTCCGCAAGATTTCATAACGAAGATCTTTCGGAGCAATCAAACTTGCCAAAGGGATAAGTACACATGAAGGTCGCTCTTCGTTGGAGAATTCTTGTGGCCGTCCTGGTGACGGTTCTTGCAGTTTTTTACGTTCTCCCCTCTTTTGAATCATTTAGGACCTCCCCTCTGGGCAAGGTCCTTCCCGACGATGTCATCAATCTCGGTCTTGATCTCAAGGGAGGGATTCATCTGACCCTTGAAGTGGACGTGGATAAAGCTGTTTCCAACTCCCTTGCTCAGCTTGGGCAGGAACTGCGGGACCAGGCCAGGGAAGAGAAGATTTTGCTGCTGCGGCCCAGAATTACAGGACAGGAGACCCTTGAAGTTCTTTTGCTCAAGGGCGAGCAGAGGGATCAACTGCGGCAGTTGCTGGACAACCAGTACCCCAACGTGCGCATCCTTGACACCCGCCAGGCTGAAGATGACAAGGAAATTGTGGTTCTCGGTCTCATCCAGGAGTACAGGGAACAACTGGCAAGGCTCACCATTGATCAGGCGGTGAAGACCATCCGCAACCGGATAGACCAGTTCGGAGTGGCAGAGCCCGACATACGAAAGCAGGAGGGCGGAAGAATCCAGGTCCAGTTGCCTGGATTGAGCGACACGGAACGGGCTATCGCCATTATCGGTCAGACCGCGCATCTCGAGTTCAAGGTCGTGGACGACACGGCTGATATCCAGAAAGCCTTGAACGGCATCCTGCCACCTGGATCGGAACTGGCGTTCATGGAGCGGACCACTCCGGCCGGGGAGATCATTCGTGATCCCCTGGTTGTTGAGAAAGAAGCCGCATTCACCGGACAATACATCACCGATGCGCGGGTGGTGTACGACGAATTCGGTCAACCTTACGTGAGTCTGAGCTTCAACAATCGGGGAGCGCGGATTTTCGAACGGGTAACCGGAGACAATGTCAAGAAGCGATTGGCTATCGTACTGGACGGGAAGATTCACTCCGCCCCGGTGATTCAGGAAAAGATCACCGGGGGGCAGGCAAGCATCTCTGGGCAGTTCACCGATGAAGAAGCCCGGGACCTGGCCATCGTCCTTCGTGCCGGAGCATTGCCTGCACCGGTGAACATCCTGGAAGAGCGCACCGTGGGTCCCTCCCTGGGGCAGGAGTCCATTGACAAGGGCGTCATGTCCGCGCTGCTGGGCGGCGCCCTGGTCCTTCTCTTCATGGTCCTGTATTACGGCTTCGCCGGAATAGTGGCCGACTTTGTTCTTGTCCTGAACATCATCCTGATTATGGCCGGCCTGGCGGCGTTCGGAGCAACCCTGACCCTCCCCGGCATCGCGGGCATCATCTTGACCATAGGTATGGCTGTCGACGCAAATGTGCTCATCTTCGAGCGAATCAGGGAAGAACTGCGCAGTGGAATGCCCGTCCGAAAGGCTGTGGACGAAGGGTACGGGCGGGCCACCTTGACGATTCTGGATGCCAACGTGACCACGATCATTGCGGCCATCATCCTTTATCAGTTCGGGACGGGGCCGGTACGCGGTTTTGCGGTAACACTCTCCCTGGGCATTCTGGCCTCCATGTTCACCGCAATATTTGTTTCCAGGATCTTTTTCGATCTGTGGACCATGAAGCGCAAAGGCGCTCAACTGAGCATCTAGGGAGACGCGAGCAATGGGACTGAGAATCATAAAGCCTGATACGAACATCAACTTCATCGGGTTGCGCAAATGGGCTTACGGCCTTTCCGCCGCACTTCTGCTCCTGGGTATCTTCTCCCTTGTTTTCAAGGGGGGCCCCCAGTACGGGATCGACTTTGCCGGCGGCATTATCGTGCAGGTGAAGTTCGAGCAGGATATCGAACTCAATGAATTCAAATCCGCCATGGAGGATGTGGAGCTTTCAGGGCTGGTCATTCAGCGTTTCGGAATCGATCTGGATAATGAGTATCTGGTCCGCACCTCAGCTGAGGATCTCACACCCGTCAAGGTCCGTGAACTCATGGAAGGAGCGCTTCAGACCAATCTCCCAGACCGCGGGTACGAGATTCAACGGCTGGAGATGGTCGGTCCCAAAGTAGGCGCGGACCTGAGGACCAAGGCACTGGAAGCGCTTTTTTATGCGGTGCTGCTCATCGCTATTTACATATCCGGACGCTTTGAACAGCGGTGGTTTGCCGCTGCAATCATGGCCGGCGGTCTGGCCACGGGGATTTACCTCCTGGGTCTGGTCAACCTGCCTGTCGGCGGTCTCATACTGGCGGCCATGCTCATTACCCTGGGGCTGTGCTGGTATCTGAAGCTCAACTTCGCCCTGGGCGCGATAGTGGCGATCATCCACGACGTCATGATCACGGTGGGGCTGTTCTCGCTGATGAACAAAGAATTCGATTTGACCATTGTCGCGGCCCTGCTGACCATTATCGGGTATTCCCTCAACGACACCATCATCGTTTTTGACAGGGTTCGTGAGAACCTCAGGTCCAAGATATCGCCGTCACTCGCCGAAACGATCAACATCAGCATCAACCAGACCCTGAGCAGGACGATTCTCACTTCGGGCACCACATTGATCGTGGTGTTCTGTCTCTATCTCTTTGGCGGCGGGGTGATCCATGACTTTGCTCTGGCTCTGCTTGTGGGCATATCGGTGGGCACCTATTCCTCCATTTATGTTGCCAGTCCGATTCTCCTTGGATTCAAGCCGCAGGTTATCGAAGAGGACGAGGAGGCCCTTGCTGCGCCTTAAAAACTGGCAGACAGCACACGAACGAAAAAAGCCGCTTCCAAGTTGGAAGCGGCTTTTTTCGTGATGCAGAAGCCAAAATGAATCTTAATCCGCGCGGTAGTGGCATCCCTGACTGGTCGGATTGCGCAGGGCTGCCAGAGTGACGAGATAGGCTGTCTGACAACCGTGGAAAAGATCCACCAGGGGCTTGCTGATGGGGGTTTCGCGGTAAAAGTCGTGCAGCCGCTTGTTCAGGCCGCGGAGGTCTTCGAAGGCGCGCTGGAGACGAGGTGTCGTTCTGGTGATGCCGACGTAATTCCACATGGTATTTCGTATCGTGGCCCAGTCCTGGGCAATCAACGCCGGGTCTTCGTTCCGGTCGTTTCCCGGACTGACCCAGTCGGGAATGGCGTTTTGAAGTTTTTGGTTCAATTTCATGGGGCCTTTCGCCTGCTTGGCAATGTCCTGACCGATGGACCAGCCCCACAGCAATCCTTCGAGAAGCGAGGTGCTGGCCAGACGGTTGGCTCCGTGAACGCCGGTACAGGCGCACTCCCCACCGGCGTAGAGCCCGTTCAGGGTGGTCCTGCCGTGCAGGTCCACGAGCACCCCCCCGCAAAAGTAATGGGCGGCGGGAACCACGGGGATGGGCTGGAGCCGGGGATCTA